>JBGQGW010000137.1:0-10655 GCA_041497605.1 Terriglobia bacterium | reverse complement strand
GCCGCGGGCGCCACGTAGATTTCGTTTTCATTATTCGGATCATTGTCGCGGGGATACCAGTAAGCGATCTGGGATCCGTCGGGCGAAAAGTTACTGAAGCCTTCAAATTTTTCGTGATTCGTCAGTTTCCGGATTTCGCCGGTTTCCACGTTTAAAATCTGAACAGTGGCTTCATCAGAATCGCCGTAATGCGGATTGGATTGTTTGACGAACGTAATCCATTTGCCGTCCGGCGACCAGGAAACCGGCGAGGCGGGCGGACTGGGCGGCGCGCTTTTCGGCAGGCTCCAGGAACCTGAGGTAAGCCGCCGGGCATTGCCTCCCTGCGCCGAAATCAACCAGATATGCGACGGGGTTGGCGCCGCGGTGGTCAGAAAATCGTCATCATCAACTTCGAATGCGTCGTTGTGCTTTTCAATTTCCTTTTTGTTTGGCGCGTCGTCGGCGGTGACGAAAGCGATCTGCCGGCCATCCGGGCTCCAGGCAAATTGCTCAATTCCATTAGTGGCATCGGTTATTTTGAATGCTTCACCGCCGCTCTCCATCGGGAGGACAAACACTTGCTGCTGATCCTGTTTGCCCGTGCGGAAGAGAGCCTCGAATGCAAGGCGGTCTCCTGTGGGAGACCAACGCGGTGATCCGACGTCCTTGCGTTCGAAAGTGAGCGGGCGCTGCGCGCCAGTCGCAATGTCGATCAATATGAGCTGGCGATCGTGGCCATCGGTTTCCATATTCGAGCGCGAAACCACGAAAGCAATCGATTTGCCGTCGGGGGAAATCTGCGCGTCGGCGGCAGTCACAATCTTTGGTATGTCCGATAGGTTGAATCTGCGCGCCTGAGCCGTCGCGGGTTTGCTGGCAAATGTCGCGAAGACTGCGCACGACAAGAGCAACGCCGGCAACATGAGCGCGGCGATCGTTCGTAGAGCGATGAATCCTCGCGAATTGCGGCAAGCTGACGTGCGCTTCATAGCGTTGTTGCTCCTCGAGTGCTCAAATTCATTCTCCGTCCGCCGCCCGTCTCACGCTTGCAGACGCCGCGGTCGCTGATCCTTCACCTTACAGAATGCTTGGAGCACGGAGGCTCGCGATGAGCCATTTCTTGTGTCATATCCGGGTACCCCTCTCCGATGTGAAGATTCACGGCAAATAAGGCAGAACTTCGCTACTCTCGACAAATTTGCGGAGGCCGGCTTCGACCGCCGGCCGCGTGAAAAGCTCGCAGAAAATTTCAATCTCGCGCTGCAATTCTTCATACGGGACCGGCTTGATGAATTGCTTGGCGGCTGCGGCGGTAGCGCGGTCGAATTTCTTCACTTGCGCGGCGGTGGAGCGAGCCAGGCGCAGGGCCTCCCCTTCCGCGGCGATCTGGCTGACCAGGCCGATTGCCTGCGCCTTGGTCACGTTGATGCTCCGGCCAGTCAGGAGCAGGTCGCGCACCACGGAGTTGCCGAGGTCTCGCTTGAGCCGCGGGATTCCGCCAAAGCCCGGTATGAGTCCGAGGCGCAATTCCGGAAAGCAGAACCGCGCCATCTTGTCGGCGATGATCAGGTCGCAGGCAAGAGCCAGCTCGAAGCCGCCACCAAACGTGACGCCGTGTACGGCTGCAATCGTGGTGAGCGGTGATGAGTCAATCGCATTCAGCACGCGGTGAATTCGCGTCAGAAAATCGCGCACTCCGGCAAGACGCTCGGGCGCAGGGAGATGTTTTGAGCTGGAGTAGAGTTCGCGCAGATCAGCCCCAGCGCAAAAGCCGGAGTTGCGCGAGCTGAAAAGGATGAGGACGCTGGCTTCTTTTTCGGCGGCCGCGAGTTCGGGAATGAAGCGTTCCAGCTCGGCAAGTGTGGCCGAACCGATCTCGTTGCAGGGCGGACGATGGAGTTCCACCTCGACAACGCCGTCGGCGAGGCCCCAGGAGAGTGTTTCACCGCGATATTGTTTCATTTGCAGCCCATACACTAACTACAGCGGGGATTCGTCGCAAGCTTTTTGAGAGGTAACAAACGGCGGGCGCCGGGAAGGGAGGCGTCAATACCATTTAAGACTGTGGCTTGCGGTACATGTCTTCGATCGCCTCGTGAAAGTGGGCGGCAATCATGGAGCGTTTCAGCTTGCCGTTGGCCGTCAACAGTCCATTCTCAATGGTAAAAAGGTTTGGGCCGAAATAGAAATTGCGAATCTGCTTGTAGTGTGGCAGACCGGCATTCGCCTGCGCGACCGCGGTCTCGACTTGTTCGCGGGTGAGGGCATTCGAGGCAGCGACACTGACCAGCGCCACCAGGTAACTGCGATCGTCCCCGTAGAGCATCACTTGCTGCGCGCGGGGGAGCGACCTGAGCAGCTTATCTTCGATTGGCTCGGGAGCGATGTTGTGGCCCGAGTTCAAAATAATCAGTTCCTTCAAGCGGCCGATGATCCGCCAGTTGCCGGCGGCATTCACTTCGCCCTGATCGCCTGTGTGGAACCATCCGTCTTGCAGGACGCGAGCGGTGGCCTCGGGCTTGTTCCAATATCCAGAAAAGACATTAGGACCGCGGACCAGGATTTCCTGGTTTTCGCCGAGCAGCATCTGGACTTCGGGAATGGCTAGTCCCACGCGGCCTGGCTCAACGGCGTGGGGATCATCGAGCGTGCAAAGGGCTGTCGTCTCCGTCAAACCATATCCCTGTAGAACGGGGACGCCGAGCATCGCATAGAAAAGTTGAGTCTCGATCGCCAGCGGTGCTGACCCGCAGATGAGAGCCTTCAAATTCGGCCCCAGGCTCTTGCGGATCGACGGAAACATGAATGCGTTCGCGACGGCTATCCAGATCGGGTCCATGGGTTTGGCTTCCTCATGATGCAACCGGAGCCCGGCTTTCCTGGCCTTATCGAAAAGAGATGCAGCCATGCTGCTGCGTTGCTTGATTTGGTCCTCAATTTTGGCGCGAACTCGTTCCAGCAGTGTGGGGACGTTTAGAAAATAATTCGGCGCCGCCAATTTCAATTCATCGCCCAGCTTCGTAAGGTCCGTGGAAAGTGCGACTACGCTGTGGCGCGAAAGGCAGGTGAGCAAGATAATCCATGACCCCGCAAAGTTGAGCGGCAGATAGTGGAACACCCGGTCGGGCTCCTGGCGCGGGCCCATCAGGCGATCCAACCGGTCATTCGTGCAGGGAAGCATGTGATTCAGATTTCGAACGATCAGCACCACTCCCTTGGGCTCACCGGATGTGCCGGAGGTGTAGATGATTGTGACCGGATCATCGCCGGCAAGCGGGGTGGGATTTTCCAGCGCCCGGTTGCCAGAGGATGCTGAAATATTCGCGAAGACAGTCTCGAGCGTCACAAGCGGGGTGGCCTCGGACAAATGATTTTTGACGGCATCGAGCAATATTTCATCACCGCAGCAGACCAGCGAAGGGCTGCCGTCCTTAATCATGCCGGCTAGTTCGGCGGGTGCTTGCCGCGCATAGAGTGGAATGACAACGATGCCTTCCGCCATCAGCGCCAGGTCAAGGGCGGCCCAGCGGATACTGTTCGGCGCGAGCAAAGCACAGCGATCGCGCTTGTGGAGCCCGGCCTGCCGCAAGAATTCGCGTGCCGTCTGTATCAATGCGAGAAATTCACGCCCGCTCACGGAGTCAATCTTGCCGTCGCGGATTTCCTGCAGGACCGGCTCCTCGCCGTCCCGCCGCAAGCGTTCGAAAATGATCTCGAGGAAATTCATTTGGATCGCCGCTTAGATTTATTCGAAACGCTTGCGCCGCCGTCCTGTGACCATGCCGAAAACAGTACACAAAGGCGCGAGCAGAATGGGATAAATCAGGCCTGCCCACGGGGCGTGCTCCACTCCGCCGATAATGGCGATTAGAATCGAAATAAGGCCAACGGCGCTATTGATGAGGGCATAGCCTGCGCTGGTGCGAGTGTCGAACAATTCGAGTGGGTTGAGATCGAGTTGGGCGCGATTGCGGTAGGCGTGCCAGAACAGGAGCGCGAAGACGAGCGAAATTGCCATGAAGCCGGCGCTGTAGACGATCATGAGGGTTGGAAGCTGGTATTTTTCAATCACCGAAGCCAGGGTGCCATCCGCTTGCCGGAAGACAGCGGGAATCCCCATGAACTGGTTCACCAGCAGAGTGAATAGAAACTTGAGCGGGTAAATATAGAAAAGCACGACAAAGAGCAATACGGAGTTCACCACGATTGTGAACATATCCTGCAGACCGTAGCGCCGGAAATAGATGTATTGCTGATACCAGGTGCCCATCAGGAGCCCGAAGCAGATGGCGAACGCGAAAAATCCGCGCATGGTAATCAACAGATCGCTGAAGCTTTTCGGGACTTCGAGGGAGACAATCAGAAGGGTCACGGCGAAGGCGAAGACGGCATCGCTCAATCCTTCAAACCGCGTGATTTCCCCGCCGCGCCAGCGAAATCCTTTATCTCCTCCCAAACCTTTCGCCGCCATTTTCTCGCGCAACATCAAGCGTTTCTCCCGCTTCCCATCAGGCGGACTTGGCTTCCAGGGTGCGATCTTGCGAGTCGTAGAGTTCGAGCAGCTTGCGCAGCGTGGGACTGAGCGGCGGCAAGTAGTCCTCCCAGGTGAGTGAACCTGTGCGAATGGGGAATTCCGGGTACCGGAGTGCGACACGATCTTCGAAATAGGTCCCCATGCGAGCCATCAGCTTCAGGTTTTTCACGACGGTGCGGCCGATGCCATCGCGGACGGAGTCGGATTCTCGAGTGAGCGTTATCAGGGCTTCGGTGAGCTTGTCCTCGAGCTCCGCGTCGTCAACGCCGAGTGACAAATGATCTTGACCGCGCTCATGCATCAAGTTGCGAATGCGTTCATCCATGGTGATCCCCAGCGACGGGACCAGCCCAGGCATGGACGTGACGATACCGTGATAACGCGAAGAAGCTACCAGATGGCTGGAGCGAAGGATGCTGACAAGCTGATACATATTGTATTCGTCGGAAGTGAAGACCGGAGCTCCGCCAAGTTGAGCGGCCACCCGGCCGCAGGCGTCTCGATCCAGGCGTTCCATGGCTACAACGATCGGAAAAACATTGTGGTCTTTCCGAAAACGGGTAACCGCGCCGGCGATCGCTTCCAAATAACGCAGGTAAGCCGCCGTTACCTCCGCTCCGGACTTGTGGAAATAGATCGAGCGATAGTGGCTTTCTTTGTAAGCGCCTGCAAATGTCCGTGCCACAGCCTTGGCGAGCGATGCTTTCACCGGCCACCAGAATGGATGGATGGGGCAGAGCGCGAGTACCGGCGCTTTCTCGTCCCACCCGGCATCGCGCAAAGCTTTCCGGCCGTATTCCGGCCCCAGCGGCTCGAAAGTCCAAGCGGTGTCCGTGCCGAGCTCGCTGGAAATTCCGAGGCCGCTGAGCACGGCCTGCGATTCGGGATTGCGCGTGATGATGAATGATTCGGAGCAGAATCGCCGGCACATTTTCTGGAGCATGGGATCCATGGCGCCTGCCTCAGCGCCGTAGCCGATCGACAGTTTGTTCTGCGCGGCAGCGATCCCGAGTGAACCGATCATCATGGTGGTCAGCGCATTCGCGAATTTGCTTTTGAACATCGAGCCTTCGGCTGCAACGACGCCGTGATATTTCGGCACCTCGCTGGAGAGGAACGGCGGGAACAGCATCGGCAGTTGAACCTGCTGCGCGTCGCCGAAATATCCGCGCGTAAACTCAGGGTTGTAGGTCATCACGCTGAGCGATATGTTTTGTTCGCCGAGGATCCGCCTCACCTGCCGGAGAATTTCTTCGACACGCACATCCGCGCCGGTATTGCGGGTGCCATTGTAGCTGGGGAAAAGTAAGCGAAGCTTTTCGCCCGGTTTCCAGGTTACTCCCGCGCCGAACATCCACTTTAACTGCGCCAGCTCGACCAGGCCGCTGACCCAGGCTTCGAGAACGAAGTCCATCATGCGGTGGAATCCCCTGCGACGGAGGCCCGGACGGGCTCGGAGCCGGTCGCGGGCCATTCCTGGTATTTGTACGAGAAGTGATTTTCGCGGCTGAACTTCAGCAGCGGGAAACAGTAGGTGGAAAATCGCGCGGGCGTGCGGCCCATCTCCGCCACGACACGCGAATTGTCGAACACCGTGTTCCAGACGAGATAAGGCAAGAAGACTTTCAGCAGCGTGGCGACGCCGCCGATTTTTCCGGAGCGATTCGCGAGTGCATGCACCATTCGCGTCGAAGGGCCCTCGAGCCCCGGCATGTAAGCGGGTGCGCGTTTGCCCTGCGCCGCGGAGAGCGCAACGGTGAGTTGCTGAAACGTTTCCGCGCCGGCGCCGGAAGATAGATGATAGGTGTCAAAGGCCGGTTTTTCCTTCAGATGCAAAGAGGCGACCGCGCCAGCGACATAATCCACCGGAACAATGTCGATTCGATCGCCCGGGCGAAAAGGCAGGATGGGAAGCCCGGCGAGAAACACAAATGCCCGCACCATATCGAATTGATTGGTTTCCGGCCGCCGGCTATCGCCCAGGACGATGCTGGGACGGAAAATCGTCCGGGGCACATCCGGCAGCAGCTTTCGAATCATGTGCTCGCAGAATTTCTTGGTGCGAGCGTAGGGATCGTAGTCGGAGCGATCCCACTCAATGGATTTGTCCTCTGTCACCACTTCATTGCTGCGTTGCCCGGCGACGGCCACCGTACTCACATGGCTGAAGCGGCGCAGGCCGTGATTGTCGCGCGCGCGCATGGCCAGTTGCACCACTTCCAGCGTGCCGCGCAGGTTCACGTTCAGGCAGCTTTTTTCCGACTTGCGATTCAGCGATGCGGCGCAATGCACAATCGAATCCGTCGAGCGGACGAGCTGCCGGTAGCCCTCCTCGACAAGCCCGAATTTTTCCCCCGTCAAGTCGCCGCGGAAAATATGGATGCGCGAGTCAAGAACTTCACGAAAACTCTGGAAATTCATGTGCAACTGGAAGGAACGCCACAGCCGTTCGCGGGATTCCTGGTCATTGTGCGCGCGGACGAGCAGGTTGAGCGATTCGGCGGAGCTATCCAGAAGGTTCGCGGCGACGTGTGCACCGATGTATCCAGTGGATCCGGTGAGGAAGATGGCCACGGTGGTTGGTTTCTCAGGTCGACCCAGCCGGGGCAGCCCGGGAAGCTCGAGATGCCTCCTCATCGCGCGCCGGTGGTTCGGCAAGAAGGTGAATATCGCGGTGAGGCCGGGATTCCAGCGGACGGCCTTCGATCAGAGGATAGCACCACTTGCGCAACGCCGGAATGTGCACGTTGATCCAGTAATCCCACCAATCGAGCGAACGCGCATCGTAGCCGAAGGGGCCGCGCTCGTCCGGTGGGAGCGCCGCGGCGAGCCGTTCGACATTGTCGGCCTCGAACGTATGATCATTGTGCAGAATGAAGGGCTCGAATAGAGTGACGAGCTTGATCACCCGATCGAGTTCGCGCTCGCGGCGTACCAAGGGCGAACGCACAAAAGGCATTGTCGAGACAATGCTGCGATTAATTGCCTGCACCACGGCCTTTTGCGCCGGGGCGGAAAGTTTCTGATAGCGTGATTTTGAGACCGGAATCGCGTCGAACCGCGAACGGAGCCAGTGGCGGAACCCGTTCTGCGTTCGATAGTGCTTGCGGTGCGCCAAGCTGGTCAGCTCGATCGAGCGGCGCATATTGCAGGGATTGGTCACGGAAGTCGCGAGCTGGTAAACCTCCTGGTGACGCCGCTCGATGAGCGCGGCGGAGATCAACGTCATGCCGCGGCAGACAAGATCAACCGGAATAATGTCCAGGCATTTGCGCTCGTTGGTCGGAAGCTGGCGGAAGTATGTGCCGAGGAGATAGGAAAGCGACGCCGAGGTGTTGATGCCTTCGTTCCAGCCCAGAAACGGCTTTTCCACGGAAGACTCGACGATGGCCGGGCGGACGATAGCAATGGGAAGTCCCGCTCCGTGTTTCTGAATGAGCGACTCCGAGAGACCTTTCGTCAAGGTATAAGTATTCGGCCAGCCAAGTTCGTTGGCGCGCCGCGTGCCGGCCTCGGTCAACTGTGTGCGAAGCCAGCGAACGCGATTCTTGCGAATCTGGTTTTCGAGCGCCACACCTTGCAAATCTTTTGCCGCATGCTGCTTCTTGAGAGCCTGGCGTCGAAGCTCCTCGGTCACTTCTGCGCTCTCGGCTTGCGTTTCTACTTGGTGAATGAGTTCATGAAGCGATTGCCATTCGTGTTCGGCATCGAAGCCCGTGATACTCGCAGGCGTGTAGTTGGGTTCCAGCTTCTCAAGGATGCGTCCATCGCGCGCCCCAGCCACGTAACAAGTGGAAAGGTGCAGCAGCGCCGCATGATCGCAGGCGCGCAGGAAGCCGAGCAAGTAGGCGATGGCGTCCACATTGGAGGCGAGCGCGTCGCGCAAGTCAGGATTAAAGTCGGTGAGCCCCGCGCTGTTGACGATCAAATCGAGCGAGCCCGCGAGACGATTCTTCGTCGCGGTGTCGAGCCCCAGGTCAGGTTTCCCTGCGTCGCCATCCACCACTTCTACGTGCTGGCTCAAGAAGGCGCCGAACCGGCTGCCGTATCGCTCCACCAGCGGATCGAAAACAGGAGACTCCTGGACGATCCGTTCGAAGCGCTGCAACGCCGTTGTCGAGCGATTTCGCCGGATAAGCAGATAAATTTTGCGAACTTCCGGCAGATCGCTCAGCAAATTCGCCAGCCAGACTTTTCCAATGAATCCGGTGGCGCCGATCAGGAGAATATTCTTGCCCTTCAGCGATTCGCGCACGGAGAGGCGCGGAATCTGGGTCTTGGGTGTGTAATGCACAACCGGGCGGTGAACCTGGGGCGGTGTCCGCCGCACGGAGCGGATGGACGCGGTGATTGCTTCCGGATGTCCCGCAAAACCCAGGTTGCGCGCCAGCTTTTCGAGCGATGTGCGCCCATCCGCGGCGGTGCCTAGGAAGCGAGCGAACGCCCCACGCGGCCGGACCACGGGGAAAAGCAGGCGTCCCGTAGCGATCCCTTCGCGAAATTCCAGGCGATTGCAGAGAATCTTCTCGACGCCCAGGTACTTCGCCAGCGGGTCCATAATGTAGTTGAGTCCCTGACTCACCAGAACCACGGGGCCGCCCGAAGCCATCGCTTCCCTGAGTTTCGCCACGCCGGCCGGCTTCAGCCGTGGTTTGAGGACGTACTGGAAATATTCATCGCCGAGCAAATGGAGGCGATCTTCGCTCACTCCCCGGAGCACCGAATGCAGCACCCGGGTGGCAAACACCCGATGCGTAAGATATAGGAACGGCCGCAGTACCGCGAGAACGCCCATCGTTCCCCGGCGTGCCCACCGCTCGAGGAAACTCTGCGCATTCCAGGCAAAAAAGCCGATGGGGCGAACTGCGGTCAGGTTCAGCAGGCTGCCTTCCACGCGCCAAAAAGTGCCTGCGGGGAGGGATTTAGCGTCCCCAGGCGACTGGGGCCAACTCGGAGCATCCGATTGCTTTGATTTCGCGGAATCCATATGGGACGGGCGCGAGCAGTTACAGTCTTGGCAGGCTGAAATTATCACTCTCTCAGGCGGTAATCAAGCGAAGGGCGCTGGTGGTAGTGGGTCGGTTTCCGATGAGCGCGTAATCGGGCATTGGGGCCATTAGTTCGTGGGACATCCTGTCCTGAGCAGTTATCTGACACCTGTCTGAATAGATCGAGTCGAACTAGTGGGAGACGGAGGCGGGCGGTGAGGCGGGCTTTTCCGGGTACAGGCGCTCAAACTCCGGGTCGCCGTGCAGGATGGCGATGTCCGGGTCGCGGCGCGCCCACACGGCATCCTGAAAACCAGCTTCCCAGGCCTTGCGCAAAGCATCCAGGGCTTCCGGCTTTCTTTTCAGACTGCAGTAGACGCAAGCCGCATTGTAGAGAATCGAGGATTCGTTGGCGCGCAAGGTGACGGCCAGGTTGAGTTCGCGCACAGCGTCCTCTTCCCGTGCGGATTCGGCGTAGTAGAAGCCCAGCAGAACTCGCGCACGCGCATCCTCGGGCACATGTTTCAAGTGGCTCTCGAGCGCGACGACGAATCTGTTGGCCATGCTGCGCTTGGCTTCATCTTTCTTCAAGGCGCCCAAAGAATTCAGGATGGGCACATAAACGTTGTAATCCTCACCGCTCGCTTCGATGGCGGATTCCGCAACGTCCACAACTTCCTGGTAGCGTCCCGCGGCGAACAGGGCGCGGCAGAGCATGTAATAGGCGCCCTCGCAGTCGCGCTTGCGCTCGATGGCCTTTTTGACCATGCGCACTGCTTCGTTGTGCAGTTCCGCGGCGTAAAGGACCCAGGCCTGGCTGACCTGCACTTCGGGCAGGTCCCAGCGCAGGGCCACGGCCTTGCCGGAAGCCTCCCGTGCGCGTTCCACCCACAACTGATCGCGGCTGTAATTGCAGTAAAACATGGCACAGGCGTTGGCGCAGGCGGCATAGGCCAGAGCGAAGCTGGGGTCCAAGACTGCCGCGTTCTCGAACATCTGCAGGGCGAATTCGAGGTCCTGACGGGTTTGCCGCCGCGCGTAGCGCTTACCGCGGAGAAAAAGATCGTAGGCCTGCAGGTTTTCCGTGGGCTTGACGGCCAGGGCTTCGAGCTCCTGTGGGGAAAGCGTCACGCGCAAGGCCTCGGCGATCT
>JBGQGW010000136.1:0-10693 GCA_041497605.1 Terriglobia bacterium | reverse complement strand
TGGGACGAATTTTGGGGATTCGATTCGCGTTTTACACTGTGGGCGGGACTGGGAATCCAGAAGGTTGGCCTGGTGGACTGCGGTGGGTGTTCGAACATCTTCCTTTTTTTGGAGTGCAGACGGAGAAGGCCTCGATGCAAAAGGCCAGCCCGATGGCCAGAGCGATCATGTGGTCTGCGGGAGTGACGTCTTCCGCCGTGGTGCCAACGCTGTATGCGCTCTGTGCAAGGCGGGCGCATCTCCCGTGGAGCAAGTTGTTTTTTCTGGTTGCGCTCGGCTGGGCGATGGGAACGTTGGCGAGTAATTGGACCAGCCGCACCGGCGATTATTCCAAAGCGCGGCGCGCGCTCGGAAATCCGTGAGTGACCGCCGGCAGCTTTTGTGGAAGAGTGTGCCCCGATTAAAGGCATCGGGATCCAAGATGCGCGCACTAAAGGGGCGGCGCTACAAGAGCGGGATGAAGGGCTAATCGTTCAGGGCTGGGAGGAGCTGGCTGCAGCGTGTTTGCCCATGTGGTAGGAAACTCCGAAGGCAATGCGAAAGCGATTCTGGGTTTTGCTGGCATTATTGGGGAGGCTGGTGAGGACGTAATCCAGTTCGAGCGCACGGATGCCGAAGCCCTTCGCGAGGCGACTGGGTGCGGTGCGGGTCGCTCAGGAGCGGATCATCGTCAGCAGCATTTTGAATCTACTGAGGGCCTTCAGAGAGTGAGGTTGATGTGCCGGCATGAGAACCGCTTCGCCTGCCGTCGTCCGTAGCGGCTTGCCAGAAACCGTAATTTCCGCTTCGCCCTCGAGCAGATGCGCCACTGCGTCGAACGGAGCTGTATGCTCACTCAAGCCTTGGCCCTCATCGAAGGCGAACAGCGTGATTGTTCCCGTCGCGCGGTTGACTAACGTCCGGCTGACAACGGCCCCTTCCTGGTAATTCACAAGGTTTATCAAGCGGACGACTTCCGCGATGGGGATTTCACGCTTATTCTGTGGTTGCTGCGAACTCATCTTTGGTCACCTCCACCGGCGGCTGGCTAACCCGGTCAATGCATCGTAACACCTTGCAAGAGCGGGCCCCGATCAAAGGCATCGGGGTAAACTCCAGGTGCAGCCCTTCGAAGCTCAGCGTAAACGAGCAGCGCCCTCTAGGGGGAAGCGAGCGATGCAGGCATCCGGCCACTTGCCTAAGGGTGGCTCTCCCGATAGACTGCGCGGATTAGTTTCCATTGGCCATGAATGCGGCAGCGATGGCGTGCTGCCGGTCTGGCTCGCTCCATGAGCGAAACCGCGAACATACAAAACGCGCCGGGGCACGCCCCATGGCGGCTGGGATTTTGGAGTTTGATCGCGACGCAGTTCCAGGGCGCGTTCAGCGATAACACGTTGCGCTGGCTGGCCGGATACCTGGTGCTGGACATGGGCCTGCCGGTGGCGCGGCGCGACATGTTGTTTGAAGTGGGCATCCCGTTGCTCTTCGCAATTCCCTTCCTGATTTTTTCCATGCCGGGCGGATACCTGGCGGACCGCTTCAGCAAGCGTAGCGTGACCATCGCGACGAAATTCATGGAAATCGCGGTGATGTGCCTGGCGCTGGCCGGCCTGGCGCTGAACCATTTGACCCTGGAAATTTTGGCGGTCTTCCTGGTGGCGACTCAGGCGGCGCTTTTTGGCCCGTCGAAATACGGGCTGCTGCCGGAAGTGCTGCCGGAGAAAAAACTTTCCTGGGGCAACGGGATTCTGGAATTAGGGACATTTATGGCGGTGCTGACGGGGACGATTTTTGCGGCGGCGCTTTCGGTGTATTTTCACGGGCGACAGCAGTGGTCGGGATTTATTTTAATCGGACTTTCCGTGGTGGGTCTGGTGACGAGCCTGGGGATTACGAAGGTGCCGCCGGCCGATCCCACCAAGAAATTCCGCGCGAATCTGGCCGGCGATTTATGGACGCAGATGAAATTGATCGGCCAGGACCGCGTGCTGAAGCTGGCAGTGACCGGGAATATCTACTTCTGGTTCCTGGGCTCGCTGCTGCTGATTAATATTGTTCTGTATTCGAAAGACATCCTGCACGCGAGCGACACCAAAACCAGCTTGCTGATGGCGGCGGTAACGATCGGGATCGGCCTGGGCAGCTTTGCCGCCGGATATCTTTCCGGAAATAAAATCGAATACGGGTTGATTCCGCTGGGCTCGATTGGAATCACGGTGATGGCGGCGCTGCTGGGGCGTCCGCATTTGAGCTACGACTCGGTGGCAGCGCACCTTGCGGTGCTGGGATTTTTTGCGGGATTTTTTGCGGTGCCGATCAATGCATTGATCCAGCACCGGCCGCCGGCGGAACACAAGGGCGGAGTGATCGCCGCGGCGAATTTGCTGTCGTTCGTGGGGATCGCGCTGCAGCCGGTGGCGCAATTCATCATGATCAAGGTGGGGCATCCCGACCCGGTCAAGATTTTCATGATTACGGCGGGACTTACGGCGCTGGCGACCGTCTATGTAGTGGTGCTGCTGCCCGATTCCCTGTTGCGGCTGGTGCTGTGGATGCTGACGCATTCCATGTACCGGATTCGCGTGGAAGGGCGCGACAACATTCCGGAACGCGGCGGCGCGCTATTTGTGGCCAATCACATGTCGCTGGTGGATGGACTGCTGCTGATCGCGTCGACGGACCGGCCGATTCGCTTCATCCTGTTCAAGGACATCTACGACAAACCGATCGTGAAACCGTTCGCGAAGCTGTTGCGCTCGATTCCGATTTCCTCGCAGTTGCGACCGCGAGACATGCTGAAGTCGCTGCGCGAGGCGAGCGAGGCAATCCAGGCGGGCGAAGTGGTGTGCATATTCGCGGAGGGGCAGATCACGCGAATCGGGCAGATGCTGCCGTTCCGCCGCGGATTCGAGCGAATCATGCGCGGGGTGGATGCGCCGATTGTGCCGGTGAATCTGGACGGCGTTTGGGGGAGCATTTTCAGCTACGAGAAAGGGCGGTTTTTGTGGAAGTTTCCGCGGCGGATTCCGTATCCGGTGACGGTAAGTTTCGGAAAACCGATGCCGCCGAGTTCGACACCGTTCGAGGTGCGGCAGGCGGTGCAGGAACTGGCGACGGCGGCGTATCGCAATCACAAGCCGCGGCTGCGGCCGTTGCACCGGTCGTTCGTGGGCTCGGCGCACCGGCATCCCTTCCGGTTCGCGATGAGCGACGCGCGGCGGCCGCGAGTGAAATTCGGAGCGGCGCTGCTGGGGACATTATTTCTGGCGCGGCGGCTGCGGAAACTGTGGGAAGGGCAAGGAATGGTGGGGATCATGCTGCCGCCGTCGGTGCCGGGAGCGATGGTGAATTTCGCGGCGATGCTGACGGGGAAAATTCCGGTCAATTTAAATTATACGGCGTCAAACGCGGCGCTGGCATCGTGCGCGAAGCAGTGCGAATTGATGACGGTGGTCACGTCGAAGGCGCTGCTGGAAAAGTTGAAAGTGGAAGTGCCGACGGAGACGATTTTGCTGGAGGACGCGGCGGCCAATCCGCGGCTGATGGAAAAAATAATCGCGCTGTTGATGTGGTGTTTGCCGGCGCGATGGATCGAGCGCCTCTATGGCGGCAAGCACCTGGCGACCCTGGATGACCTGGCGACGATCATATTTTCAAGCGGGAGCACGGGAGATCCGAAGGGCGTGATGCTGACGCATTACAACATCGCGTCCAACATCGAGCAGGTGGGGCAGACGTTCATGCTGGGGCGCAAGGATTGCATGCTCGGCGTGCTGCCATTTTTTCATTCGTTTGGATTTACGGTGACGCTGTGCCTGCCGGCGGTGCTGGGAGTGGGTGTTGTGTATCATCCGAATCCGCTAGACCTGGGAGCGATCGGCGAATTGGTGCGCGCCTACCAAGTGACGTTTCTACTCTCGACGCCGACATTCCTGCAGGCCTATTTGCGGCGCTGTTCGCCGGAGGATTTTGGCAGCGTGCAATTCGTGATGGCGGGGGCGGAGAAATTGCCGGAAAGGCTGTCGCTGGCGTTTGAAGATCGGTTCGGAGTCCGGCCGATGGAAGGATACGGGGCGACGGAATGTTCGCCGGTGGTGGCGGTGAACACGCGCGACTTCCGCGCGCCGGGATTCCGGCAAGTGGGGTCGAAGCGAGGCAAAATCGGCCATCCCCTGCCGGGAGTGAGCACGCGGATCGTAGACCCGGAAACGATGGAGCCGCTGCCGATCGGTCAACCGGGTTTGCTGCTGGTGAGCGGGCCGAATGTGATGAAGGGATATCTGAAACGGCCGGATAAGACGGCGGAAGTGTTGAAGGATGGATGGTACGTGACCGGTGATATTGCGTCGGTGGACGAAGATGGATTCCTGACGATTACGGACCGTCTCTCGCGGTTCAGCAAGATTGGCGGCGAAATGGTGCCGCACATCAGGATTGAAGAAGAATTGCACGAACTGGCGGAAGCGACGGAGCAGACATTCGTTGTGACCGGGGTCCCGGATGGGAAGAAAGGCGAGCGGCTGGTGGTGCTGCACACGCTGGCGGAAGATGCGTTGAAAGATGTGATCGAGAAACTGTCCAAAAGCGATTTGCCGAATTTGTGGATCCCGCGGCCGAATCAGTTTTTCCGGGTGGAGCAGTTTCCGGTGCTGGGGACGGGAAAGCTGGACTTGCGAGCGATTCGAGACCGGGCGATCGAGTTTTCGCCGGTGGAGTGAGGAGTGGATGGTGCGGAGTAGGCTTCTGTTTCTTTAGAATTTACGATTGCTAGCGATCCCTCGCGCCGAGCCTCTCGGGGCGCTGGCGACGCGCTTCGCTCGGGATGACCAAAAAACGCCAGGATGACCGGGAAACATTTGTTCCGCAGGCGGATCGAGGGCGGCGGAATGAGGGGTCGGGAGTGTTGCTCAGGCTTCTGATTCTTCGGAGCCTACGTATGCTCGCGATCCCTCGCTCCTAGCCATTCGAGGCGCAGGCGACTCGTTACGCTCGGGATGACCGAAAAAACATTTGATCCTTGGCCGGATCTAGGGCGTCGAGGCTGGATGGGCGGCTAGAAGACCGACAATTTTACGTGTAGGAATTTTTTGGGGTTTTTGCGGAAGTCGCCGATGAGCAGGCGCAGGTCGCCGGACAGTCCGGTGGCATTGTCGTAGAACTGAGGGTCGCTGAAAAATCTTCCGAGAGTGCCCTGGCCGGTGTTGAGTTTGGCGGTGACTTCCTTCACGTTCGCGGAAGCGTCGCGCAAATTATTGTAGAGGGTTTCGTCGGCGGCCAGTTTTCCGAGGGTGCCCTTCCCCGCCTGCACGTCGGCGAAGAATGCATTGCCGCGATCGAGGAAGGTTCTGGCGTTGTCATAAACGGCGGGATCATAAATAAATTTCCCGAAGGTGCCTTTCTGTGCGCGAATGTCGGTGAGAACGGCATCCACCTGGGCGGCACTGGCATTGACTTTGTTGTACAGCTCGTCGGAAACGAGCAGTTTGCCGACGGTACCCTGCCCGTTGCGAGCGGCAGTGATGATCTCGTCCGCGTTCGCCAGCGTGTCATTCATGTGGTTGTAGAGTGTTTGATCGGTGAGGAGCTTTCCAATCGTTCCCCGGCCTTCATGGACCTCTTCAACGATCTCGCCTAATTGTTTGGAGAGCACGTCCAAATTCTGAGCCACTTCGGCGCCGCGCTGGACAATGTCCTTCATGGACTCCTCCGTCGAGCCCGGCACAACCCCGCCATTGGGGATTTCCTGGCCGGCAAAGCCGCGCTTAATGCTGACATAGCGGTTCCCGAGCAATCCTTCGGTGATGAGCTGCGCGACCGAATCCGAGCGGATGTTGGTCTGAAACTTTTTATTCACGCGAAGGACCAGCTCGATATTTTGAGACGGAGCGGAAGGATGCGGATTCATGCGGATGGCGTCGACGTTGCCGATTTCGACGCCGTCCAGACGCACGGGCGCGCCGGCGGCAACGCCTTGGACTTCCGGCAAGTAGGTTTTCAGCGTGTATTTGGGGCTGAGGTTGCCGCCGCCAGTGACCCAAATCAGAGCTACGCCGAGAATGAACAACGCCGCCAAGACGAAGAGACCCACGCGTAATTCCGACCAGCTCAATTCTTTCCGTTGCGCCATTTCCCATCCTCCTCAGTGAGTTTGAGCCCGATCATCTTGTCCCACAAAAGCCAGATATTCCTTCAAATAGGGATCGGAAGATTTCAAAACGGATTCGGCGGGCCCTTCGAAATAGGCGACGCCGTCTTTCAATACCAGGATATTGGTGGGGGCAAGTTGCTGACCATCCTGCGAACCACCAGCCGCTGCGGCCGGGAGCGGGCGGGCGCCGCCGTTGGCTGGACGCGCACTCCTGGTGGCGTCATGCCGGACGTGGCCGGTCTTAGGGTCGAATTGATAATTGGCGAGGCCAAAAGCATCCTGCAGGCGATGCGTGGCGAGTAAAGAGGATACGCCCTGGGTGTCGCGCAGGCGCAGGATCAGAGTGATGATCGTTTGTGACGTGACCGGATCGAGGCCGGCCGTGGGTGAATCATAAAGAACCACCGCGGGCCGGCCGATCAGCGCGCGAGCGATGGAAACGCGGCGGCGCATCCCGCCGGAAAGTTCGGCGGGAAATTTGTCGAGGGCTTCTTCCATCTCGACAAATTGCAGGGCTTCGCGGACGCGTTGGTCGATTTCGTCCTCATCGATATTTTCTTCGTGCAGGCGAAAGGCGACGTTGGAAGCAACGTCCATGGAATCGAAGAGAGCGCCTTCCTGAAAGACGAAACCGAGATGGCGGCGAAAATCGAGGAGATCTTCTTCGGGCATGGCGCTGATTTCGTGGTCGAGAACGAAGATGCGGCCGGAATCGGGCTTGAGGAGGCCGGCAGTCAGCTTCATCAAGACCGTCTTACCGGTGCCGCCTTCACCGAGTAAGACTTTGGTTTCGCGATGCGCGACCTCGAAGGAAATCCCGCGAAGAACTTCGTTATCGCCAAAAGCAATGTGGACGTCCTCGAAGCGGATGGCGGGTTGTCCCGGGATGGTCTCGATCATCGATTCCCGCCGGGGGGCGTGTGAGGGGCGGCTGGCTGCATCCACTGGATTATAGATGGAAAAGGGTGGAGAGAGGATGCAAAGAGATTTGCGAAGAGTTATTTTTCGAAGATGAAGAGCAGGAGACGGCTGAGAAAAAAATTGGAGGCGATGATGGAAACCGATGCGATCACCACGGCGCTGGTGGTGGCGCGTCCGACGCCTTCGGCCCCACCGCGAACATTCAGGCCCTGGTAGCAGCCGACGGTGGAGAGAATCAGTCCGAAAACCAGGGGTTTACTGAGGCCTTGCACCAGATCGCCGAAGGCGAGCGCGTTGATGGCGCGCTGCCAAAATTGCGCAGCGGAGAGGTTGAGTTGCGCATGGGATACCAGGTATCCGCCGATCAGGCCGACAAAATCGGCGGCAGTGGTGAGCAGCGGGAGCATCAGGATGGTGGCAACCACGCGAGGAGTCACCAGCTTGCGGATGGGATCGGTGCCCATGGCGCGCATCGCGTCAATCTGTTCGGTTACAACCATCGAGCCCAATTCCGACGCAATGCCGGATGAATTTCGGCCGGCGACCAATAATGCCGTGATCGTGGGGCCCAATTCACGGACCAGGGCCAGCGCGACCACGTCGCCGGTGAGGGCGGTTTCGCCGAAACGCTGGAACTGCGCGGCAGTTTGCAGGACCATGACGGCGCCGATGAAGAAACCAGTGACGAGGACGATGGGGAGCGAGCCGACCCCGATCGTGTCCATCTGTTCTAGGCCGTCGAGAATATAGCGCGGGGAAGTAAAAATGTTCTTGAGGGACCGGAAAACCAGCAGCGCGTAGTCCTGAAATGCCACCACTTGCTGCTTGAGTGTCTCGCTGACTAGAGTCGCCATCTGGCTTTGGCTGGCCTCGAACCCTCGGCGTGGTTGCGCACGTCACACCCGATGTGTGAGCCTCGACAGCGTATCGTCCGTACATCACGGCGTCAAGGGCAGTAGATTGCTTTACGCGACTCGAAGGGTCCGGTAGAATGCCCCGTTTACCGTGTTGCGCGAGGAAGTGCGTGTGCGCGGCGGCGTGGGCGGGCCGGCTGGTTCATTGTCAGGTGAGGCCGGCGATGACACGCGGGGCGGATTGACGAAAATATGCTGAGATTTGTGACAGCGGGCGAATCGCACGGGCAGGCACTGGTTGCCTGGATCTCCGGCTTGCCGGCGGGCCTGGGCGTGGATACGGAATTCGTCAATGCGGAATTGCACCGGCGGCAGCTTGGTTACGGCCGCGGGGGGCGGCAGCGAATCGAGAAGGATCATGTGGATTTTCTCGCAGGCGTGCGGCACGGAAAAACGATTGGGGCGCCCATCGCGCTGCGGATCGAGAATCGGGACTGGCAAAATTGGGAAAAAGCGCTGCCGGTAGAAGACTCCGACGGAGCGGAGGATTCGCAGCGTCCGCTGACGGCGCCGCGGCCGGGGCACGCCGATCTGGCGGGAGCGCTGAAGTTCAATTTTCACGACGCGCGGTATGTGCTGGAGCGCGCGTCGGCTCGCGAAACCGCGGCGCGGACCGCGGCGGGAGCGCTGGCGAAATTGCTGCTGCGTGAATTCCAGGTAAAGGTGCTGAGCCATTCGATCGCCGTGGGCCATGTGCTGCTGGAGCGCGCCGCAACCTGGGAAGAAATTGAAGCGGTTTGCGATGATCTGGAATCGCCGCTGCGCTGCGTGGATGCTGTGGCGGAAGCGAAGATGAAAGCGGAAGTGGATCATGCGCTTCGGGCCGGGGACTCGGTGGGCGGGATTTTTGAAGTGGTGGCGCACACGCCGGTGGCCGGGCTGGGCAGCCACGCGCAGTGGGATGAAAAGCTGGACGGAAAACTGGCGCGGGCGGTGATGTCGATTCAAGCGGTGAAGGCGGTTGAAATCGGGAGCGGCGTACTGGGAGCGATGAGCTACGGATCGGAAATGCAGGATGAAATCCGGTATGATCCGCCGACGAAGCGATTTGCCCGCTCGTCGAATCGAGCGGGAGGAATAGAAGGCGGGATTACGAACGGCGGAGACGTGGTGGTGCGCGGATACCTGAAGCCGATCTCGACGCTGCGGCGGCCGCTGCTCTCGGCGGACTTGCGCACCAAGGAAGCGGTGAAGGCGGCGTACGAACGGTCGGATGTCTGCGTGGTGCCGGCGGGCGGAGTGGCGGGCGAAGCGATGGTGGCCGCGGTGCTGGCGGACGCGATCCTGGAGAAATTCGGGGGCGATTCGCTCGAAGAGACGCGGCGGAATTTCGAGGGGTATCAGCGGCAGCTTGATGCGTTTTAGGCCGGAGACGAAAGAGAAACTATTATTTCAGTAGAAACGGAGAATTCAGAATATGAGATGGACGGGACGATGATTCATCCGATTGTGAAATTTGGGGCACCGGTTCTGGAAACGCCTACGAAGCCGGTCGAAAAATTCGATGAGAAGCTGGCCGAGTTGGTAGCGGATATGTTCGAGTCGATGTACGCGGCGCAAGGAGTGGGATTGGCGGCCACGCAGATCGGGCTGGGAATCCGGCTGGCGGTGGTGGACGTGACCGTGGGTAAAAACCCGGAGGCAAAAATCGTTCTGGCAAATCCCACCATCACCCACGTGGAAGGAGAACAACGGGAAGAAGAAGGCTGCCTGTCGCTGCCGGGATTTCGCGGCTACGTGGAACGCCCGCAGTACGTGACGGTCAGCGCGCAGGACGCCAGCGGCAAGGAATTTGAAATCCGCGGCGAAGGTTTGCTGGCGCGCGCGTTTTGCCACGAAATCGACCACCTCGACGGGGCTTTGTTTATCACCCACCTCAGCATGCTGAAGCGCGACCTGATCAAGCGAAAGATCCGCAAATTGAAAAAAGCCGGGGAGTGGTAGGCCCGCGGCGGTGGCGATGCGAATCGTTTTCTGCGGCACGCCGGAATTCGCGGTGCCCTCGCTGCGGCGGCTGATCGCCGGGCCGGGCTTCGCCGTGGAGGCGGTGATTACGCAGCCGGACCGCCCGCGCGGACGCGGCCAACAGATGTCCAGTTCGCCGGTGAAGGAAGCGGCGCTCGAAGCGGGTCTTCATGTGTACCAGCCGGAGAAAATACGATCGGAATCCGCTTATGAATTTTTCAAGAGAGTGGCGCCGGATGCGGTGGTGATCATTGCGTACGGACAAATTGTTCCGGCGCTGCTCTTGGAAGTGCCGCGGCTGGGCTGGGTCAATTTGCACGCATCGTTGCTACCGCTTTATCGGGGAGCGGCGCCGATTAATTGGGCGATCGTGAATGGAGAAACGCGCACCGGGCTGACGACGATGCGGATTGATGCGGGAATGGATACCGGGCCGACACTTTTGAAATTGGAGATGGAAATCGGCGGCGATGAAACCACGCCGGAACTGGCGCGGAGGATGGCGGAGGCGGGAGCGCCGTTGATCGTCGAGACGCTCGAGAAATTGGATCGCGGCGAAATTACGCCCGTGCCGCAGGACAATTCGAAGGCGAGTCTGGCGCCGATGCTGAAAAAGGAAGACGGGCGGATCGACTGGAATTTGAGCGCGCAGAAGATTTACAACCGGATGCGTGGGCTTGAGCCGTGGCCGGGAGCGTTTACGCAATTTCGGGAGCAGATGTGCCAGGTGTGGGGGTGGCCGGTTGTTCCACTGCCGGGCGCT
>JBGQGW010000135.1:0-10831 GCA_041497605.1 Terriglobia bacterium | reverse complement strand
GAATGGCGGTCAGCGCAACGAAAACCCTGTGAGACGGCCTCACGGCGTTTCTGCCTCCCAAGCGGAGAATATCATGTGGCTCCTGAAGTGCGCGAGATCATCATAAACGGTGGATCACAGTCATATCTTATTTCCCTGGGCATCGAAGGAATCGACCTCGCCGAACAGGGCTGCTTGCTCGCTGATTTGATCGCGATCGCCCACCACGACGATTTGCGCGTTGGGCGAATCGAAATATTTCCGCGCGGAGACCAAGACGTCTTCGGCGGTAAGGGCGCGGATTTTCTCGCGGTAGGTCTCGAGATAGTCCTCCGGCAGCTCGTTCAGATAAATACTGGAAAGCTGGCCGATCAACCCATCCTGGGTGCCCAGACCGAGCGAATACGCGCCGCACAAATAACTCTGCGCGTCGGCCAATTCTTCCGCGCCGACGGGCAAGGAGCGCATCCGATCCGCTTCGTAGAACATTTCCGTTAAGGTCGCGGCAACCACTTCGTTGCGGACGGCGGCGTGGATTGTGAAATAGCCATGCTGGCGCAGCGGGTGAACCGAACTGCGCGGGCTGTAGGTATATCCCTTTTGCTCCCGGATATTCATCACCAGGCGGGAATGGAATGCGCCGCCGTAAATCGAGTTGGCCAGGACCAGGCGGCGCCAATCCGGATCGCGGCGAGTGATGGCTCGATTGCCCACCAGCACATCGGTCTGAACGCTTCCCGGTAAGTGGACCAGATAGACGCGGCGGCCGCGCAGATTGGGCGGAGCCGGCGCGGAGGTTGCCTGTGGCTTGGGAGCTTGCCAGGATCCGAAAATCTTTTCGATTTGCTCGAGCATGCGGTCAGCCGAAAAATCGCCGACCACGATGAGCAAACCATTCGCGGGCGCGTAGTGCTGGCGATAAAACGATTCGAGTTCCTCGCGGCGATAGGCGGCCAACTGCGCTTCCGAGGGTGCGATGATCGAGTAAGGATGCGCGCCGAAGAGGACGAAACGCAGCCGTTCACCAGCCAGAAAGCTGGAGGTGGTGCGCTCGATGCGCAGTTCTTCGAGCCGCTGCCGGCGCTCCCGTTCGAATTCTTCGGGCGGAAAGATTGCGTTGCGCGCCAGGTCAGAGACGAGTTCGAGCAGTTCCTGGGAACATTCGGCGAGGCCTGCAGTCGAAATCGCGCTGGTGTCCGCGCCCGCATTCGTCCCTAAATCGGCGCCCATGCGCCGGAGATCTTCTTCAATGCGGCGGCTGGGCCGCGAGGCGGTTCCCGTGCGAACCACGGTGGCAGTCATTTCCGCGAGACCGGGCGAAGTGTGAGCGACGGCTGCGTTTCCACTTCGGAAGAAAAGCTGCGCGCTGATCTTCGGAAACGTGCGCAGCTCCGCCAGGACCACTTTGAGTCCGTTCCCAAGAGTGCGGACGGTACGGCGCGGCCATTCGACGGGCCGCTCCGGAGCCAAAGCCGGAGGGGTAGTGGAACGTAGGGTCTCTGCTGAAATTACGTTCACTGCGCACCTCCCTGCTTTACCGGGCGGCGGAGAAGTAAGGCGCGGTTGCGCGGCACCAGATATTTCCTGGCCGCGTCCTGCACCTGCTGCGGCGTCACGGCGAGAAAACTGTCGAGGATCGTATTCACCAACTGCGGATCCTGATCGAACAAAGTGAAGCAAGCGAGGTAGTGCATCAGGCCGAAGCGCGGGATGGAAGATCCCGAACCGCCCTCGAGCGAGGAAAAATAATCGGACTGGAATTTTACTTTCACCGCCGCCAACTCCTCGGTAGTGATGCCTTTATCCTGTACTTCGCGAATTACTTCGTCGAACGCGGCCAGGACCTGTTCAGGCGTGAATTCGGGCTTGTAGTACAGGGTGGTGGTCATCAGGGTAGGGCCGTTGTAATCGAACACGTCGCCCGAACCGTAATTAATTCCTCCCGAAGCATCCACCGCAATCTGCTTCTCGAGTACCAGAGTGCGATAGATATGCCCGGCGCGGCCGCCATGGATCGCGTTATCGAGCATGGCGAGAGCGTGCCAATCGGCCGTGTGGCGCGCGGGCATGTGGTAGCCGATCGCGAAGACCGGCAAGGTGCCGAATTTTTCCACGACTTCGCCGCGGCGCTCTTCGGTTTGCGGTTGCTCGCTGGCATCCACCACCGGCGGCAGCGCGGCGGCGGGAATGTCCTGGAAATATCGCGCGGCCAGCGCGAATCCTTCTTCCGGTTGCACGTCACCGACCATCAGCAGGACCGCATTATTCGGCGCGTAGTAAGTTTTGAAAAACGTTTGCACGTCGGCGAGCGTGGCAGCGTCGAGATCGGCGAAATCGCCGTAAAAATTGTGCGCGTTCGGCCAATTGCGAAACGCCACCGGAGGCAGGTCGAGCCAGGGAAAACCGCCATACGGACGGTTCATTACGTTCACGCGGACTTCTTCTTTCACCACATCCCGCTGGTTGCGGAGATTTTCGTCATCGACCTTCAGGGCGCGCATGCGGTCGGCTTCCAGCCACAGCACGCGTTCGAGCGCGTTGGACGGCACGGACTCGTAATAATTCGTCACGTCGTAATTCGTGGTCCCGTTCAGGACTCCGCCGGATGCGTTGATCAGCTTGATGTGCATCATCTTGCCGGCGTTTTCCGAGCCTTGAAACATCATGTGCTCGAACAAGTGCGCAAATCCGCTGCGGCCTTTCGGCTCCAGACGAAAACCGATTTTGTAATACACGCCAACGGTGGCAACCGGCGCCGAATGGTCGGGTGAGATAACCACCTTCAGTCCGTTCGGGAGCGTGGTGCTTTCGATTGGGATATGAAGTCGATTCAACGTTACCTTCCCCTTTGTGATTGCGAGATATTTTTCAATTTTAGAAGCATCGCTCCGGGATTTGCCGCGAACAATCGAACCGCGAGCCGCGAATACCCCATATACGCCTCCAGCATTTCCTTCGGAAATCTCCTCAGGGCGTCCAAGTGTTTACGGACCGTTGCGTAGTCCCCACGCGAGAGCGGCCCTGTCCAAGAATTTCGCGGGCCCATCCTCTCGAAATTCTCGAGCATCTGCCGGATCAGAGGAATCAGCGCTCGCGCCGCGCTTCGCCGGGTAAACCCGATCGCCATCAGAATCTGCGTGGCTCCTTCCAACACGGCGAGCAGGTTTCCCGCCGCGAATGCCGCAGCAGCATGATAAGCCGGTTTGTGCCGGCCTTGAATGACGATTGGCACTCCGCCGAGCGCCAGGGTAATCCGGCGCGCGGCACGCAAGGCCTGACGATCTCCCTCCAAGGCAAAGACCACTCCTTCCAGACGCGGTGCGGACCGGCCACTGAACGTCTGCAAGGGGTGCAGGGAGCCTGTAAATGCGCCAGTTCGAGCGAGGGGAGCCAGAACGGAGCGATCGAGTGCGCCGCTGGTGTGCAGCACAATCTTGCCGCGCCACTCCTCTCCACCGATCTGCGCCAAAGCAACCGAGACTTTGCCAATCGCATCATCTGGCGTAGAGATCAAGACTATGTCGGCAGCCAGAATGGAGCGAGTCAATTCGCCACGGGCGGTGCCAGCACCGATGGCGCGCACCGCAGCAATTGCAGAATTTTTGGAGCGCGTGACCACCACTCCAATGCTCCACCCCAGGCCCCGCAACTTGCGGGCCAGCGTGCGCCCTACGCGCCCGGCACCGACAATCGCAACCGTTGTAGCCATTGCACATGGTAGGATAAGCCTGTTGTGCTAATTCGCAGTCAGGAATTATATACGTTGCAAACGATTGGAACTGCGTTTCTGGAATTGATTGCGCTTTTTTGGCTCGTCCAAGGATTCCGCGCGTTTCGAGGGATGTCCAGCATCCCTCAATTGGCGGACGTGAAGCCGGGCGAGGGCAGTGAATGGCCGCGGCTTTCGATCTTGTTCGCGGCACGGGACGAAGCCGAAAAATTGCCTGCCGCGCTGGCTTCCATGCTGGCGCAGGATTATCCCAACTATGAAGTGATCGCGGTAAACGACCGTTCGAGCGACGCCACGCCGGAAATTTTGGATGCCCTCGCGCGCCGGCATGCTCATTTGAAGGTTTTGCACGTCCGCGAGTTGCCGGAAGGCTGGTTGGGCAAGCCGCATGCGCTGGAATTGGCCTACCGGCAGGCCAGCGGGGACTGGCTGGTGTTTACCGACGCGGATGTACGCTTCGCGCCCGATCTGCTGCGGCGCGCGATGTCTCTGGCGCAGGCCAAGCGATGGGATCACCTCAGCCTGCTGGCGCTGATCGACCTGGTCAGCTTTTGGGAAACGGTGGCGGTGGTTTATCTGGGTGTTGGATTCGTGTTCGGGGTGCAGCCGTGGCGAGTCAGCGACCCGGATACTGGAAGCTACATGGGAGTGGGCGCGTTTCAATTGCTGCGACGCTCGGCGTATGAGGCCATTGGAACGCACCGGCGGCTGGCCATGGAAGTAGTTGACGACATGAAGCTGGGCAAGCTGGTGAAGCATGGCGGCTTCCGTTCGGGAGTTGCGAGCAGCGACACCTTCATCCGGCTGCGCTGGCAAAATGGTCTGGGCGACCTGATCAATGGGCTGACCAAAAATCTTTTTGCGGCATTCGGCTACAATGTGTGGGGCGCGCTGTTCGGCATTTTCGGAATTTTCGCGATCAGCATTTTGCCGTTCCTGGCGCTGCCGTTCACGAGCGGCGTGGCCCGCATCGCGGCTGCGATTTCCGTGATCCTCGCGCTGGCTCTGCATGTCACGCTCACGCTCCCGGCCCGCATTTCCCCGTTGTATGCGTTCACGCATCCGCTGGGCGCGGCGATTGCATGCTACATGCTGCTGCGCTCGATGATTGTCACGCTGTGGCAGCGCGGTGTGATCTGGCGCGATACGTTCTATCCTCTCGATCAGCTCAAGCGCGGCGTCGTTTAGTTCGATCAAGTCAAATATTCCCGTACAAAATTTAGGATTGGGAATTTGCGGCGATGGGTGATCGCCGCTACGTTCATTGTTTTGCCTTTGGTTCCGCGGTGCTGGTGAGTTCCGTGGAAGCGGGCTGGGAAATTGCCGGAGAGTCGAATATGCCCGTGAAATCGCGCTGCTTGAAGGTGCGGATGCGGTCGCGCAGAGCGGCGGCGCGCTCGAATTCGAATTTTTTGGCGGCTTCGCGCATTTGCGTTTCGAGCTGCTCGATGACTGTGCGCAACTGCTCTTCGCTGGTGATGTCGTCGAGCGCGGTGCTATCGGCAGGAACGGTGAGGTAATCGGCTTCGATAATTCTGACGAGCTGCATATCGACGGCCTTGATGATGGAAACGGGTACGATGTTGTGTTCCTTGTTGTAGGCGAGCTGCTTGGCGCGGCGGCGATCGGTTTCGCCGATGGCCATGCGCATGGATTCCGTCATCACGTCGGCGTAAAGAATGGCCTTCCCTTCCAGATGGCGGGAGGACCGGCCCATGGTCTGGATCAGCGACGTGGCGCTGCGGAGATAGCCTTCTTTATCCGCGTCGAGAATCGCCACCAGGGAAACTTCGGGGAGATCGAGCCCTTCGCGCAGCAGATTGATGCCAATCAAGACATCGAATTCGCCGCGGCGCAAGTCGCGCAGGATGCGGACGCGCTCGAGCGTTTCAATTTCGGAGTGGAGATAACGGCAGCGGATGCCGACCTCGGCGAAATACTCCGCCAAATCCTCGGCCATGCGCTTGGTGAGAGTGGTCACCAGGATGCGCTCGTTTCGCGCGGTGCGCACGCGGATTTCTTCGAAGAGATCATCCACCTGGCCCTTCACGGGACGCACATCCACAAGCGGATCGACCAGGCCCGTGGGACGAATCACCTGCTCGATGACCACTCCGGCGGCCTTGGTGAGTTCGTAGGGGCCGGGAGTGGCAGAGACGTAGACCGCTTGATTCACGCGGTGCTCGAGCTCTTCAAACGTGAGCGGGCGATTATCGAGCGCGGACGGCATGCGGAAACCGAAATCAACCAGGGTTTGTTTGCGCGAACGATCGCCGTGATACATGGCGTGAAGCTGCGGAACGGTCTGGTGGGATTCGTCGACGACGAGCAAATAATCCTGGGGAACATAATCGAGCAAAGTGGGCGGGGCCTCTCCTGGCAGGCGGCCGGACATGTGACGGGAATAATTTTCGATGCCGTGGCAATAGCCAATCGTGCGCATCATTTCGATATCGAAGAGCACGCGCTGCTGGATGCGCTGCGCTTCGACGATTTTTCCCTGGCGCTCGAGCTCCGGCTTCCACCATTCGAGCTCTTCGAGGATGGTCTGGATGGCGCGCTCGCGTTGTTCCTTGGGCAGGACGTAGTGCGTCTTGGGATAAATCGGCAGGCGCGTGACTTCTCCTTCGCGCGAGCGGATTTCCCCG
The DNA here is from genome assembly GCA_041497605.1 of Terriglobia bacterium. Taxonomy (GTDB): domain Bacteria; phylum Acidobacteriota; class Terriglobia; order Acidiferrales; family UBA7541; genus JBGPTK01. Next base: position 4,474 of record JBGQGW010000135.1, on the reverse strand, counting down.
GTGAGCGGATCGATCTTGCGAATGGCTTCGATCTGGCTGCCCCACATTTCCACGCGCACGGCGAGATCATCGTAGGGCGGATAGATTTCAATCATGTCGCCGCGAACGCGGAATGTGCCGCGGCGCAATTCTTCGGAGCGCTCGTACAGGATTTCCACCAGCTTGCGGAGGATGGATTCGCGGGCGATGGATTGGCCCTTTTCGAGCATCAGCATCATGCCGTAATAGGCTTCGGGCGAGCCGAGGCCGTAGATGCAGGAAACGGAGGCGACGATGATGACGTCGCGGCGTTCGAAGAGCGAACGAGTGGCGCTCATGCGCAATTTGTCGAGCTCGTCGTTGATGGTGGCTTCTTTTTCGATGTAGAGATCGCTGGAAGGAACGTAAGCTTCCGGCTGGTAATAATCGTAATAGCTGACGAAATATTCGACGGCATTTTGCGGGAAGAAGGATTTGAATTCGTGATAGAGCTGCGCGGCCAGAGTCTTGTTGTGCGCCAGCACAATCGTGGGGCGTTTCAGATCCTCGATCACCTTGGCCACGGTGAACGTCTTGCCGGAGCCGGTGACTCCGAGGAGGACTTGGTGTTTTTCACCTTCGCGGATGCCGCGGATGAGCTGGGAGATGGCTTCGGGCTGATCGCCGCGCGGCTCGTAGGTGCTGGAGAGTTTAAAGTCCATGGCGGCGGTGGTGGAAATTTGGGGTTATTTGAAGAAAATTTACCGCCGAGGCGCAGAGGGACGCAGAGATATTGGGCTCCCCGAAAACGTACGATATAGGAGCGATTAGGATTTCGTATGTTGTTGAATTTTTGAGCACTTGCGTCTCCGCGACTGTGTTTCTCACTGGCGATTAGCCAGGCGATTAGAAATGGCCAAAATCGGATCAGTTTTGCCCTCCGTTTTGGATTTGATCATCCTTGTTGCCCTTTCAATGAGATGCGGCTTGCCCTCGTGGCTTGGATAACCTGTAATGCCGGGGACAGACGGACACAACCCCTGTAGACAGTTGTAATTGCGGCGACTGTGCCCGTTTCCATTCCCAATTTGGATCACGTTAGCCTTACCCAAACGTCCGAGGCGCTCCAGAGTGCCTCAGCGCTGAATTTTGTCCCTTAGTCAACCCACCATTATACCGCAGATGCGCAAGTAGGGTTCAAAGCGGGGTCATTTAGCGGCTTAAGGCATCGGGGCTGGGCGCAGTCACCGGCGTGATTTGTCCTTTTTCCGGCGAACTAACTTGATTTCAACTCTGCTTCCAAGCGCATTGGCGACGCGAATGAGGGTAGCCAGCGTGAGGTTCTGGGGCTCGTTTTCCATCGCCGAAATTTTCGGCGCACTCATTTCAGCCAGCGCAGCCAGCTTCGTCTGGCTCAATTTCTCCTGCTCGCGCAAACGGGCAATCTGCACACCCAAACGCAGACTTTCCAGTTCGCGCTCGACGAGAGTCCGAAGCCGCTTATTTTCCATCTGCTGCCGGAAGTAACGGTTCCACCTGGTAGTCACTTCTGTCTCCTCTTGATGCGGGTGTTATGCAACTCCATCCTCTGTTCGGCGATCCGAATCTCCTGCTCCGGCACTTGGCCAATTCTTTTCACGACTCCGTGGAGGAGGACAAATACTCTCCTGGAATCTCCGAAATAGAGTATTCGCAATTTCTCTTTCCCTTGTTGGGTTCTTAATTCCCTTAGTTTCCTCCGAAGTTGCGAAGAATAGGGAAAGGGCAAATTCGGCCCTTCAAGTTCCAGCATTCTAATGACGGCCAGGGCCTTCGCCCGATGATGGAGGAGCAGACCTGAGAGAAACTCCTCGACTGGCGAACGGCCTCGCTCGTCGATGAAGAAATCGACATCCCAAGTCATCTCTTATAGAGTATACCTTTTATTATATGAGCACAAGCTCGTTGCAAGGCCGGCAGATGATAGCGAGTCCGACTGCCGGGATCATCGCCTTGCTTTTGGGACTGCGCGAGCCTGAAATGCAACCTTACCCGGGAATACGAAGTTTCGGAGTGGATGAATGAGGGGCCTTTCGGTGCGCTATACGCACCGTCGCCGGACCGGTTACGCGAGGAGAGATCATGCAATGGAAGAAATTGGAGTGAGGTATGGCCGTTGAAAACGAAATTCACGGCGCGAGGTGGTGAGACTGCTGGCTATGCCGAGCCCATTTATTTCTGCGGGGGCTCGGGTTCCGGCATGGACATTCCGCCGATGATGCGCCAATTTTCCCCGTCGTTGAGCCAGGTATGTGTGACGCGGAGGGTGTGCGTGGATCCGTTGCCATCTTTGTCCAGCAATTTGTAGGTGATCCAGTAACAGGTTAGTGCGATGTTGCCGGTGAATTGGATGGCGGCCGGCTTCAATTCTATGGACTTGAAGGCTAGACCTTTGCTGGTTTGCGAGGTGATCCAATCCGTTATGTGATCCTTGTGGAGGGGTGCGGGACTGACCGAGGGCCAGCCGAGGAAATCCTGGTGCCAGAGAGCTAAATAGGCTGGCAAATCGTTGTCCTGAACGTAGCGCCAATATGCGTGTTCGAGGTTCCAGAGGGATTGTTCGTTCTGTGAAGATGGGGATTCAATTGTGGCTGGGGATGAAACCGCTGGCGCGCCGGCGAATAAACAGGCCATCACGCACAGGACAAGCGCCATCCGATATTTGCTCATCTTCGCCTCCATTGAATCAAATGAGTGGATCACGGGTCGAGGTCGGGTCGTAATGCCCTCGCGTGCACAGTGTACTCGGGATTCCTCGGCCGCAGCCCGGCCTTCGGAATGACGGCGGGGAGGAGGGAAGCAGCTTTCAATCGCGACAATCGTCTTTGGCATGGGTCCATCTTAGCTTCAAATTCGAATTGGCACACCGCTTACACTTTTGGAGGACGAGTTCATATCTGCTGAACGAAAAATCGAGAGATGCGGTTCGGGAAGGAAAAAGGCTTGGATCAAAATCGGAGAGAGATTCTTCGGGCCGGAAACCGGCCCTCAGAATGACAAACGCAGATTGGGGCAAACTGGACCCGCCCTTAGAATGACAAACGTGGGCTATAGTGCTGCCTTGCTGAAAAGCGGATTGTCACCGCGATGGCTGGAAGTTCCTATCATGCCTTATTTGACCGGCATGTTATTGTTGCGCCGCGGCGAGGAGGTTCGACTCACCCCAGTTGCAGTCGAAGTCAGAACGGAGGGCTGAGATTTCCGACTGCTTTTGCCCGCTGTTCATGCTCGACAGTTTGTTGGCAGCAAAACGTTGATTTGACGACGCCTAACCCATCGTTGCAGCGAACGCCGGTTGAGCGTTCTCGTTCCAATGCGGACGCACCCGGCCCGGCGCTGCTGAGCATTTTCCGTTAGGCCTTATCGTGCAATTTGTTCTGGAGGATCAAGTCAATGGCACACTTTCAAGACAAGAAAAGCCGGGTTGTCAGTCTCGATGCGAAGCCCGAACCGATCGCGATCGATACCGCAAGGACTGCGGTGATCGTCTGCGACATGCAGAATGACTTCGGCACCATGGGTGGCATGTTCGACCGTGCAGGAGTTGATATTTCCATGATTCAAAAGGCCGTCGGCCCCACCGCGAAAGTCCTGGCCTCGGCCCGCCACGCGGGCGTCAAGATTATTTATCTCAAGATGGGCTTTCGTCCCGATCTCTCGGACCTAGGTTCTGAAGGCTCTCCGAACAGGGCGCGGCTGCTGCGGTTTGGCGTGGGAGAGACCGTTCGTGCCCCTGACGGTACGGAAGGTCGAATTCTGATCCGAGACACCTGGAATACAGATATTGTCCCCGAACTTAAGCCGCAGGCCGACGATGTTGTCGTTCATAAGCATCGATTCAGCGGCTTCTATCAAACCGACTTGGATGCGATCCTCAAACAACTGGGGGTCAAATACCTGATCGTCACTGGATGTACCACGAGTGTATGCGTGGAGTCGACAGTTAGAGATGCGATGTTCAGAGATTATTCCTGTGTGCTGCTTGCGGATTGTACGGGCGAGACGATCGGACATGGTTTGCCGAGAAGTAACTGCGAAGCATCCCTCTTGGTCATCCAAACGCTATTCGGTTGGGTTTCAAGCTCGGACGAGTTCATAAAAGCTCTCGAAGGGCAAGCGATTGCCGCGGCGCAAGAGCAACGGTAGAGGAACGGCATAGTCCTGGTCTGGGTGCGCAGCCAGGTCCTAACCACGGCAGGCAGCCGACGCGCAACAAGCCGCGCGCGGCTAATGCCTGAGCCGTAGTCGCCCACCTGGCCGTAAAGCGCGCTTGACACCGCCGACCTCGTTAGAGATGACCCACTGCCAATCGCTACCACGCACCACTCCTGGCAATAGAGAAAAACGTCAAAAATCAAATGGTCTCTATGGTTGGAGGGAGATGTGTCTGTCCTCGTCATTGAGCGTGGTCGGCATGTTCCAGGCCAGCGGGATCTTCGAACTCCATGTCGGGTTCGACCCAGAGGAGGAGGGCTTG
>JBGQGW010000134.1:0-10860 GCA_041497605.1 Terriglobia bacterium | reverse complement strand
GTGGGAGTGGTCTCAGCCGCTTGATTCGATTCGTCCATCACGCGCAGCGCTTCCATCAAGAGCGCCGTGGTGGAACAGGAGATGGTATCGCGGGTCGGCGCTCCGTTGAAGTCAATTTCGAATTCGCCGTCGTTCCAGCGGACGGCTTGCTGCACCGCCGCTTCGCCTTCGAGAGCGCCCAGGCGCGCGTCGCGGCATTGACCGGATGCTATGAACAGCTCACAAATATCGCCCGCGTGGCGGATGGTCAGCTTGCAGGACTTCTGCCCCATCTCGAGCGACTGCATCAAATCGAGAATGCCCATTTCTTCCAGGCGGCCCTGAATCACTCCGGGGCGCGCGGCGTGCTGCTGCAATTTTTCGAGGCGCAAGCGGTCAATCACCTTCTTGGCGCTGCGCACCAGGTCTTTCACGAAAAATGGCTTGGGAATGAATTCTTCGACGCCTTCCACCAGCGGCCGCAATTTTTCTTCGATGTCGCCGCGGCTGGCCAGGAAAATGAACGGAACGTTTTTGGTGGCCGCGCGCCCGCGTAATTTTTCGAAGAGTTGACGTCCATCGATTCCCGGCATGCGGTAATCACACAGAACGATATCCGGCGGGTCGTCCACGGCCTTGAGCAGCGCATCCGCGCCATCGGTGGCGGCGCACACTTCGCAGTGCGGCTCGAGACCCTTCGAGATCAGATCCCGGACGAGCGGGTTATCGTCCACGACCAAAACTTTGACGTCCTTCATCAGCGTCGTTTGGGCCTGCCCGAGCGGGAGCGCAAATAGTGCCCGCTCTTACCACCGATCTTTTCGACCAGATAGAGATCGGTTATTTCCATGCTGCGGTCGAGCGCCTTGCACATGTCGTAGATGGTCAGCGCGGCCACGGAAGCAGCCACGAGCGCTTCCATCTCCACGCCGGTCTGGGCCGTGGCGGTGACCTGCGACTCGATCTCCACTCCATTTTGGCACAGCTTCGCGGTCACATCCATGTGCGTAATTGGCAGGGGGTGACAAAGCGGAATCAGCTCCGAGGTCCGTTTGGCCGCGGCGATTCCGGCGATTCGCGCAATTTCCAGAGGATTCCCTTTTGGAACTTTGAGCTGGCGGATTTTCGAGAGCGCCTGGCGGCCAATGCGGATGAACGCATGAGCCTTCGCGGTCCTCGTGGTGACGGCCTTTTGCGAGACGTCCACCATTCGCACGCGTCCGGTTCGATCGTAATGCGTCAGCTTCGCCATCAGGCTCCGATTCAACTTAGATCATATCCCGGCGCGGCAGCACGCTCACCCAGTCCCCTGCTGCAAATTTATGCTTCGTCTCGGCGGGAAGCACCAGGAAACAATTCGCCTTCACGATTGCCGCCACATCTCCCGACCCCCGCCAAGCCAATTCTTCGACGATTGGCTCGCCATCTTCCCAATGAACCAGCGCTGGCAAGAGATGCGTCAGCCCGGCTTTCTGTTCCACTGGCTTGGCCAGCCTGGCCTTCAACAACGGCAGCGCCCTCGGTTCGAGGCCGCTGCAGATGTCAATGGCGGGCACGGCCAGCAGTTCAAAGGTGACCATCGTTGAAACAGGATTGCCCGGCAACCCGAAAACCAATTTGCCCCGGCACTTGCCGAAAACCGCGGGCTTCCCCGGACGGATCGAGATGGCATCAAAGAAAAATTCCGCGCCTAGCTCGCGCAATACCGCTTCGACGAAGTCATACTTCCCAACGGAAACTCCCCCGCTCAGGACCAGAATATCTTCCTGCAATCCGCGCTCGATCAAGGCCCGAAGTTCGGCTTGCTTATCCGGCGCATTCCCCAGCGGGACCGGTTCCGCGCCCGCCAGCTTCGCCTGCGCGGCCAGCGAAACGCTATTGCTGTTGCGAATCTCCACAGGCCCAGGTTTTTGTTCGACGGGCACCACTTCGTCGCCCGTGGAAAGAATCGCAACACGCGGCCTCCTAAAAACCTCCAACTGTGTCGCGCCCACCTGTGCCGCCATGCCCAATTCCGCAAAACCGAGCCGCGCCCCCCGCGGTACCACGACTCCGCCAGACTTGGCTTCGCTCGCTGCGGGTACAATATTTTCCCCGGTATGAAGCTCTCGATCCACCGCCACTTCGCCCTGGCCGATCCGCGTGTGCTCCTGCATCACGACGGCATCGGCTCCGGCGGGAACAGCCGCTCCAGTCATGATCTGCACGCACTCGCCGAGGCCGACAGACCCAGGGAATGCCACGCCGGCCCTGCTTTCGCCAATGATTTTCAGAGTTTTTGTGCCACTAGAGATGTCGCTCGCGCGCACGGCGAAGCCGTCGCGCGTCGAACGATGAAACGGAGGATAGTCGCGGTCCGCGGCTATATTCTGCGCTAACACTCGTCCCAGCGCCTGACTTAGCTCAACCGCTTCCTGCTGCAGCGCGCCGCAGTGAGCTCGCGCTACATCGATGACGGTTTGGCGGGCGTCGGAGTACGACAGCATTTACCTCCAGAGCCAGGAAGACAGTTTCGATCCCGGCGAGATGATCGTGGCATCCCGTTCCGGGCCGGTGGAGATCATGCCGATTTCGACTTGCAGTTGGTCCGAGATAAATTTCAGGTAATCGCGCGCTTGCCCCGGCAAATCGCCGGCCTCGCGGACACTGCTGGTGGCGCAGCGCCATCCGGGGAGCGTGCGATACTCCGGCGCCACGTGCGCCAGGGTTTCGACATCTGGCGGAATTTCCGTGATGGGCGTGCCCTTATAGCGATAACCGGAGCAAACCTGAATCTCCGGTTGGGCATCGAACACATCGAGTTTCGTCACGGCCAGCGAGCTGATTCCGTTGATCATCTTTGCGTAACGCAGCATCATCAAATCCAGCCAGCCACAGCGGCGGGGACGACCGGTCACCGCGCCGTATTCTTTTCCGCGGTCGCGCACTTCCTGGGCTTCGAGGTCGGGCATCTCCGTGGGGAATGGGCCCGCGCCCACGCGCGTGGTGTAGGCCTTGGTGATGCCAATCACGCCGGTGATGCGCGTGGGCGCCACACCCAAACCGGTGGCAGCGCCGCCGGCGGTTACGTTCGAGGAAGTGACATAAGGATAGGTGCCATGATCGAGATCGAGCATTCCTCCCTGCGCGCCTTCGAACAGCACATCTTTCCCTTCGTTCATCGCGCGATCCAGCAGCGACGCCGTGTCGGCAACGTATCCTCGAATTCTCTCCGCCATCGCCAGGTAAGACTCGGCGAGGCCGTCCGTCACCAGTTCTTCACCGAACACGCCGCGGCTGAGGGCTTTTTTTTCAGCGAGCACGCATTCGAGTTTGCGGCGAAATTTTTCCGGGTCCATCAAATCGCAAACGCGGATTCCGCGTCGCGCCGCCTTGTCCTCATACGCCGGGCCGATGCCACGCATCGTGGTGCCGATGCGGTTATCGCCCCGCGCCGCTTCCATGGCCTTTTCGATCTGGCGATGATAAGGAAAAATCACGTGCGCGCGATTGCTCAGAAAGAGCCGGCCGGTCACGTCCATGCCCACCTTTGCCAGCGTGTCGACTTCCGCGAGCAGCGCCGCCGGATCGACCACGGTTCCCGGCCCGATGATTGCCTTTTTCCCTTCGCGCAGGATTCCGCAGGGAATTAATTGCAGGACGAAGCGATGATTATTGAAGATGACGGTGTGTCCGGCGTTGTGGCCGCCGCCCCAGCGCGCAATGTAGTCAAAACCTGACGCCAGGTAATCGACGACCTTGCCCTTGCCCTCGTCGCCCCATTGCGCGCCCACCACCGCAATCGCTTTCATTTTCCCGCGCCCTCGTTTGTGATTCTGCTCTTTCTCTCGTTACAGCTCATTCGCCCGGCCGCATCTCCACACGTTCCCCGCTGATTCCGTTTCGAAAGCACAGGGAATTCAGGAAAGATGAGGGCAAGCGCGAAGAAATATCCTACCTCCGAGGAATGGAGAAGGCAAGCAAACCTCGGCGAACTGCCATTTGTATTCCTTATGAGCCGAATTCAGATTGTTGCCACCGATCGCATTCGTTTCAACTGCGCCAGCGGAGCGTCACCGGTCCATCCATGGGATGTTTCAGGGGAGCGCCGGTGCGGCGCGATTCGAGCAGCGCGGCCTTCAACTGGAAATACCATTTGGCGGGGCGGTCGGCATCGTCGATCAGCATAAGGCTGGGATTATGCTTCAGACCCTCGGACTGCTGGATCATGGTTTCCTGATCCTGGCGGAGAAACCGCTTCGCGAAGGATCGAAATATGGGCAGCACGAACGGCACGCGGGAAAACAAATTCCAGGCCGCGACAAAATCAATGCGGCACAAATCGCGGCGCACGGGAGTGACCGTCGCGCGGCTCGAAAACCACAAATGGCCGCTGCGAATCTGTTCCAGGCGGATATTCGGCAGCACAAAATCAATCGTGGTGGTGATGGGCTGCCCGGAGACGCGCAACAACCGGTAAGGCGCGCTGTTCGACGAGGGCGCGTGCGCGCTCATCCGGAAACCGGACGGAATCGGCTCAAATTGTTTTTGCTTTTCGTGGATGCTGCGCCGGCTGCGCCACCACCAGGATTGATGCACGAACGGCCCGTGCGCCGGATCCATCAGTCCAATGATTCCGTGATCCACGTGGCAGGGCAGATCGGCGGAAAGATGCGTGATGCGGTACCGGTCGCTGAAGACGGGCAGTTCGGGCACGGGCGGAATGTCGTTCTCGGCTGCGCCAGCCCGCGCCGGCCGGCCCTGAGGATCGGTCATGTATACCCAAACGTATCCATCGCGTTCGGCGCAGGGAAAATGTCCCGCGTAAATCCGGTCAATTCGAAGTTTATCGCCCTCAGCCAAGGAAGGAATCTCGACGCACTGCCCGGTGCACGCATCGAACTTCCACCCGTGATAACTGCACTCGAGCGTCTTGCCGTCAAAATGGCCATAGGACAGCGGAATTCCCCGGTGCGGACAATTATCGCGCGTGGCGAAAGCCCGGCCTTGCTCGTCTCGTCCTAAGACGAGCGGGACTTCGAGTAACATCGCCTTCACGAGCCCGCGTCCGCGAATTTCACTGCTGCGCAGCGCCGGATACCAAAAATCCCAGAGCATTCCCGGATCGCTCACGGCAGCGGCCGGCGCGTTCATCGTCGCAATGCCTGCAGAGTCACTCATCGGTTCTCGTGGGGCGTCTTCCCGGAATTTGCTTCGGACGCGCCCACCACCCTCATATCAATGAATCGATCCTCATAATACTCGCCATCCTAGTATAGCCCGCACCGAATGGGCAACGTGGCTAGTGCTGTAAACGCATCGCCATGCGGGAGTATGCTAGCGTCGCAGTAGAAAATGCTGTACGGCAGTGCATAGATGCAATTGACCGGACATCCCAGAAGTGGGATAATTCATGACGAGGCTAAGACTAGCTCACGGTGAGAAGCCGTTGTACTGGGTGGGATCCGCGAAACGGGACCTGCTGAATTTCCCGGTCGCGGTCAAGGATGAGGTTGGAGTCGCGCTGAGCGTGGCCCAATTCGGCGGAAAGCACCCTAGTGCGAAACCGTGGAAAGGGGAAGGAGCGGGAATCTTCGAAATGGTTGAAGATTACCGCGGAGATGCTTATCGAGCAGTGTATGCAGTCAGGTTTGAAGGCGTTGTCTATGTGCTTCATGCGTTCCAGAAGAAATCACCAAGTGGCCTCGCGACAGCGAAGCATGATGTGGAATTGATTGCTCGGCGGCTTAGATCGGCCCAAGAAAATTACGAGGCACGACATGGCAAAGAGAAAAAGTAAAACTCAAGTGATTCCGAGTTCCGGAAACGTCTTCGCTGACCTTCGCCTGCCCAACGCCGGCGAGAAGCAAACGAAGGTGCGCTTGGCCGTGGCGATCAACCAAATCATCGAGGGCCAAGAACTTTCGCAGGCGGCTGCGGCACGGCGCTTGCACATCAATCAGCCCAAAATTTCCGCGTTGTCCCATTACCGGCTGGAAGGATTCTCGGTGGAGCGGCTGATGAATTTTCTGACAGCGCTGGACTGCGACGTGGAGATTGTCATCCGGCAGAAGTCCCGTTCGCGCAAGTCCGCCCGGATCATGGTCACAGCAGCGGCCTAAGCATGCAATCAGCGCGCTTCTCGATCAGCGCGATCACGCACTCGGCGGCGGGGCTGCATTCGCCGTGGAATCCAGATGTTTCACGACGTCTCGATGCAGGAATCGTTTCGGCAGTTCGGGGATATGCTCGAGCTTTACGAATTGCGGGTTCAGCCACTCGATCACGGCGGCATATCCCAGGCTTTCGGGATCATCGGACAAATAGTGCGGCACTACGGCCAGCACGTGAAACCCTTCCTTCAATTGGAAGCTGAGCGTGGGATCGTGAAGCGAGCCGTGGACCACTTGAACGATGTAGTCTTCCGGTGAAATTTTGCCGGTGTAATTATGAAATCCGCGCAGGCGAGCTCCCGCTCGAATCCGCCACAATTTAAAGCGCCCGGCCAATTCGCGCCGCGCGCAATATAGCTTGTCGCCGATCCCGTGATGTTGCAGCGTGGGATCGACAATCACCTCGGCGCCGTAGAGCGTGCGCCCGCGCTCCAAATCATGATTGGTGAATAAGCCATCGGCGGTGAACTTCACCCAGTCATCAAGCATCCCGTAGTCCTCCCAATCCACCACCAGGCTCGCGCACATGCCAACCACGTTCTCTTCCGGGCCATGCACGGCGACGAATTGCCCTTCCGGGAAGACTTTCAGGTGCGATGACAACTGCGCCGGCGCCCAGGGCTCGGTGTCGGGATAAATGCGCTTGCACAATTCGCCAATCGCCGCGAAGTCGCGCGGCTCGGTATTCCGTACACGAACTGGGTCAATGTTTTCCATCCGTGGATACGCAGACGCACTCAGCAATCGGTTTGGCGCAGCCGAAGCATATTCGCTGCATTCCGAATTTGCAATCGCGCTCCGTGCGGAACTTGACGTAAAGGACCAGCACCGAGTCGTGAGCCTCAGGGGGTGAAAGCGGATTCTATCGCTGGAATTGGAAGCGCGCTTAGCTCAGGTGCCGCTGGAGGACCTTCACAATTTGATCTTTGGGAACTGCTCCGACGATCTGATCGGCCACTTGCCCGCCTTTGAAAACGAGCAAGGTAGGAATTCCGCGGATATTGAATTTGCCCGGAGTGCTCATGTTTTCGTCGACGTTCATTTTGAGGACTTTCAGTTTGCCCGCATTCTCTCTGGCGATCTCCTCCACCGTGGGAGTGAGCATGAGGCACGGGCGGCACCAGGAGGCCCAGAAGTCCACCAGCACCGGCTGAGAATTGCTGGCGTCGATCACATCTGCTTGAAATGACGAATCACTGACTGCTTGAATATTATCGGACATTTTTTTCCCTTCGAGATGTCGTGGCGACCGCCTGGACAGCAGTGCCTGACCCCTGCGCGATTGACGCGACTGAGTTATTCGATGCCGTAGACGCCCGCGGGATTCGCGTCTTTCGAGTGGAATCATAGAGCCGGACATACTCGGCCGCGGAAGCCTTCCAGGAATAATCCTTGGCCATGCCGTTGGCCTGCACGATGCGCCACGCCCGGGGATCCTGAAACGTCTTCAGGGCTTCGCGAACGCAGGCGAGCAAGGCCTGCCCCTGGTATGGTTCAAACTTGAAACCGGTTCCGTGTCCCGTCGCCGGGTCGAACGATTCAATCGTGTCGTCGAGCCCGCCCGTGGCGCGAACCACCGGCACTGTACCATAGCGCAAGCTGTAAATCTGATTCAAACCGCAGGGCTCGTAGCGCGAAGGCATCAGGAACATATCGGCGCCGGCTTCAATTTTGTGCGCGATGGCATTGTCGTAAGCGATGCGCACGCCCACCTGATTCGGAAAACGCTCCGCCAGCGACTGGAAAAGTTTCTCATACTTGGGTTCGCCGGCGCCCAGCGCCACGATGGCCAGATTTTCCTGTAACAATTCATCGGCCACTTCCGCGATCAAATCGAATCCTTTTTGATCCACGAAGCGCGAGACGATTCCGATCAGCGGCCGGCTGATATTCTCGGCCGGTAAGCGGAATGTCTCGAGCAGATCTTTCTTGCAGATTCGCTTTCCGCCCGGATTGCGCGGCGAATAATTCACGGCGATATAGGTATCCGTCTCCGGGCTCCAAGATGAGTAATCGACTCCATTCAAGATCCCGGTCAAACGATCGGCGCGATCATGAATCACGCCTTCCATCCCGCATCCGTATTCCGGCGTTTGAATTTCTTGGGCGTATTTGCGGCTGACGGTGGTGAGAGAATCCGCGAAGACGAGTCCGCCTTTGAGGTAATTGACCCGGCCGTAGAACTCCAGGCCCAGGGGTGTAAACAGGGTGGCAGGCAGACCGATCATTTCGAGCGTCGTCCGTGGAAACAAGCCCTGGTATCCCAGATTGTGAATGGTGAAGACGGTGGCCGCGCTGCGCAGCGCCGGATCTTCGGCATAAAGCGTTTTCAGAAATACCGGAACCAGCGCCGACTGCCAATCGTGGCAATGAAATATGTCCGGCAGCCAGATATGCTTGGCGAATTCGATTGCTGCCCGGCTGAACTCGGCAAAGCGATCGGCATTGTCAGGGTAATCGCCCTTTTTGTCCCCGTAGAGCGCGTCGCGGTCAAAATATTCCGGATCGTCGACAAAAAAGTAGCGCACGCCTTCAATTACGGAACCCTCGGCGAGGGCGGGAAAACGCAGGCGATCGCCCAGCGGGATGGTCAGGCTGGGGACAATGCGGGCGGTGACTTTGTTATTGCGATAGCGCGGCAACAGAACGGCGACTTCGTGTCCCAGGTGAACCAGGGCTTTCGGCAGCGCCTCGACAACGTCCGCTAGCCCGCCCGTTTTCGAAAACGGCAGGCCTTCGGAGGCGACGAACAGAATCTTCATGGAACCTCACTCATCCTCGACCAAATTGCAAACGGTACTGAATTGCTGCGGCTTCGTCAAGGCAAACGAGGCTCCGGTGTTCCGCCAATGCAGCGAGAGCCGGACCTCGCTCACAACTTCTGCAGCTTCAGTTCGATTTCACGCAGCATGAAGACATCTTCGCGATTGTAGGTGAGCAACTCGGTCAGATAGTTCTCTTTCCGAGTCTCCAGGTATTTGCGCCAGGCATCGCTCGCCCAGGCGCCATCTTTGCCAGGCAGCTTTCTTTGAAGACCTAATACTTGTTCCACCTTTTTCTGTCCGCCGTATAAATTGCGACTCCAGCATTCCGGCACCAGGTCCGTGTGTTCGAATTCCTTATCCAGGACAACTCCCAACTGCGCGGCAATGACCGGGAAGTCGAAACCGATCCTGCTTTTCAAGCGATCAGGGATGGATCGGCCGTTGTAAGTGACAATTCTCTGAACGCCGTTGAGAATCTGGAGCAAGTCTTGCTTCGTAATATCCGCGCCGACACGCTGGAAAAATTGATCCTCTTCCTCATCCATCACCCGCACACCCAGCACCGTGATCAAATGATTCTTGAAGTCGCTGAAGAGATGTTGATCCGTGAACGCGCCGACATAATTCGTTTCGATGTCGAGATAGGCTAATTTCATGGTTAGTTGCCAAGCCGCTTTGATCCGACCATGATACTCCACCAGGAAGCAAGCGCGGGGTTGATTCATCACGCGGCGCTCCGGCCTCCGCGAACGAAATCGGCGCCCGCGAATCGCCCGGAACTTGCTAGACTCGCCCGCGATGGCCAGACAGCGATTGGGACAGCACTTTCTGGGCAGCCAAAGCTGGCGCGCGCGAATCCATTCGACGCTCAACGCCCGCGCGGATGACGTGTGGATTGAGATCGGCGCGGGTCACGGCGAAATGACTGAAGCGCTCGCGCGCGCGTCCCGCCGGGTGTTCGCCATCGAAACCGATCCGCGGCTGGCGGAGGATTTGCGGAGGCGCGCCGGCGATTGGCCGAATGTGGAAGTGATCGAAGGCGATGTGCTCACTATCGATTTCGCCGCCCTCGCGGGCAGCACGCGGTTTCGGGTCTACGGAAATCTTCCCTACTACATCACTTCGCCCATTCTGCATCATCTGTTCGAGTTCGCGGATCATCTCGATTCGATCCACATCGTCATCCAGCTCGAAGTGGCAGCGCGAATCGTGGCGCGCCCGGGAGGCCGGACCTACGCTTACCTTTCCGCCTTTTGCCATTATTATTCGCGCCCGGAAATTCTGCTGCGGATTCCGCCGGGCGCTTTCCGTCCTCCTCCGAAGGTGACGTCGGCTTTGGTGGCGATGCGATTGCCCGGCGAACGCGCGGAGCTCGGCATCGCCGGCGAAAAACAATTTCTGAAGTTTATTCAGGAGTGCTTCGAACAAAAACGCAAGACGCTGCGGAATAATCTTCGCGTCTTGGTGCCCGCGGACCGGGCGGATGCCGCCCTGTCCGGCTGCGGCCTGCGCGCCGATGCGCGCGCGGAGCAGCTCACCCTGCGCCAATTCGCGAATCTATTCCGCGCCCTGTACGGGTGAGCGAAGCCACTCATCGATCACCGCGCGAAGGCGGTCTGGATAATCCGTCATCACGCCGTCCACGCCGGCCGCCAGCGCGGCTCGCATTTGTCCCGGCTCGTTCAGAGTCCAGGTGACCACGCGCAAATCCGCGCGATGCGCTTGCTCCACCAGCGCGGCCGTCACCAGATCAGCGCGCGGCGCAAGTTGTCTCGCGCCCATGCGCAATGCCAGGTCCACCGCATTCGCCCGCGGCTCATCGAACAGGAATCCTGTCATCACCGTATCGTCCAACTGATGAATTCTTTCCATATTGTCCGCGCCGAAGGAAAGCACGATCACGCGGTCCGTCGCTTTGTTTGCGCGCAGTGCCCCCCCCAGGGCATCGTGCAGTCCCCAAGCCT
>JBGQGW010000133.1:0-10896 GCA_041497605.1 Terriglobia bacterium | reverse complement strand
GATGCCGAGATTTCCGGCAATGTCCGGTCCAAAGGAATCGTTACTGAGGAGCCGGTTGCGGCTTCGGCTCCAAGTGAAGTTCGTGGTTTGCAGCAGGCGCGGGCTCCAATTCTGGACGAAGCCGAACGTAAAATTTTGATTGCGAGAAGAGGAGTGGCTGCCGAGCAGGGGGAAGCTCGTCAAGGAATCCTGGCGCGTGGAACTGAAGTTATAGCCGACGTTGAAGTTCAGCTTCGCATTGATCGTATGGATCACGTGGAAATTCAGAGCGTCGTTCGTCACCGGCATGTTGTTCTGCTGGTGAAAATTTTGAACGAAGCCGGGAAGGTTCGGCAGGGGAATAAAAGGCAATAATCCAAGCGCCGCGGAGTTCTGCAGGCTCTGCGGAATTTGGCTGCCGAGAGAAGGACGCGGGCCGGATATTATGGCGGTGCAAGAAGGATTCGCGCAGGGATTGAAAAGCTGCGCGCTGCGGTCGCTGAAGTCGCCGGAACGCTCGGGCGCGGTCGGAACGGTCGCAAGTGTGTCTACGGCGCTTTGGGCTGAGCCATGCGTGTAGTTGACGAAGAAAAATGTGCGATCACGGCCGTCGTAAATCTTCGGGATGCGCAGAGGGCCACCGATATTCGCGCCAACTCTTTCGTTGTAATGGCTGAGCTTGGGCGATTCGACGCCGGTGATCGAATACGGCCGCGCGTCCCACACGGAATTGTCGTAGGTGTCGAAGAAGCTGAAGCGGACGCGATTCACCGTTTGCCGTACGATTCGCTGCGCTCCCCACAGGGCGCCAACTCCGTCGCCGAAAGCAACTTGCCTGCCGCCACCTTGAGCGCCCCCTCTTCCGCCTCCGCCCTGGCCGCCACGGCCGCCCCCGCCACCTCCGCCGCCACCTTGTCTCTGGACAATCATCGCGCCTGGGCCGCCGGCGCCTCCTCCCATCGGAATTCCTCCGGGGCCGCCCTGGCCACCTGATTGACCGAAAGGATTTCCTGCTCCGCTAGGAGCGCCCGATGCATCAGCGCCGCCGGGGCCGCCGAATGCGCCCGCGACTCCACTCATATCGGGGCCACCGCCGCCAGAGACGCCTCGGCCCACTGTCCCATTCATGAGCAACGCATCGGAAGAGGACGCAGCACCGAGCGGGCCAGCTACTGCCCCAGCGGATTCATCTTGAGTTCCCGCTTGGCCGGAGACATCAACTTGTTGGAATCCCCCCTGGCCCATTCCTTGACGGAGCGCATTGACGACGCCGGGCGGCAACGGTTGTCCGCGACGACCACCATTTTGCCCTTGGCCATTCTGTGCCCGGACATTTCCGGGAGCATTGCCCGGAGCGGCGGGCGCACCGGGCTTTGCGGCTTCCGTTTGTGGGTTTGCGTTCGGTGTTTGACCGGGTTTCGTAGGGGCTTTTGAGGCGCCTGCAGGCGCGGGCGTTGAAGTGGGCGCTGATGGCGCCGGTGGAGTCGCAGCGGCAGTATCTTCCGCAAGAGTGGCGACACGGAGAGCTATATCAACGGAAGTCTTGGGCGGCGAAGTAAGATCGGCCTCACGAGTGGCGGAAACAAAGCCGAGTTGTTCGACTTCGATACGATAGTGACCGTCGAGCAAACCAGGAAAGTCAAACTTTCCCTTTTCGTCAGTCCAACTGACCCACGTCTGACCCGTGACTGGATTCACCAAGCGGACCGTTGCCCCTGGAATCGGCGCGCCGTCTGGCGTATGGACAATTCCCGTTGCCGGCGGCGCCGGGGGAGCCGGAGTTTGTTGCGCGCGGAGGAAGGATGCGGGAAACAACAGCAGCGCGAGCCAATATACTAAGTGTCGCTTTTTCACTCCGCTCCGATCCTTCTAATACGGAAGAGTTCAAGTATGCCTGAACTACAAGCCATTAGACGCAGTGACACATGGTAGGGTTACCCTGTGATACATGGCAAAATTTTCGAAAAATTGAGCGGATTTCGAAAATGAGGAGACCCCGGATGCTGGCGCCCACAGAGCGGGCGTGCGAGAATGTCGATGGGTCCGAGGTGACCGATGCGGAAGAAATTACTATATGTCTTAATAGTTTGCTGCTTTGTTGCCGTTGCGGCAGCCGGCGAAACGAAAAGTTTGACGGGCACGATCTACAAAGTGAAAGACAAAATTGTAACGGTGCGGAAGAACGGAATGTTCAGCAAGAATACGGATTCGATTCCCATCGAGATCGACGAGGCGACGAAAACCACCGGGCAGTTGGCGCCGGGGCTGTACATCAAGGTGAAGTATCGCGAAGAAGGCGGGAAGAAGATCGCGGTGGAAATCGAAACCAGGCCTCAATACGCGTCGAAAGAAGCCAAGCAAGCACCGCTGGAGCAGCCGCCGCCGAAATGATCCGCGCATCTGCAACGACGTTCTGTTCGCACGCATGATTCCGGCTTCCATTGCGGCGCTCGCGGGGGCGGTTGGTTGCGCCGGAGCCGGAGCATGGGGCGCGATGCATCCGGCATCGCAACTTTTCGGGCGCACGATTCGCCATACCGGAAACACCCGCACCATCGCGCTGACGTTTGACGACGGGCCGAGTCCCCAGATTACTCCTGGCCTTCTCGATCTGCTCGAGCGGCACCAAATTCAGGCCACATTTTTTGTGATCGGCAAATTCGTGCGGGAGTGTCCCGCGCTGGCGGCGGAAATTGCGGCGCGCGGCCACGTGATCGGCAATCACACCGAAACGCATCCCGATTTAATCTGGCTTCCTTCCCGGCGGATCGAAGAGGAGCTGGCCCACTGCCAGGAAGCGATCCATACGGCCACCGGGCGAGCGGCAGTGTGGATGCGCCCGCCGTTTGGATTTCGCGGGCCGCAACTCGACGCGGTTGTTCGGCGCGGCGGATTTTCGGCGGTGGTGATGTGGTCGGCGTGGGCCTGGGATTGGAAGCCGCAGCCAGCCGCGCCGGTGATCGAACGCTTGCGCCGCGCGCGCGGAGGCGATATTGTCCTCTTGCATGACGGCGATCATCGGGCGTTAGGGGGCGATCGCCGGCACACCGTAGCGGCGCTTGAATACTGGCTGCCGCGATGGAAAGATGCGGGGCTCGAGTTTGTGACGCTCAGTCAGGTCAGCGAGTCTTGAAAAACTAAAAGAACACGGCGAAAATTGGCGGGGAATTCGAGGCGGCCATGGACGAGAGAAGGTTTTACGACGAGAAAGAAGAAACCAAGCAGATGACGCTGGTGTGCCCGCATTGCCGCCAGGAAAATGCGTTTCCGGTCCGCTGGATGGTTCGCACGAAAAAAGCCGCGCTGCCCAAAGGCGCAGGCGAAGAGGACCGCAAGCATTACGAAAAAGCGCGGTCTTATATGGTGCGGATCGACGAGATGGTTGCCTGCCGAAATATTCGCTGCCGCAAGCGGTTTGACCTGACCGGCCAAACCGTTGTGCTCACCTAGCCGCCTCCCAGAATTTGCTGCTCCCTTCGTTGTGGACCCGCTTCTGCGATTAACACCAGTTCCAAGGGATGAAGAGGGGGACCTGCCGGCTTAGATTTCCGGGTACATGTCGAAAAACGCTTCGATGGACTGGCGGAGCGTTTTTTCAATTTCCTGTTTGCTGCCTTCGATCAGATGCATGGTCACGCGTCCCGGCTTGCCATTCTTCATGGTGACGGCGGCCTCGCCCACGGCATCCAGATCGTCCGCCGGAAACAATCGCATCCCGTAAACCAGTGCCAGTTTCGCCATCGGTCTCTCCCTTGTGATTTGCCGCATCAGCCTAAGCGCAACGTGCAGGACTGTCAAATCCGCAGGTACCATCGAAGGACAAGCTGTCGAACAGCAATCGTTGCAAGAAGTAAAACGGAGGGCTAATCTCGAAGCATCCTGTTCACCAGGGTGGGGCATCTCAATCGTGCAAAGATGGGCGGAGGACTTGATGAAGGCTCGCACGCTGTACTCGAAATTTTTCGGGATTGGCGTATTGGCGCTTTCTTTCGGGAGCATCGTGGCCGCGCAAGCGCCGGACGGGCCGGCCGCACAACCCCCTGCTGCGGCGCAGGCTGCAGCGCCGAAAGCGCCGGCGCCGCCGCAAACTCCCGCGGCCGATCCCGATCCAGCGGCACCGGCGAAAAGCGCCAAACTCGAAGTGCCGGTGGGGACCAGACTTCCGCTCGTTTTGCACAACGCGATTTCGACGCGCTCGGCGCGCCCCGGCGATCCTGTCTATCTGGAGACGCTTTTCCCCATCGTGCTGGAAGGGAAGATCTTGATTCCCGCGGGCTCATTTGTCGGCGGGGAAATCGTGGAAGCGAAGCGGGCGGGCCGCGTGAAGGGCCGCGCGGAACTTCTGATTAAGCTGAACACGCTGATCCTGCCAAACGGCTATTTAGCCAGTTTTAATGCCGTACCTTCGAATGCGGGCACGGGAGGCGGCGAGAGTACGGACGACGAGGGCAAAATCAAGGGCGATTCGGACAAAGCTTCGGACATCGGGACAATCGCTAAGACGACCACGGCAGGCGCCGGAATTGGCGCGATTGCAGGGCGCAGCGCTCAAGGCGCGGGAATTGGTGCAGGGATTGGCGCGGCAGCAGGTTTGCTCGGCGTGCTGCTTTCGCGCGGCCCGGATGCGGAGATGCCGCGTGGCACGACGCTGGACGTTACCTTGAATCGCCCGCTATTCCTCGAAGCCGACAAAATAAATTTCACTACTCCGGGGCAGGCTTCCACGCTGGCCGGGCCGTCCAATCGCGAACCGCAAAGAACCAAGATCCCATTTTAGCCGTCGAGAATCCGCTGCTAACCGGCGGGGCGTTGTACCTGCGAGAAGCGCAGGGGGCTGAATGCATCCGCGGAGATCGTGGTGCGGCCGTTGACAATCCATTCGCAGAGCAGCTTTGCCGTCACTGGCGCCAGCAGGATGCCGTTGCGATAGTGCCCGGTAGCGATCAGCAAACCTTCCACATCGGTCGGACCGAGGATTGGCAGGTGATCAGGTGTGTCGGGGCGAAGACCCGCCCATGTTTCGATAATCGCAGCGTCCGCCAGGGTTGGAACCAGCTCAACGACAGCGCTCAAAATCTTTTGAATGCCGGCCGGCGTGATTTCTTTTTCGAAGCCGGCATTTTCGAGTGTGCTGCCGGCGATGGTGCGGTTGTCGTTCCGCGGCACCAGGTAACCCGATTCCGCCCGGAGCGCGCATCGCAGATTCGAATTCGACGAGCGCAGTGCGACCATTTGGCCCCTGACGGGCCGCGTGGGCGCATAGGGCTCCAGCCAATCGATCCCAGCCGAAAAACTGCCCGCGGCGACGATGATCTGTTTGGCCTCGAATTTCTCTCCTTCCGCGATTACGCCCACACAACGATTCCCCTGTCGAAGAACCGAAGTGACTGCGACCCCGGGGAGAATTGTGGCGCTACGGCGCTTGGCGGCGGCCAGCACGGCCTCGGTCAAGAGTCGCGGCTCGACGGAAGTCTCATACGGAAGCCAGGCCGCGGCTCGAACGTTCGGCCCAATCTTCGGCTCGATGCGGCGCGCGCCATCCAGCGGTATCGTTTCGGAAGCTAGACCGAGCCGGAGATGCTCCATCACCATTCGATCCCGTTGGTCCTCCGCCACCGCGCCAAAAAACAAATAGAGCGCGCCATCCCTCCGGAATCCAGCCGGACGGCCGGAAGCATCTTCGACCGAGGCTATGAATTGAGGATAGAGCGCGAAGCTCTCCTTGGCGAGCGGCACTACCGGAAGGAAATCGGATTGATCTGGCGCGGGGCAGAGCATCCCCGCAGCGGCCCAGGAAGCTTCGCGGCCAGGCTGATGCCGGTCGAGGACGGCGACGCGAACATTATTGCGCGCGAGTTCGAAGGCGATCGATCCGCCGATGATTCCGCCGCCGATAACGATGACGTCGTACGTTCGCACGCCGACATCTTAGCAGCAAAAGGAAATTATTGGGGCCTCGCGCTGCGCTCCAATGAAATCGGACAGCTGAGGAATCGCGAACGAATCGTCCCTTTCGCCTTCGCGTCTTCCTTTCGGTATCCCTGCCGCCTAATTCACTTCGGGATGCTTCGCTGCGCTCAGCATGACGACATTTTTATGGTCCCAATACTTCTGCCCGCGGTCATTCCGAAGCTGGCCGATGAAATGCGGAGCTGCGATTAAAGGGAATTGGCGAGTTCGACGGAAAGAACGAAAGCTTTTTGCGCGAGGTTGCGGGCGCGAACCCAATCGGATTCGCGGATGGCGTCGCGGGCTTGGGTGAGGAAGCCCTGGATTTTCTCAACCAGGTCGTGCTGGGCGGCGTTGATCTCGCGTCCTTTCACCTGTTGAAGATTCTTTTCGGCGGATGCAATGTCGCCGTTGGTGTTGCGCTCATAGATGACTTGGTCCGCGGGTGAGAGTTGCTGCGACATCTGCGGCGCTGCCGGCTTTGGTTGCTGAGTTTGACTCTGCTCGGAAGTTTCTTTTGGCGCGGGAGCTGGCCTGCGCGGCGCCGGTTTGGAAGTTGGATTCGCCGGAGGTTGTTTTGCGGGCGCAGGCATCTCCGGCGCGGGCGCGGTATTCGTTGCGGGCTGCGGGGTCAGAGGCGGATTTTCAATCGGCTGCGGAGTTGCAATCACCGGAGGCGCAGCCTGCACCGTGCGCTTCTGGCACCCGCAGATGCCGAACACCAGGCCGCACGCGAGCAAGGCGAGTGTTGCTTCTCCGAATTTTGCCGGGCGGGTCATCATCAGGCCAAGGGCAACTCGAGGCGAAATGTGGTTCCTTTCCCAACCTCCGAAGTAAAGTCTATCGAACCGTTGTGCAACTGTACAATTCGAAAAGTAGTGGCGAGTCCCATGCCAGTGCCGCCGGGCCGCGTGGTGAAAAATAACTGGAAGACTTTGGCGCGATTCTGAAGGGCGATTCCCGGGCCGGTATCGGCCACACGGACTTCGGCCAGGTCGCCCACCCGGCGCAGGGTGACCGTCAGCGTTCCGCCCTGCGGCATCACTTCGCATGCGTTCAGGACCAGATTGAGCAAAGCCTGCTTGATCAATTGGCGGTCTACACTTGCGGGAGGGAACTGCGCTGGCACTTCCGCAATGGCCGTCACCTGCGCGGCTTCTATTTGTGGCTGAGCCAGCTCGAGCACTTCGTCGATCAGCTTGCCCAGGTCGGTTTCTTCGAGACGAAGTTCCACGGGCCGCGAGAAATCGAGAAATGTTTTTACCACGCGATCCAGGCGCCCGATTTCTTCGTCCAGGATTCGAACCGCTTGCTGACCTTCATGCTCGCTGGGCAGGCTGCTTTTCAAATTTTCCAGCCACAGCCGCATGGAATTCAGGGGATTCTTCACCTCGTGGGCCACGCCGGCGGTGGCGCGTCCGAGCGCGGAGAGGCGCTCGGACACTTGAAGCTGCGAGCCGATGCGTTCGAGCGAATCGAGATCGCGCAGCGTCAACAACACCCCCATGCGTGATCCGTTCTCGACGATCACCTGGGTGCTGGCGCTGGCATGGACGGGTCCGCCGGAACCTTCGAGGCGCACTTCGGCGGCTTCCACCGGAGCGATTCGATCTCCTTCAACGTGCAAGGCCTGCTGCAACGGGTGGCCTTCCGGAAAAATTTCACTCACGCGCCGGCCCATCAGCGTTTCCGATTTCGCGCCGAGGAATTTTTCCGCGGAGGGACTGACCAGCATGGCGCGCCCTTCCGCATTAAAAAGCAGAAGGCCATCTTCCAGGCCGGTCATCACCTGGTTCAGATTTTCGCGCAAGGTGCTGAAAATTTCGCGGACGTCGCGGAGTTGCTGGCCGATCCGGCTGATTTTCGTGCTGACCTGGCCCAACTCGCCGCCTTTGGTTACCGGCGCGACGTCGGTCTCGCCCGCGGAGATGCGGTCCAATTGTGCGGAAATCCTCTTGAGCGGATTGAGAGTGGTATAGCTCACCAGCGCCGCGAGCAGAGTCGAAATCAGCACCGCTCCCAGCACGAACACCACCGCCTTATGCAAGTCGGGAGAGATTTCCGTGCGGAGCAGCACAGTGGAGATGCCGACCCGCACATCGCCATACGGCACTCCACCCAGATTGAATGGCAATGCAGTCTCGTACACCTGAGTGGGGCCATACAGAATTTTCAGTTGTTGGAGAAAGACAGCCCGGGTCAGCGCGGTGTACGGGGTGCGGTGGGGCTCTATTTTGCCCGGAAGCGAGGCATCGGTGGAAAGCAACACCGTGCCCTGGCCATCGGCGATCGAGATTTCGTAAATGCTGGGGGAGTATCCGACCGTGGATTCAAGCAGTGAATTCATTCCGGCGCTCTGAAGCAGGGCGTACCGGACATATTGGCGAACGTCGGCGGAGCTGGAAGAGACCGGTGCATCGCCGCGTTCGGCGGCATCGGTGAGCGCCTGTTGCGCCTCGTGAAATACAAGCTGAGCCACGAATTGCGCCCGGTCGTCCGTCTGGCGAACAACTTGGCGGGTGAGACGCCCCAGATAGATGGCCGAAATCACGGTGACGACGGCGAGTACCAGCAACGCCGTGGCCAGCGTGAACTTAGTCTTCAGGCTGAGCTGCATGGGACTGCTGCCGCGCCGCCTCGTATTCCTTCAGCTTGTTGTGGAGAGTTTTCAGGCTGATTCCGAGGAGATCCGCCGCCCGGGTTTTGTTCTGGTTGGTAGCAGCCAAAGTTTGCACGATCAATTCGCGTTCGGCATCGTCCACCGTGGTGCCGACGGGGAAGCGGAGGCCCGTAAGCGCGCTGGTATCCGTTACCGGCGCGCGTCCAAAATCGGAGGGAAGATGCTGGCGGCCAATCGGTCCGCGTTCACAGGCGATGGCGGAGCGTTCCAGCACGTTGCGCAGTTCGCGCACGTTTCCCGGCCACGGATAAGCCTTGAAAAGTTCCATCACTTCGGAATTAACGCCGGGCACTTGTCTTCCATGCTTCAGGTTGATGTCGCGCAGCAAATATTCAACAAGCCCGGGGACATCTTCCTTGTGCTCGCGCAGCGGCGGAAGATGGATGTGAAAAACATTCAGCCGGAAATAAAGGTCCTGGCGGAGCTGGCCGCTGGAGACCGCGTGCTGCGGATCTTTGTTGGTCGCTGCCACCACGCGCACGTCCACCGGCGTTTCTACTTTGCTGCCCAGGCGGCGCACTTTGCGGTCTTCCAGGACGCGCAGCAATTTCGCCTGCGTTTGCGGGGGCATTTCGCCGATCTCATCGAGAAGCAAGGTTCCGCCGTCCGCCAGTTCGAAGCAGCCGATGCGCCGTTCGGCGGCGCCGGTGAATGCGCCCCTTTCGTGGCCGAAGATTTCGCTTTCCATCAGCGATTCGGGAATTGCCGAGCAATTGATGGCCACAAACGGACGATCCACGCGCGGGGAAAGCTGGTGCAGCGTGCGCGCGACTATTTCCTTTCCGGAGCCAGTCTCGCCGGTAATGAGCACGGAAGCAGTGGAGGGCGCGGCGGTTTCCACCTGGTGCATCACCTCTTGCATTTGTTTCGAAATACCGACCAACTCGCCCAAGCGGCCCGCCTCACGCAATTGCCGCGTGAGCGCCGCGACGTTGCGCTGATCGCGGACCTTGCCCAGCGCGCGATCGAGAAGCGCTCGCAACACGGGAGGCTTCAAAGGCTTTTCGATGTACCAGAATGCGCCCGCTTCGATCGCTTGCACCGCGCGCTCGTCGCTTCCTTTGCCGGTGATGATGATGACGGGGATATCGACCAGCTCTTTTTCGAGGCGCTGGAGAAGTTCCAGGCCATTGATTCCGGGCAGCTCCACGTCCGCGAGCAAAACGGCAGGCTGAAATTCGGAGAATTTTGCGAGCGCGTCTTCGCCGCTGGCGACGCCGAGGACTTCGCAGCCCCAGCGGCGCAGCAACGCCTCATAACCCTTGCGGGCGTTTTCCTCGTCTTCGACGATCAGGATTCGTTGGGGAATCAGGGCTTCTGCGGCCATCAGCTATTGAATGTACCAGCAGAGGAGAGGAAAGCCAAGCTGGGTGCGCCGAGGGGATTGTCTAAGACTACGAGAACCTGACTAGCGAACAGCGAGTTTCAATCCATTTCAAGAATCCCGACCAGCGTTTCAACAAGGATAACGGCCAGCGCCGATCCATAGACAAGAAGTCTCGGTTTGCCCTTTCCCGAAGTTGCCAAGCCAATGGTTGCGATAAGAGTCCAATTGGATATCGGCCGCAAGTGCTGCCAGACTCCTGGTGCCGGCCCCATCCCATGAGGACTGCCACCGCTGTGGAGCCAAGAAAATACGAATGCCATGCTTGTGACTGTCGCAAGGCTCGCAACAAACAAAGCGCTCTTGAAGCAGAATGTTCTCCACTTGGGGCGCGGAGATTCTCGCTCACTTTGGGCGGCACCTAGCCACGCAGCCACTAGTGTCGACAAAGGAAGGAAATAAAGGACGCCCGAGACGATATACATTCCCATTGGTTCCACTCCATCCGGCCTTGGTACGATTGCGTTCTTGGCGACCCAGATCGCTCAGCAAGCTCATCCGTTCAGCGGCGGGCGAGCAAAAGCGGGCGGTCGAGTTCGAGTTCCAGTTTGGCGCCTTTTTCCAACTTCAATTCTTGGCCGTAGCCGGAGGCCATGAAGAAGGCGGCTGCGGCACCGGCGGCTGCTCCGATTGCTGCGCTCTTGCCGCCGTGGTGCGCGCCTGCTGCGGCTCCCATGGCAGCTCCGCCTGCGGTTGCTTCGAGCTCTCGTTTGCGATCGCTGGTGCGGGCTTCGATTTCGCCTTCCTTACTGTCTCCCGGTTTCACGCTATGCTCGCCCGGGACTTGAACCACATCGGCAATCAGCGGCGCTCTTCCCCATCTCGTTTTGATGTCGTCGAAACTCAGCCAAAGCCGGGCGCGGCCGGTGACACCGGCAGGCTCGACTCGACTGATGTGCCCACG
>JBGQGW010000132.1:0-10907 GCA_041497605.1 Terriglobia bacterium | reverse complement strand
TTGGTGGCGGACATGTCTTCCGACATTCTCTCGCGATCGATTGACGTGCGGCGCTTCGGATTGATTTTTGCCGGCGCGCAAAAGAATCTCGGCCCTTCCGGAGTCACCGTGGTCATCGTCCGGCGCGATTTGGCCGAGCGCGCGGACAAAAATCTTCCGACGCTGCTTCAATATCGCACGCACATTCAGGAGCGCTCGCTCTATCACACCCCGCCCACGTTTGCGGTTTACATCCTCGGCTTGGTGATGGAGTGGGTGGAGGCGGAAGGCGGGCTGGCGGCGATCCAGAAGCGCAACGAACAAAAATCAAAGCTGCTCTATGACGCGCTGGACGCGAGCAACTACTATTCCTGCCCGGTTGAAAAATCTTCCCGCTCGCGCATGAACGTGGTGTTTCGCGTGGCGGGAGGAAACGAAGCGATTGAAAAACAGTTCGTGCAGGATTCAGCCGCCGCAGGGCTCGTGGGCCTGGCCGGCCACCGCTCGGTTGGCGGCATGCGCGTGTCGCTTTACAACGCCGTGACGCTCGAAGCCGTGCAGGACCTGGTCAGCTTCCTGCGCGAATTCGAACGCACCCGCGGCTGATCAACAATTGCCGTCCCCCGAGCGCAGGCGGGGACATCAGCGCTGACGCTTCCTGCACCACTTCCCAGTCCTTGTTGGGTCTTCTTAGGCCGTGCTAAAATCTCAAAGGTCGGCCAAAGGCGTTTCCGTTACCCGCCGATTCCGCCGCACTGTAGCTCAGGTGGCTAGAGCGTCCCGATGAAGTGAATCGGGAAGGTCGGCGGTTTGAAGTTGCAGTGAGTAGTAAGGAAGGGCCTGTAGCTCAGGTGGCTAGAGCGCGCCCCTGATAAGGGCGAGGTCGGTGGTTCAAGTCCACCCAGGCCCACCAACTTATTCCTCAATGCCATCGCTGGATCGAGCAGGTGACTAGAGCGTCCCGATGAAGTGAATCGGGAAGGTCGGTGGTACAAGTCCACCCACGCCCACCTTCTCACTCCCATTCC
Organism: Terriglobia bacterium; assembly: GCA_041497605.1. Classification (GTDB taxonomy): domain Bacteria; phylum Acidobacteriota; class Terriglobia; order Acidiferrales; family UBA7541; genus JBGPTK01. The sequence goes on along the minus strand of JBGQGW010000132.1, from coordinate 9,900 downwards.
CTCGAGCTATTTCGCCAGCGCCGTCGCTTCCTGAATCGTCCAATCCGGAATGGCGCCCGGTCGGCTGGCCACCAGCGCGCCAACGCGATTCGCGAAGTCTGCGATTTGCGCGGGAGGCCATCCACTGCTCATTCCGTGGAGAAGCGCTGCCGCGAAGGCGTCTCCAGCGCCCACAGCGTCCGCAATCTTCACCGGGTAACCCGCCGCCTCGAGATATTCACCGTTCATGAGCAGCGCGCAACCTTCCGCCCCACGGGTGATGCAGACACTCTCGCATCCAAATTCACCCGCATAGCTTCTGCAAAAGTCTTCGAGGGAACCGCGCGTCCGGCCGAACATCTCCTGAATCTGCGAAACTTCCTGTTCGTTCAATTTCAAAACTGTCGCGTGCGACATTAATTCACGCACGATGGAAGCCTCATAGGAACGCTCGCGAAGATTTATGTCGTAGAAGCGCCGCACGTTCCGGCCGGCTTCGAGCAGTCTCATCGTCAACTGACTTGACTCTCCGCTCATTTGCTGGAGAGTGCCAAAATAAATCCAATCCGGCTTGGGCGAGAAAATCGCTTCGAGATCGGTTTGCGAAAGCTGCGGAAAATCATAAGCAGCGGGCCGGTGAATCACATAACTCGGCTGGCCCATTCCGTCCAGCGTTACGGTCACGGTCCCCGTGGGATAATCCTTCACGCGCGTGACGAAGCGCGTGGAAAGTCCCAAACCGGCCATCCGCTCCAGAATGCGCTGTCCTCTCGCATCGGTTCCCACGGCGCTGACGAACAATACTTCATGCCCCAGTTTTCTGGCGTGGGCTGCAAAATTGAAGGGAGCGCCGCCCAAATGTTCAGCCGAGCCGATCACGTCCCACAAAACTTCGCCGATGCTTACAATTTTCACAAAACCATCCCGCTGAAAATCAGCACTGCGTTGCGCAACCCGTTCCGCGCAGTCCTAGCGCCGCAAGAAGCCGGATAATATTCGACTCCAAGCCTCCGTGTCGACAGCGTCCCACGATTCCGGTCGCAGTTCCCATTCCCGATTACAGAGTGCATCAATCTGGCCAGACGGCCGAAAATGAGGCATTCTTATGCGCCTGCACGGGCCTCAAACTACCCCGTGCGGCGTTCGCTGAGCATTCCCCAAAAAGGAGAATTGTATGCGCCGCCTTATTTCCTGGCTGTTGCTCGGACTCCTGGTTCCCGCAATCTCGATCGCTCAGGCGCCGCCAAAGAGAATCGCCATTCGCGCCGGAAAATTGATCGATGGCAGGAGCGAACATCCGGTTTCGAACGCCCTGATCATCGTCGAAGGCGGCAAAATCGTTTCCATCACTCCCGGCGGAGCCGCGCCCGCCGGCATGGAAGTGATCGACCTCTCCCACGCAACCGTTCTTCCCGGGCTGATCGACACGCACGTGCACATTCTTCTCAACGGAGATATCACCGCGCAAGATTACGATGAACAACTTCTGAAGCAGTCCATCCCCTATCGCGCAATCCTGGCCGCACGCAACGCTCGCATCGCTCTCGATCACGGCTTCACAATGCTCCGTGATCTCGAAACGGAAGGCGCCATGTATGCCGACGTGGATGTGAAAACCGCGATCGAACGCGGCGAGGTGCCGGGCCCGCACATGCAGGTTTCCACGCGCGCCATGGCGCCGACGGGAATGTATCCGCTCCAGGGATATTCCTGGGAACTCGAGATGCCGCACGGAGTGCAAGTGGTGAATGGAGTGGAGAACGCGCGCCTGGCCGTGCGCGAACAAGCTGCTCATGGCGCGGACTGGATCAAATATTATTCCGACCGCCGCTACTATTACGGTTCGGATGGCGTGCTGCATAGCTGGGTGAATTTCACCGACGAGGAAGCCCGCGCCATTGTGGACGAAGCGCACCGAATCGGAAAGCTCGTGGCCGCTCACTGCATCGGCTCCGATGGCGCCGCAGCGGCGTTGCGCGCAGGAGTGGACACCATTGAACACGGTGACGGCCTCACCGAAGCAGAAATGGATTTGATGGTTCAGAAAGGCGTCTATTGGGTTCCCACGATCATCGTCGGCGCGTACGTCGCGCCCGGCCGCGGTGGCAATTGGCCCAGGATGGTCGAGACCGAGAAAACCGCATTCGGCCGCGCCTTGAAAAAGGGAGTGAAGATTGCCTTCGGCACCGATGCGGGTGGATTTTCCTGGACGGGCCTCGGGCAGGCGGGCGAATTTAAATATTACGTCGATTATGGAATGACGCCGATGCAGGCGATCCAATCCGCAACCACGGTTGCATCCGATTTGCTGCATTGGAGTGACCGGATCGGCAGCGTGGAGCCCGGAAAGCTTGCGGATATCATCGCCGTTTCGGGAGATCCCCTCACGGATATCACCGAACTGCAGCGCGTGAAATTCGTAATGAAAGATGGGGTCGTCTATAAGAACGAGCTCCACTGATCCGCAGCGCGCTACTTTCTTTATTGCCAGGGATAAAGTTTACGCGCTGGGTGATACAGCCGCAGCATCAACTCTCCGCGTTTCTCTCTTTCATCATCGCGCGAGCTCTTCGTAGGCTGCGGATGTAGAATGCCCCACAACCGCCGACAGCTAAATCAAGCGTTGCATTTTGCACGCGCTGACCCGGTTTCTGCCTCGCGACTCTTCCGTGGTGTGCTCAGAATTGGTGGAAATCGATTGCCTCCTCCCGTAGGATGCAGGCTGAAGTTGCCTTCATCGCCGCCGGATAATTTTAGAATCCGAATCTGGATTTGAGGAAATGAACGGATGACCGAATATGTTCTGCCTCACAGCTTGATGGGCGAGCGGCAACGCCTGGCTCTGATGTCATCGCTCCTCGATCCGGTGCATCGAAGCCACATCGAAACGCTGGGCATCCAGCCAGGATGGCGTTGCCTGGAAGTTGCCTGCGGAAATGGATCTATTTCCGAATGGCTGGCCGGCCGCGTTTCTCCCGGCGGTCATGTGGTTGCCACGGATCTCGACTTGCGCTATATCGCCAACCTTCACGTGCCGAATCTCGAAGTCCGTCAGCTCAATATTCTGGAAGATCCAGTGGAAGCCGGCGCCTACGACCTAATCACGGCGCGCGCCATTCTCCATCACTTGCATGACCCTTCGCTGGCCGTCGAGCGAATCGACTCGGCGCTGAAGCCCGGCGGAGTATTTCTCTCCATCGAGCCGGACATGCTTCCCGCAACGGTTGCTGAACCGGAATTGACACGAAAGTTCTGGCAAGGCTGGTTGAAATGGTCTGCGTCGGCCGGGATTGATTATTCGATCGGGCGGAAGATGCCCGCGCTCCTGGCCGGCAAAGGCCTCGAAGCCTTTGGCGCTCAAGGCTACAGGGAATTCTTCAATGGGGGTTCACCCTGGGCGGTCTACTGGATCGATACGATTCGAGAGTTGCAGCAGCGCCTCTTGCAATCCGGCAACATTACTCAGCCGATGCTCGCGGAGTTCAACACGATGTATGCAGATCCGCGTTATTGGACCAGTGTCATCACCTTCATCGCTTCCTGGGGACGGAAACCCGCCCGCGCTTCGGGAGATGACCAATGAAGCAGACACTAGAAGACGCACTGATTTCCGTTTGGCAACAAACGCTCGTGGAACAGAAGAAAACGGTCGATCTGGACGGGCAATCCTATCCGGTCCGGCAAACGGCGCGACGTCATCTCCGCCAGGTGGATTTCATTTTTGATGGGCAACAGTTGCGCGGCCTGGAACAGAATCCGGAAACGAAATCACGATGGGCGCAATTGGCGCGAGCCGGGAAAAAAGTGATGCAGTTTCTTTCCGAGGGTCGCTACATTGCGAACGTTGCCGGAGGAAAAGTAACGTTGTACGGACAGGCAGCCGGAGATCGTGGCGGCCCCGCGCGCCGCCGCTCCGCACGCTGACTTACTTCTTTTCTTCCAGCTTCAGCGCCGCAGAATTCATGCAATAACGCGCGCCCGTGGGCGCCGGGCCGTCCTCGAACATGTGGCCCAGATGAGCTTCGCAGCGGCTGCATTTCACTTCCGTGCGAATCATTCCGTGGCTGCCGTCGCGCTCGATCTCGACGCCGTTTTCGTCGAGCGGCTTCCAGAAGCTCGGCCATCCCGTGCCCGATTCATATTTTGTGTCCGAGCTGAAGAGCGGCTGGCCGCAACACACGCACGTGTAAATCCCTTTCGCTTTCGAGCGAGCGTACTCGCCAGTGAATGGCGGTTCGGTGCCTTTTTCCCGCGTCACGTAATATTGTTCCGGCGTCAATTGATTGCGCCATTCCTTCTCGCTCTTCTTGATTTTTTCCGTCATGGGTTCACCCTTCCTGCTCGCATATTATCCCTGAGATTGGATTATCGGGCCAGCCCGCCTGTCGAAGGAGCGGGCCGCGATTGAGCCGCGCGGATCAGGGTTTGGGGTGCTGAGAAAAGAAAGTCCACATAATGTCAGTCGCTGCAACGTGGTTGCCGCTCAGCGAATGTCCCGGCCACATGTGGCGGCCGCCGTCGATCGCATACAACGTGACTCCGGTGCCATCTTTGCAGCCTGAGTACGCGTCAATACTCGCTTCGGCCACTTTCTCGTGCTGCGGCGCTGGTGAGCAGCCATCCTGTTTGACCCAGAAGGTCACGGCGCCGGCGACGGAATTGTCCGTGCGCTTCGGGCCGAGCTGATATTTCGTTGTGCCGCCGTCAAACGAGACCAGGCGATCAGCAGTGCCATGAAACACAAGAAGTGAAACCGGGGCGGACGGGCGGCAATCAACGTTCTGCGCCCCTTCCACGGGAGCGATCGCGGCGATTTGGTCCGCCATTTCGCAGGCGGCGCGGTAAGACATCATTCCGCCATTCGAAATTCCGGTCGCGAAGATGCGCTTGGGATCGACGGAATAATCGTGCGCGAGTTTTTCGATCAGCGCTCGCAGGAATCCCACGTCATCCACCTTTTCCCGCAACGCAAAACCACAACAATTTCCGGAATTCCAAGTGGGCATCACACCCGTGCCCCGGGGATAGACGGCGATGAAATTTTCTTTGTCCGCTTTGGGGCTCATCCCGGACATGCGCTCGGCACTTTCAGGACTCTGAGTGCCGCCATGAAGCACAAAAACGAGCGGCAGCGGCGTTTTGCCGTCGTACCCGCGCGGGACGTGGACAATATATTCGCGAGTCCGGCCGCCCACCTTGATGGAACCCGATCGATCCCTGTCCGACTCAGACCCCGCAAGCGCCCGTCGCACAGAAATGGCTCGCAAGGCCGCGAAACAGCCCAGCGCAACCATGCCCAACACGAGGATTCGCCGGTGACGATTCTCCATCGAATGCGCCCTAAGACGGATTTGCCCTGCAAATTAGACTACGATGAAAAGAACACGGAAATTACCAGCTAGTTGCGCGGCAAACACACGAAGTTACGCCACCAGCAAGCCGAGGGTGAGCACCGATGCCGCCCAATTGGGCTGGGAGATAAGGTGGTATCCTCTGCAGTCGGTCCCACTTGGCATTTGGATAGCACACTACGCAAAGGAAAAGGCTGCCCGCCGTGTCGAAGAAGATAAGTAAACCTGGGGCGATTCATCTCCAAATAGTAGAGGTGATGAAGCGATTTCCGGACGGGATCACCGGCGGCCAGATTCGGCAGGAACTCGAAAAAGCCGGATTGCGGCCCGAAGATCAGACCCATCTTGACCGGCGCAAGCGGGATCTAAAGAAGTGGTTCGTTATCAAGAAGACCAGAGCAGTTCAAACTGTGGATGGAAAGAAGCGCGTCGTAGTCACATACAGATATGGGGGAGAAAAGCCCGCTGTTACGGATGAGGGACAGATTAATCAGAAGCGGAGGGCCGAAGTTATTCATGCAGCTCACGGCAGTTGTCAGATGTGCGGCAGAACGTGGAGAAGCACGGCATAGCTTTGGTTGTCGACCACAAAAAGCCACGGGACTGGGGCGGCACAAATGACCGGGAAAACCTGTGGGCAATATGTGAAGAGTGCAACGCGGGGAAGAAGTCATTCTTTTCTTCGCTGTCGGCCTCTCCAAACATGATGAAGAGGGTCACTTCTGCTGAAAGTGTGCATGTGCGTATCGGAGAGCTCCTTAAGGCTGTGGGTGTTGGAAAGCCAACTTCATCTTCGCTGTTGGACGTGGTTGCGGATCAAGATGATTGGCAGAAGCGGCTCCGGGAACTCAGATATCCAGTGATCGGGTGGGACATCGAAACGCGATTGTACAAAGGGCCATCAGGGAAAAAGCAAGTTGACTACATCCTCCGTTCTTATAAGCCTTGGCCTGAAGATCCCACGGGAAAGATTCGACAATTCGAAAAGGAGCGTGAACAGAAGAACAAGAGAAAATCAAGATGAGCCATGTTTGAGAAACCTTACCAAGGTTGCACTCAGCCTGGATTCATCAGCCTTCATTACCTCGCACTCCCAAATCACAAGTACTCGCCAACCGAGTTTGCGGATTTTCCTCAGATTCTCAATGTCGCGGCCAACATTCCTGCGAAGTTTTGGACGCCAATATTTAGTTTGAGACTTAGGAATGTGAGAGTCGATACAGCCTCTGTGCTGATGCCAGAAACAGCCTCTAACCTCGATGATTTTACCCAACCGCGGGAAGACCAGATCCGGCTTACCAGGAAGCTTAGCGGAATGGAGGCGGTATCGGTAGCCCGTCGCGTGAACGAGTTGGCGCACCTTCAGTTCTGGTTTCATCCCTTTGCTCTTGATGCGGCGCATGTTTTCGCTCCGCCGCTTGATAGATATTGTGTCCACCACTGTTCTAGAAAGAGAACACTCTAGCTAGCAATCCGGGACTGTTTGCGGCCCGCGATAATGCAGGCCTTCAGGTTTTCTGAAATAGCGCGCGCAAATGGCGGGGGAAATGCGTTTCCAACTTGACGATAAGTCTGTGTTTTACCACCAAAGAATTGCCAATCATCGGGGAAGCCCTGGAGGCGCGCTACCATTCGGACCGTGAGGCGCGGTATTCCGGCGAAGTCCCTCTTAGGAGCTTCGTTCGCGATCCCGAGACCGTCAACTCCTAGGCTTGCCCATGCTCGTCTTGCCCTGGTTGGCCCGAGGTCAGGCCCTCCATGTTTCAGTGAACCTCCCACAATTGTAGGAGCGATTTCGTCAGCACCGCGGCTCCAGGCCCTAGCTCCTCTCCATCCATTGGCCATCATGAGATCGGAAAGAACTACTCCCACAGGCTTCGGGGGCTCATCTGATCCCTCGGGCCAATAAAAGTGCTCGGCGAACTTTTTGCGCAAGGCAATGAAAACTACTCTTGGGCGCAATTGAGGCACTCCGAAATCAGAGGCATTCATTAGCTTCCAGCCGGTTTGGTACCCGAGCTTCTTCAGTTCGGTTCCGACGTAGCTTCGGTAATCCACAAAGACTGCATCCAGAATTCCCCGAACGTTTTCGATCATCACTGCGTTTGGACGAATCTGATCCACCAGGCGAATCATTGCAGGGAACAGATTTCGTTCATCTTTGTGACCCAACTGTTTTCCCGCGATGGAAAACGGAGGACATGGTAATCCACCCGAAATAATGTCGACGCCTTTGAAATTGGAACCATCAAACTTGTTGAGATCTTCTTGAAATATTTCCCATTTTGGTCTGTTCAGTCGCAGAGTGGCACAGGCATTTTTATCGATCTCTACTAGCCCTGCATGCTCAATTCCCGCTTGCTCAAATCCGAGCGCTTGTCCTCCTGCCCCTGCGCATAGCTCGAGACCCGTTAACCCACTTCTCCTTACAGCCGTCTCGCTGTTTAGAATGTGGGGTCGCGTCATCCAAGGGTTATCGACCCCGGTGTGCATGTCCGGAAACAGAAGGCGAGATTTTGGGTACAATCTTCTCATCTCTTCACCTCTGCAACATAACTGTCTCGAATGTCTATTGCAAGTGTCGTGCCAACTTTAGGAAGGAGGCACTTCGCAGCGGTGAGGAGAGCGAATGATCCTGATTCAGACATGAGGTCATAAAGATTAGCGGTCGAGCTTGCCCGCCAGCACCATGATGGTGGAGAGGAATGTGGCGCAGAGATCTTCGACGCCATCTTTGACCACGAACACATCGGCTCGGGCAACTGTCAGCGTGCGGCCGGAGCGGATCACTTGCGCCCGCGCGATCAGCAATTGGCCTTGCGCCGGCGCCAGCAAATTCAACTTGTATTCCACGGACAGAGCGGAACAACCGGGTGGCATCAAGCTGAATGCGGGGTAACCGGCGGCGCTATCGGCGATGGCCCCGGTCACTCCGGCATGAAAATATCCGTGCTGTTGAGAGAGTTCGTCGCGAAAGGGAACTCGAATTTCGCAGTGCCCGGGCCGCAGTTCCGAAAGTTGCGCGCCGAGATGCTTCATCAGGCCCTGGCGTTCAAAGCTGTCTCGCACCTTCGCTTGAAACTCACGCGTGTTTCGAATGTTTTTGAGTCCGCCATAATCATCCAGTGACGCTCCAAAATGGGGTTTCCGCTTCCCCTAAGGGAAACAAAGAATCTCTCATGTGTGTGGGGTACAAGAAAAGATGGATTCTTCGTCGAGCCGGCCATCACCGGCCCTGCTCAGAATGAATGTCAGTAGCTCTCGTAGTTTTGCAAGGAAGGACTACAGATCGGGCGCGCCGTTGTGCTGCATTTTCCGCAGCTCGAACGACACACTGATCTCGCCGTTCTTAGAGGCCCAGTCAAACTTCACATTTTTGGCCCTGGGATCCATGGTTGGTAATCCATTCAACTCGCGAGGGAAATAAAAATTAATTATCGGCTGAGACGTTTTCAGCGCCGCTTCCATTTTGACGGGACGGATCATCTGACGGCTGTTGTCTGATTTTAGATAGACCGAATTCTTCAGCGCATTCTCGAGCGGCCCTCTGTAGCTCGCCAGCATGGACGGAATATGTGAAGCCATCACGGTAATTCTGTAGAGATCGGCGTGTCTTGGCTCAAGCAATTTTGTTTGTGTCTCGCCGGACTTGTGCGCAAGCACCGACATCCGCACAAAGGCTTCGCGGATGGTTTCCGACGAAGACCAGAGGACAACGGCATCTCGAAGACTTGTATTGGCGGTGATGAGCGGGCTGACGGCAGCATTCGAGGTTTGCACAGGCACCGGCGAGGGGAAATAGGTCAGTTGCCCTGTCGGGCCAGGCACCCAACTCCCTGGCGGAGAGTTGTCGAAGAGCGGCGTCTGCACGGACTGCTGCGGCGCCAGGGCGCCATTATTCGAAAGCGAGTGCGCCCAGGGAGAATTCTGCGTGACTCTGAGGACATCGGCGAGCGTCCATTCCGTGTACGGCTTCTGATTCCAAGGCTCGCCATCGCTCGACCACGCAACGGCCGCCATCGCGAGAATCGCGGCGGAAGCAGCCCACGAGCGCGGAACTCGCTTGGACCGGCAGAACCACACCACATGCCGCTCCGTCCCACCGAATTTCATCTCATTCGATAAGGAAGGACACAAGCCCATCGGGCTCTCCCCCTAGAGCATTGCGCCGACTGTAGACGTGTTCCCAGGGGTTGTCAATAAAGCGAGCAAAGAGTGGGTAACGCGTGGCCAGGGCGATCAACAACCTGCGCAGAAAAGCAAAAAGCCCGTCCCGATCGAATCGGGACGGGCTTCGCAATGTCTGAACTCTCTTTGACTTTTCGGATGAGACTTACCAGAACCCGTTCAGCTTGAGAAAACCAAGCCGCCTGCCCCGTGAGGGACAAGCTGGACAGCCGATGCCTGCAACCGAAGCAGGCCGTACTGTCTTGTTCTTTAGAAAGGAGGTGATCCAGCCGCAGGTTCTCCTACGGCTACCTTGTTACGACTTCACCCCAATCATGAGCCATACCTTGGGCACCTGCTTCCTTGCGGTTAGCTTGGTGACTTCTAGTACAGCCCACTTTCG
>JBGQGW010000131.1:0-10973 GCA_041497605.1 Terriglobia bacterium | reverse complement strand
GCCGCGACCGAAGACCCTGGCGCCGAAAACGCCGCAGCGATCGCCGCGGCACTATGGCACTCGAGCCAAGGCGGAACAATGTCTCGCGCATCCGAAATATCAGACCAGCGCGAATCGCGTTGGAAGTCGGAAGGTCGAAGCGAATTGCTTCGCCCCGACACGCACCGGTAATCGCAACAATTTCTCAGTCGCCGCTGCACGGCACGGTCTGATTTAGAAGGAGAGGGTGAAGATCGTTGACACTCGAGGTTCGAATCGGCGGGAAGAGACGCACGGTCGAGATCGTGCGGAGAAACGGCGCCGGTTCTTATGCCCGAAGCGACATGTCTTTTATTCTTGATGGCAAGCCAATCGAAGCTGACGTTGTCGAAGTAGCGCCGGGGATTTATTCCATTCTCCTTGGCGGGCGATCTTTCGAAGTTCGTATCGACAACCGGGCCACGGGCTTGCACGTCAATGTGGCAGGCCGGGAATTCGAGGCAGAGGTGATCGACCCGCGGCAGTGGCGGCGCCAGCGCGGCAGCGCGCTGGAGACCGAAGGGCGCCAGCAGGTGGTCGCTCCGATGCCCGGAAAAATTGTGCGCGTGCTCGTAAAGACCGGCGAAGCGATCGAAGCAAAGCAGGGTCTGATGGTGGTGGAAGCCATGAAAATGCAAAACGAGATTCGCTCACCCAAGCGCGGCACGGTGGAACGGCTGATGGTGATCGAAGGCCAGACGGTGAATGCCGGCGAAGTTCTCGCGATTATTTCCTGAAGTTCGAAATTCCGCACGGCCATTCGAATAGACAGAAACAAAAGGCCCGTCGCAACGCCGCCTGGATGAATCCCGTTCCTCACGCTCAGAACAAGCGAGAGTTACTTCTTTTCGGGAATGGGGAGTTTGCCGGAAGATTCCAGAACTTCGCGGGCGAGATAATTGGTGACGCGGGCCTGGTCGCGCGCAACGGTCAAGTAGGCCAAACGCAGCAATTGTTCTTTCCGATTGCGCAGCATGTCGCGGATGGATTGCTGCACCTGCGGATCGGAGAGCAACCGCTGCCCGGCAGGCTCTTTGGAAATCAGCTTCAGAATGCGGTAGCTGTCTTTCGCCGCGATTGGCTTGCTGATTTCCCCTGGATGCATGGTGAGAACCAGTTTCTTCAGCGACGGGTCAGAGGAATTCAAAGCCGACTCCGGAACGAAGCCAAGATCTCCTCCCGCCGAAGAAGTGGCATCCTCGGAATAATCCATCGCCAGTTGCGAGAAATCCGCGCCGGCATTCAGGCGTTCCTCGAGCTGCACTACCTTGCGTTTTGCATCCGCGTCGTTGGTCGCATCATCATTTTTGCGGTTATGAACTTGTGGATCGGGCCGTGGCGTCACCACAATCTGGGCGATGTGATATTGCGGCTCCGCGATATTGAATTGCGCGCGGTTTTTATTGTAGGAGTCGGAGACGTCCTGGTCGGAAATGGAAATTTTCGCCACCACCTCGCGGTTCAGCAGCTTTTGAATCGAGAGCTGGCGCCGCAGGTCACTCTTCAAATCATCGATGGTGATCCCGTTGTCCTTCAACTTGCGCTGAAATTCTTCTTCCGTGTAGGGGCTTTTCGATTCGGTGAACTTATCTTCCACTTCGCCATCGCTGGCCACCAGGTTTAACTGAGTGGCGCGCTCCAGCAGAATTTCATTGTTGATCAACTCGTCCAGGATGCTCAGCTTAAGTGACAGAGATTCTTCCTGCGAAGGCTCCTGGCTCTCGGGATTGACGCGGCTGCGATAGTATTTTTCCACCTCGGCGCGCCGGATGTCTTTGCCGTTTACGGTTGCCCACACGTCTGGCCCGGGCGCGTGCTCTTTCTTGCAGCCGGTCACAAGCGCGCACGTGGCAAGTGCGGCGAGGATGAACATCCGGGCTTTCAAAATGTGAACTCCTTTCCGATCAGCAACGGAGGGCGGCGGGTCAGGCAGCCTTGCGCACCCGGCCAGAACGGATACAGGAAGTGCAAACGCGCACGTGCTTCTTCACCCCGTCAATCACCGCTTTGACGCGGCGAAGATTCGGATTCCAGCGCCGCCGGCGAACGTTATTGGCGTGGCTGATGATGTTGCCGAATAAAGGCTTTTTACCGCAAATTTCGCATGCGAGTGCCATCTTTGCTCCCGACGGGAAAACTCCCAAAAGTGAGGAAATATCGTATCAGAGAAGCGTGCCGAATGCTATTTGCCGTCCGTCGGCCCTTCCGCGCAGAAAAGCCAGTTGCGGTCCCCACCAAATCCGCACCGGCAGCAAGGGTCATCCTTGACCGAACCGAAGCCTTGCGACAAACTGTATTGGTTACCCGGCACGTGAATCACGGTGGGCGTGTAGCTCAGCTGGGAGAGCACCTGCTTTGCAAGCAGGGGGTCACCGGTTCGATCCCGGTCACGTCCACCAACCACCTGCCTGCAATTTCAATCCCTTACTTAGTTGGGCCGTTGCGCGACTTCCGAAACTTGGGTCCATTTGGGTCCATTAAGAAGCTTCTCCGCTTTTTCAACTGCTCTGCGTTGCACTTCCGGAATCCCATGAGGATAAATCTGTGTTGTGACTCCCGGCGATGACTGGCCTGAGAATGCTCTGACGAGGCTTCCGGAAAGAAGGCGTGCGCTTTCCCGAAAACTTGCTCGAAGGAATGAACGCGGAAGGGGCTCTTGTGAACCAGGTAGCCCAAGTCCATGGCCGGTTTCCCGGTATTATGAAATGCTTAGAATCATCCTCCGTTCACGCTAGCGAATGAATGCAGAGTCATAAAACCGCGATGCTGCCAAATTTAGTAGTAGGCACCCAACTTTTAGTGGCCCGAGAACTTTATCTTGAGAAGGGTGACAAGGGTCGCGAATATTCCAGCGATGAGCGCAACCCAGATGGGGACGAGATAAGTCCACCTTTCACTTCGTCTCAGTTGCCGATCATGTAAGTCGACGGCAGCAGTGATCAATTGGCCAGCGAATTCAGAGGGTAGCTCTCGGGTGCCCTGCTCAGTCTTTGGAAGAACGTGCCTCGCTATCAGAGATACTCGATGTTCCCCTTCTTGGCGCACTCGAAAGAATTCTGGATGCCTCCGTGCGACTTTTTCCCAAGTATTGGCAGATCGCGGCGAACCTTGCAATTCTTCTTGTAGTCCACTCTCGCTACGGTGAGCATGGAGATCTAGGGCAAGCACTTGAATGAGTGCCAAGACATCGGCAAGCCTCCCTATCTCCAAGTATTGCTTGTCTTCCTTGCGTGCGAAGGGAAACCACATAGTTTCTCCTTCGATACATCCATCATTCTAACTGGTAATCAAGGGATATCAGCCAAAACCCGAACCGTCAGCAGTTGCATCAGAAATCCTGATATTTTTGGAAGCGGACCAGCTCCAACTGCTCTTTCGGCCAATTCTTATTGGTATGCTCCGGAGAAAGGACCAGCAAGATTCCCTCACGCGACAACCACACCAGTAGCTTTGGATGGGTAGCAACATGCAACTCGAATTTATCGGCTTTCCACTTCTGCTGCGCTGCAGTGATCTCTTCCCGCCCGAGATAGCGGATCTCTCCATCCATCACTTTAGGCCTGACCGGATTCTGCGCGTCCGGTTGCTCCATCGAGATTAATTGCACAGGAGTGGGAATGTCGCGGTCCTTCTCCGCGGCATGCGCGACGCTGCTGAATGAAAAGGGAGCAACCGGCCAGAGGAATCCACAGGGATCCTTCACAGGCACGTCGAGTTCGAAGGCCTGTTTTGAATCCTTAGAGCCGAAATTGCAGTGAAGATTTCTTGGTTGAAAATCGCAACTTAAGGGACCGGAATCGGGCCGCCAGCGCAGCTTGGCGAACTCTTTCACGGAGACCAGCGCGAAGTCACGAGAAAGTCGAACCCAAAATCGTTCTTTATGAGGGGTATATTGGGGTGATTCAAATCGCCTCTCGCCAGTGAGTTCAAAGCCGCGATTCTCCGCTCGCCGAAGTGTCCAAGTTTCGTGGAAATTGAAAATCTCCTCATTGGGCGGTCCAAATGCGCCGCCGCTTCCTTCTTCGACCAGTCTGTACTCGCCTTCGGCTACTTTTGACCCTCTTGAATCTTGCGGTGGTGATTCCGCCGACCGGGAAGCCTTCACCGAAGGTTCTTTGAGATGGTCACTCAGTTTCACGGTCCACGACTCGCCTGATCCAGCGAAAGCCAAAACAAGATTAAAGACAGCCAGTCCAGGCCAGGCGATAGCGGCCCAGGGAAAGTGCCTTGTTTGCTTGTTCCTGCCGTTCACAGAAAAAGAGATCGGCACCGAAGCATCCTTCGAAGCTTCCCGGCTCGCCAATTTGCCTGGATTGCTCTGACAGAATTATCCCTGGAAGCTGCAAAGTCAATAAGGAGTGAATCGCGGGGGAAGAAGAATTTGCCCGCCTTTTTTAACTACCTGTCCGATTCAGCGATAAGACCATCCCAAAACCGCGCATAACCAGGTTGTCTTTTACGCAAAAGGTTTGTTTATCTTGCATAGTATCAGCGACTTACAAGCTATCCGCTATCGGCAATGGACTTGCCGGGATTCATATTACGGGTGGGCCGAAGTATGTTGTGAGGCGCCTGGGCAGGATTGAATACTGACGCGATTGCCTGCGAGCTTGCGGAGATACCGGGCGCGACCGATCCTTTGGGGACCGCTCTCGATGCGATTTGGCTGGCCATGATGAAGCTGAGAGAGGAATAAGCTATAACCAGGGATGAGGGGAACGGAGGCAATTTCATGGGCGTGCTTTGGCAGGATATACGGTACGGAATTCGGATGTTGCTGCGGTCGCCGGGATTCACGATCGTTGCGGTGCTGACTCTAGCACTCGGCATCGGAGCGAATACGGCAATTTTTACCGTCGTCAACGCGGTGCTCCTACGCCCGCTGCCGTACAAGGATGCGTCGCGGCTTGTAAATCTCTATTCCACGCTTACTTACTTTCCGGAGTTTCATCTGGGAGAATCTCCCGCCGACTTCGTGGACATCAAGGCCCAGAATCAATCTTTCGAGTCGATGGCGATGTACCAGATGTCGGCCATGAATCTGACGGGAGAAGGTAACCCGGAAGAAATCTCGGCCGGCGCCGTTTCGCCCAATTTCTTTCCCATGCTCGGAGTCCGGCCGTTCCGTGGCCGTTGGTTCATCGAAGAGGAAGAACAGCCCGGCAAGGACTCCACGGCGATCTTGAGCCATGGCCTGTGGCAGCGTCGTTTTGGCGCCGATCCAGGCGCGATCGGAAAGAACCTCACGCTGAACGGCAAGCTCTACACGATTGTGGGGATCTTGCCGAGCGGTTTCCGTTTCCCGCAGAAAACAGACTTGTGGATTCCTCTTGCGCTCAGTCCGGCCGACTTGCGCGAGCGGGAGATGCACGGGACCGAAGTGCTCGCAAAGCTTAAGCCCGGCGTGGAATTGCAGCGAGTCCAAGCGGAACTGAATACGATCGCATCGCGCCTGGCGAACCAATATCCCAACGTGGATCAAGGCCTGGGCTTGCGAGTGATCCCGTTGCAAGAGGCGGGGGTGGGAGGAGTGCGCCCCGCCCTGTTGGTCCTGCTCGGGGCTGTAGGGTTTGTCCTGTTGATCGCTTGCGCTAACGTGGGCAACCTCACGCTTGCACGAAGCCTGAAGCGGCAACGTGAGATGGCGATCCGCGCGACACTTGGTGCGAGCCGCTCCCGCATCGTCTGGCAACTGTTGGTTGAGAGTTTGCTGCTCGCGCTCACCGGCGGCGTCTTTGGTCTGCTTCTCGCGCTGTGGGGCGTGGACGCCCTGCGCTCCTTTGCGCCGGCCAACACTCCGCGCCTCGACGAGCTGCGCGTTGATCCGGGAGTTCTCTGGTTTTCATTCGCCATTTCGGCGCTGGCGGGCATTCTGTTCGGCCTGGTCCCCGCGATCCAATCTTCGCGGCCGGATCTAAACTCGTCACTCAAAGAACACGGCACAGCACGATCGGGTAAGTTTGAACGCCATCGCCTGCGCAGCGTTCTGGTGGTCTCCCAGGTTGCTCTCGCACTCGTCTTGCTGACGGGATCGGCTCTGACCATCCAGAGTTTCTCGCGGCTCACGAGCGTCAAACCGGGGTTTCGCACCGACCACCTACTCACTCTTTCCATTCATCTCCCTTCGTCGAAATATCCGAAGGAATCGCAACAAATCAATTTCGCCCAGCAACTCCTTGAGAAAGTGAAACCCCTGCCGGGTGTGATCAACGTTGCCGGCGCGAGCATGCCCTATCTCAGAGGTCGGATGTCTCTCTCCACGATCCAAATCGAGGGCGCTCCCTCGCGGTCCAATTCCTCGTCCGACAACGTCGAGTTCAAAGCCATCAGCCCCGGCCTTTTCGAGACGATGGGAATCCATCTGCTCAAAGGTCGCGACTTTGACAGTCACGATGTGGCGGGAACGCTTCGGATCGTTGCTGTCAGCGAATCGCTGGCGCACCGCTATTGGCCGGGAGTCAATCCCGTCGGCAAACGGGTCAGTTTGGACCAAGATAAAGAGGGGCATCCGATTTGGAGTGAAGTCGTGGGCGTAGTCAGCGATACCCGAGACATTCATTTCGATGTCGCACCTAAGGCGGTCGTTTATGTGCCGCTGCTTCAGATTGGGTCAGGGCAGATCATCCTGATCGTGCGGACGACGGCGGACCCCGTGGCCTTGGCGGCGGCCGTGCGAAGCCAGGTTTGGGCCGTCGATCCGGACCAGCCCATCACCGACCTGCTCACGATGGAACAAGTTGTCTCAGAATCCGTGGCTGCCCCGCGTTTCCGCACGCTCTTGTTGGGAATTTTCGCCGGCCTCGGTCTGGTGCTGACGATCCTCGGCACCTACGGCGTGATTTCCTATTCCGTCAGCCAGCGCACGCACGAGATCGGTATCCGCATTGCGCTCGGCGCGCATCCGCATGACATTCTCGCGCTGGTGATCGGGCAAGGGATAAAGCTCGCGCTCACGGGCGTCGCAATTGGCGTCGGAGCAGCGCTCCTGCTGACGCACTGGATGGCGAGCCTCTTGTACGGGATCAGCGCGACCGATCCGCTGACGTTTGCGACCGTCGCGATTTTGCTCACCACTGTCGCGCTGGCTGCCTGTTACATCCCGGCGCGGCGCGCGATGTGCGTCGATCCGATGATCGCCTTGCGATACGAATAGGAGACACATGGATACCCTTTGGCAAGATCTGCACTACGGCTTTCGGATGCTGGCGAAAAACCCCGGCTTGGCCGCGGTGGCTTTACTCACGATCGCACTCGGCATCGGCGCCAACACTGCGATTTTTTCCATCACCGACCAGGTGTTGTTCCGCTCCCTGCCTGTCGTGCGGCCTCAGGAGTTGGTGATCCTGCGATCACCAGGACCGAATCCCGGCCGCACGCGCAGTGACGGCGACACCGCGGCATCCTTCTCTTATCCGATGTACAAGGACTTGCGCGACCGCAACCAGGTTTTCACAGGACTCCTCGCTCGTCTTCCAGTTTCTTTGAGCATCTCCGGCCAAGGCCAGACGGAACGCGCTGCTGGTGAACTCGTTTCGGGAAATTACTTCGAGGTTCTCGGCGTCCGGCCTGCAATCGGACGGGTCTTCTCCTCGCAAGATGAGACCGCGCCCGGAGCGAATCCCCTTGCTGTTTTAAGTTACGCGTACTGGACGCGCCACTTTGGCAATGATCCATCCGTCCTCAACAAGCAAATCAGCATCAACGGAACCTCGCTGACGATTGTCGGCGTCTCTCAGGCCGGATTTACCGGAATCCAGCTCGGACAATTGCCCAACATTTTCATTCCCGTCACGATGAAAGCGCAGATGACTCCGAACTGGGATGGCCTCCAGGAACGCAAGGATCATTGGCTGGCATTAATGGGCCGGCTGAAGCCCAGGATCACTCCGGCTCGGGCCGAAACCGGCATCGCTCCGATATACCGGCCCATTCTGGATCTGGAAGCGGCTCAATTGAAATCGTCGGTCGAGTCAAAAAACAAATTCCTGGCCAAACGCATTCTGTTGCAGCCGGGAGTGAATGGCCGTCAGATTCTTCAGAGAGATGCGCGAGCGCCTTTGTCGTTTCTGATGACCATGGTCGGCCTGGTGCTGTTGATCGCCTGCGCCAATCTGGCGAGTCTTTTAATCGCTCGAGGCGAAGCCCGCCAGCGTGAAATGGCCGTGCGCTTGACCCTCGGCGCCGGCCGCGGACGGCTGGTGCGCCAATTGTTGACCGAAAACTTGTTACTGGCGCTCGCGGGCGGCGCCCTCGGTTTGCTGGTCGCTCAGTGGACGCTTGCGGCTATTGTGTCTTCGATTCCACCAAGTGTCGGAGCCCTCGGCATCGAGGCGCGGCTCGATCATCGTGTGCTGGCGTTCTCGATTGGACTTTCGATTCTCGCCGGATTCTTGTTTGGCCTGGCGCCGGCTCTGCGGGCCACTCGTGCCAGCTTGCAAACGGTGCTGAAAGACCAGGGATCGAGCATTTCCAGCAGTTCCACGGATGTACGCCTGCGCAAGTGGTTGATGGTGTCCCAGGTTGCTTTGACGGCTGTGCTGCTGACCGGAGCGGGGCTGTTCGCGCAAAGTTTGATCAATCTGAACCGGGTTGATCTGGGCCTGCGGGCCGATCACATGATTGAATTCTCCCTGGAGCCGGAGTTGAACCGGTATTCACCGGCCCAGACTGCCGCTTTCTTCGACCGGCTGAGAGAGGGCATCGCCGCTGTACCCGGAGTCCGCTCGGTCAGCCTGGCGGAGATACCCGTGCTCGAGGGAAGCAGTTCCAGCTCCAATATCACAGTGGAAGGTTATGTGGCGCAGGAGAACGAAGACACCAATGTCGGACGAAACTCTGTAGGCCCGAATTACTTCTCAACGATGGGCACACCTCTCCTTGCCGGCCGCGAATTCAGCAACTCGGATACCGCCACCAGCCCGAAAGTAGCCATCGTGAATGAAGCATTCGCAAACCGCTTCCTGAAGGGGGGCAATGCCGTCGGACATCGCCTCGCGATTGGTTCTGGCAATGACGTTCATCCCGACATCGAAATCGTCGGCGTGGTCAAGTACAGTAAGGGCGCCGAAGTGCGCGAAGAGTCCCAGCCGTTCATGTATTTCCCGTATTCGCAGAATCCGGCTCTCGGCTCTGCCACTGTTTATACGCGCACGTCCCAGGATCCGGTAGCGCTGGCGGCAACGCTTCGCAAGACGGTCGCCGGATACGACCCGAATTTGCCGGTCTTCAATCTGATGACTTTTGAAGAGCAAGTGGACCAGTCCGTATTCGCTGACCGGTTGGTCACCTACTTGTCTACCTGCCTGGCGCTGCTCGCATCGTTGCTCGCGGCGGTGGGACTCTATGGCGTGATGGCTTATGTTGTCGCCCGTCGCACGCGGGAAATCGGCATTCGCATGGCTCTGGGCGCCACGCAAAAAAATGTTTCCTGGCTGATTTTGCGGGAAGTGATTCGCATGACCCTCATTGGACTTGTGATCGGACTCCCTTGCGCCTACGCGATCGGCCGCCTGGTGGAATCTTTGCTCTATGGAGTGAAGGCCAGCGACCCACTCGTCTTTCTCGCCTCGGCGATTCTGCTTGCGGGAGTGGCTTTGCTTGCAGGTGGCTTGCCCGCTCTGAAGGCTGCCAGTGTCGATCCCATGGTGGCGCTGCGATACGAATGAGTCATGGTCCTTTGGAGCACAATGAACGAGGAAAGAAGCGTGACGGGCGGACACACAGAATCACCAACTTAGCTGCTTCTTTCTAAAGAATCGTTCTCCCAGCGAATGCTTCGTGTAACGGCGCATTTCGTTCGAAAGGGTTTTCATCGCAAGTCGAATCGGCATACCTGCTTCTCGCTAGTTCTCTTTCCTGCGCTTTCCGCAGTTCCGCTTTGCAGTGTGGTAGAGTGCCCGCCATCGTGAATCCTCACCAGATGCCCTGACCATTCAATGACCATTCGCACCGGCGACTCCGCGGCTCCGAGCGATAACTCCGCCAGGGGACTTGTGGCGCGGCTCGGCCTTTTCGACGCGACGATGATCGTGATGGGCGGCATCATCGGCTCCGGCATTTTCATCAATCCCTACGTTGTCGCGCGGCAGGTGCACACGCCCCTGCTCATTCTGGGAGCGTGGACGCTCGGCGGTTTGATCGCGCTTGCCGGAGCGTTCATTTACGCGGAGCTGGCGGCGCGGTTGCCGCGAGTGGGCGGTCAATATGCATATATTCGCGAGGCGTATCATCCGCTGCTCGCATTTCTGTATGGCTGGGTCTTGCTGCTGGTGATTCAGACCGGCGGGATGGCCGCGGTGGCAGTCACGTTTGCCCGCTACTTCCTGGAAGTAACCCGCCTTCCGCTGCCCGAGGGAGTTGTCGCCACGCTGGCACTGGTCTTGCTCACCGTGATCAATTGTTCCGGCGTTCGAGCGGGCAGCACTGTGCAAAGCATCTTGATGGTGCTGAAAATTCTGGCGATTGCCGGATTGGTGGCCTGTGGCTGGCTTCTGGTGCGCCCTCCCGCGGGAAAATGGCATCCGTTGCTCGATCGTCCGGTGTCGATCGATCTGCTGACGGCGTTCGGTGCGGCGCTCACGCCGGTTCTTTTTTCATTCGGCGGCTGGCAAACGGCAAACTTTATCGCCGGTGAAGTCCGCGAACCGCGAAAAAATCTTCCGCGCGGCTTGATCCTGGGTGTGCTGGGCGTGATCGCGCTGTACCTGGCTGTCAATTTTGTGTGCGTACGCGCCTTGGGGCCGGCGGGGTTGGCGCAAACCACAACTCCTGCCTCTGCCGTGATCCGCCTGGCATTGGGTGAGCGGGGCGCGGCGCTGCTGGCGATGGGAATCATGATCTCGACGCTGGGCTTCCTGAGCCAATCCATTTTGACCGCGCCGCGCGTCTATTTCGCCATGGCGGACGACGGATTATTTTTCCCCAGCGTGGCGTGGGTGCATCCGCGGACGCGCGTG
>JBGQGW010000130.1:0-10984 GCA_041497605.1 Terriglobia bacterium | reverse complement strand
TTCACGCTGGTAAGTTTTCTGCTGCTTTCACGGCGGCGGGACGAATGGAACAACTTTTCGGCCGCTCTGGCGTCGAAATCAGCCGGCAGCTTGGCAACAATCCTCCACAACTGAGCACTGCGGAAGACCTCGCGGCGAAGTTTGATCAGAACGGAGACTGGTCACGAATCGAAGAATCGGGGCATGTGCGCTTCCGCCAGGGCGACAGGACTGCTCAGGCCGGTCGCGGCGTGATGGAGCGCGCCACTGACCGAATCACTCTCTCGACCCAGCCTGGAATGGGGTCTGCCACTCCGGATCGTCCCTCGGTGGGCGATTCTCTATCGCGCACCACGGCGGCTTCCATTGAGATTAATCAGCGCTCAGGCGATGTGCAGGCTTCAGGCAGCGTACAAACGAGCTACTTTCCGGTTGCGCCGGGAAGCCATGCCTCACAGCCCAGCGCTCCCAATATTGGAACTGGCCCAGCTCACATCAGCGCCGACAAGCTGACCGGCAACAGCTCGACTGGGCATGCGTTGTATACAGGCCATGCCCGCCTCTGGCAGGGTGACTCGGTAATCCAGGCCGGCACAATCGAGCTCTGGCGGCAGGATCAGCGCCTGGAAGCTCGTGACAACGTGCTCGCGTTACTCCCGCAGGCGCCAGATCCCAGGGAGAATTCCGGGCAGAAGGCATCGGCTCCGGTACTCTGGCACGTACAAGCCCCGCATTTACAATACTGGGGCGATCAGGGCCGTGCGCTGCTCGACGGCGGCGTTCGAGCCGAATCGCAGCAGGGGAGCTTGCTCTCGAAGACGCTCGATTTATTCCTCACACCGGAAGTCCCTAGCGGCCAGCCGGGGAGCGCCGCGAATGGCCCCCAAAATACCCAACGGCAGCTCTCCCGGGGTCTCGCTCGGGGCGGGGTAGTCGTCAGGCAGCGAGACCGCCAGGGGACCGCTGAACAAGCGGAGTACTTCGCCGCGGAGGGTAAATTCATACTTTCGGGCGGTCAGCCCACAATAACTGATGCTTCTCGCGACACAACCACAGGGCGTCAATTGACCTTCTTTACAGCGAGTGATACGATTTTGGTGGAGTCTCAAGAAGGTTCTCGCACACTCACCAAGCATCGAGTCGAGAAATGAAGCTTTATGCCGAAACTCCAGGCCGCCGCGTTGAACAAGTCGTATCGAGGGCGGAAGGTCGTTGACGACGTCAATGTGGAGGTTCAGCAGGGCGAAGTAGTCGGGTTGCTTGGGCCAAATGGTGCGGGAAAGACGACCACTTTTTATATCATAGTCGGTCTGGCGCGCCCCGATTACGGTCGCGTGCTCCTGGACGGCGAAGACATCACCGACCTGCCGATGTACCTCCGGGCCCGCAGCGGGATCAGTTATCTGCCTCAAGAACCATCAGTTTTTCGCAAATTGACGGTAGAGGAAAACTTGTTGGCGGTGCTGGAGACTCTGCCGCTTACCCCGGAACAACGGCGCGACCGGATCGAGGAATTATTGGCTCAGATGGGGCTTGAAGGTGTGCGATACAGCCAAGCCCATGTACTCTCGGGCGGCGAACGAAGGCGCCTCGAGATTGCCCGTTCTTTGGTGCTCTCGCCCTCCTTCATTCTGCTCGACGAGCCGTTTTCGGGGATTGATCCACTGACGATCGTGGATATTCAGCGAATCATCGCGGAATTAAGTGCCGCCGGTATCGGCGTGCTGGTGACGGATCACCAGGTCCGTGAAACGCTGCGAGTCACGAACCGCGCTTATATCATTAACGAAGGAAAGATTTTTGCGAACGGCACCCCGGATGTGCTCTCGAACAATCCCGAAGTTCGCCGAGTTTATCTCGGAGAAGGATTCAGTCTGAACTAGGACCTATGAACTGGCTTCAGCCAAAACTTCACCTTCGAGTTTCCCAGAAGCAGATCCTTACCCCGGGTCTGGTTCAAATGGTCAGCGTACTCGCGCTCAACAGGCTCGAGCTGCGCGAAATGATCAATCAGGAGATCATGGCCAACCCGGTGCTTGAGGAATTGGGCGAAGACGGACTGGTAGCGGAAAGCTACACGGACGAAGCCTTCCTGAAAGCAGAAACCGAAAAGGTCCCGGAAAAGGCGGAGGCTAATCCCTTCGACGAATTCGATTTTGGCTCCTTCTTTTCACAGTATCTGGACACCGGCGGCGGCGCCAGCCAGAGCCGGGAAAGCGAAGAAATCGAGCGCCCCTCGTTCGAAAAGTTTCTCTCATCTCCCCAAAGTCTCACCGATCACCTCGCCTGGCAGCTCAGCGTAAGCATCTGCACGGAAAAAGTCCGCGAGATCGCCGAAACCATCATCGGCAACCTGGATGAGAACGGGTATCTCACCGCCACTCTCGAGGAAATCTCGCAGAACGGCCAGTACAACTCGGAAGATGTGGAGGAAGCCCTGGCCGTGGTTCAGGAATTCGATCCGCCGGGCGTGGCCGCCCGCGACCTGCGCGAATGCCTGCTGATGCAATTGAAAGCAGTCGATCCGCAGAACACGCTGGCCCAGCAGGTGATCTCCGAGCATCTGAAACTTTTGCAGAACAATCAGCTCAAGGAAATCGCGCGGGCTCTGAATCGCCCCGTGGAGTTGGTCAAGCGCGCCGTGGATGTGGTCAAGCGGCTCGATCCCAAGCCCGGCTTGCGCTACAACAAGACCGAAGCCCGGCTGGTTGAGCCGGACGTGCAGTTCCGCAAGGTCGGCGATGAGTGGCAGGTGTTCATGAATGACGAAGACCTGCCGCAGCTCCGCTTGAGTCCGGTGTATCGAAGGCTTCTGGCGCGCGATGCGGCCGACCGCGATGTGCGCAACTACGTGAAGGAACGCTTCAGCGCCGCCGTCCAGTTGATGAAGAATATCGAACAGCGCAAGCACACCATCATAAAAGTTTGCGACGTGATTCTGCGCCGCCAGCGCGATTTTCTGGAGTACGGCCCGGATCAGATGAAGCCGATGATGATCAAGGAAGTGGCCGAAGAAGTGGGCGTTCATCCTTCCACCGTCAGCCGTGCCGTTGCCAACAAATATGCGCACACGCCGCAGGGCGTCATCGAACTGCGCTATTTCTTTTCCGAATCGGTGAATGGGCCGCAGGGCGGCGGCGTCTCTCTGCTCACCCTGAAGCGGCGCGTCAAAAAGATGATCGAGGACGAAGACACCGGACATCCGCTCACCGATGAACAAATTGCCAAGCGCCTGGACGAGGAAGGCATCCACGTCACCCGGCGCACGGTCGCCAAGTATCGGGAAGATCTCAGAATTCCAAGTACGCACCAACGCCGGGTAAAAAGCTAGGTGGCCCCCTCCAAGGTGAAACGGCAACCAACTCTGCCCACGCGGCAACTCGTGATCCTCACCGGTCTCTCCGGTTCGGGAAAGGGTTCCGTCCTCAAGACTTTCGAAGATCTGGGCTTTTATTGCGTGGACAACCTACCGGTCGCCTTCATTCCCACGTTTAGCGAACTGTATGTTCGAGGCAGTGAAATTGAGCGCGCTGCGCTATTGGTGGACGCCCGCGAGGGAGAACAATTGGCGCGTCTGCCGGAAATTTTCCGCCGCTTGAAATCGGAACACGGCGCGACACTGGTGTTCATCGAGGCCAGCGATGACGTGCTGGTTCGCCGCTTCAGCGAGACGCGCCGGCCTCACCCGATGGGCCACAATCTTCCCCTGCGCGCGGGAATCCGGCTCGAAAAGCAGCGCATGGCGCACATTCGCCGCCTGGCCGACGTGGTCATCGACACTTCGAAATTCAATGTCCACGAGCTGCGGCAGTTCGTCACCACCCGCTTTCAGAATCCCGGCCGCAAGCAGTTGCTGGTTTCGCTCGTCAGTTTCGGGTATCGCTTCGGAATTCCCGCGGATGCGGACCTGGTGTTCGACGTGCGCTTCCTGCCCAACCCGCACTTCGTGCCCCGCCTAAGGCCTTTCAGCGGGAAGAATCCGAAAGTGGCTCGCTACATCCGGTCCTTTCCGCAGACAAACCAATTCTTGCGGCGAATCGAGTCCCTGCTCACTTACCTGATCCCGCATTACATTCGCGAAGGGAAGAGTTACTTGACCATTGCGTTCGGCTGCACCGGCGGGCGGCATCGCTCGGTGATGTTAGCCGAAGAGATGCGGCGCGCGCTCGGCAAACGCGGATATGCCACGAAGGTGGTCCACCGCGATCTCGAGAAGTCCGTGGCTTGACTTTTGCCCGGCGCGCCTCTAGCGTAACGAATCAGTCCCCCAGATGATGACCAACGTGGAGGAAATCGGCGAGTGAAGTTTTCGCGCGAACTTCGGCGCCTGCTGCGCTACGTCGGGCCTTATAGTGGCCGGCTCACCGTGGCCGTGATCCTGATGGGCTTGGTGGGCCTGGGCGAAGGCCTGGTCGCGCTGATGATCGTCCCCTTGGTGGATTTTGTTTTAAATCCGCACGTGGCCGGCACAAAGGTTCCGCTCGAGCATGTGCCCTTCATCAATCACCCCGTTTATCTGAACACCTTCCTGCCGTCTTCCGTGCATTGGGTGTGGAGCGTATTTGCAATCAGCTTGTGCGTCTTATTTCTGGGCAAGGCCCTCGCGGAATTTTTCGGCTCCACGATGATCCAATATGTTGGTTTGGCCGCGGTCACGGACTTGCGCAATCAGATTTATGCCAAGCTCATCTACCAGCCCCTGGAATTTTTTCAGCTTCACCAGACCGGCCGCTTGATGTCTGCCGTCATCAACGACGTGGAACGCGTGCGCAGCGCGCTCTCCGAGTGGCTCGCCGATTTCTTTCGTCAATTGTTCACCCTGGTTTCCCTGGCGTTGGTGCTGGTTTGGCTCGATCCCCGCCTGGCCTTCGCCGCGGTCATTGTTTTACCGCTGGTGGTGTGGCCCATCGGCAAGCTGGGACGGCGCATCCGCAATTCGGTGCACAACAGCCAGACTCGATTGGCCGAACTTTCGCACATCATTCAGGAAACGGTGAGCGGGAATCGCGTGGTCAAGGCATTCGGCATGGAGGATTTCGAAGTAAAGAAATTCGGAGCCACGGCACAGCGGCTGCTGCGTGAAAACATGCGCTGGGTGCGCGCCTACGCCACCACTTCGCCGCTGATGGAATTGCTCGGCGCGGTCGTTTTCACCTTGATCCTGCTCTATGCGCGCGATCGCATCCGCATCGGGGCGATGACCACCGGAATTTTCTTCGCTTTTACCTACGCGATGTTCAAGGTCTATGAACCCGTCAAACGCCTGGGCGGAATCTATCAACAATTTCAACAGGCGCTCGGCGCCACCACTCAAGTATTCAGTTTCCTCGAACTTGAGGAAGAAGTCGCCGAAGCCCCGGGCGCCCGGGTCCTGCCGCGATTTTCCCGATCCATCGAATTCGATGACGTCAGTTTCGCGTATGATGACGGCCCGCACATTCTGAAGAACATCCGCCTGTCGGTTCCGGCCGGAGCCGTCATCGCGGTGGTGGGATCGAGTGGTGCGGGCAAGACAACTCTGCTGAATTTGCTGGCTCGTTTTTATTCCGTCACCTCGGGCGCGCTGCGCATCGACGCCGTGGACGTGCGCGAGGTGACCCTGCGGTCTCTGCGCGGGCAGATGGCCATCGTGACCCAGGAAACGATTTTGTTTAATGATACGGTTTGGAATAACCTCTGCTACGGCCAGCCGGACATGCCGGAAGCCCGCGTCACTGCCGCGGCAAAGGCGGCGCTCGCGCACGATTTTATCAGCGAGTTGCCCCAGGGCTACCAAACGCGAATCGGCGACCGCGGCATGCGGCTCTCCGGCGGCCAGCGCCAGCGCATCGCCATCGCTCGCGCTTTGCTCAAGGATGCTCCCATCCTGATCCTCGATGAGGCCACCTCGGAACTGGATTCCGAATCGGAGATGCTGGTGCAGCACGCGCTCAACAATTTGATGACCGGACGAACTGTCTTCGTCATCGCTCATCGGCTTTCCACGATTCGCCGCGCCGATCGAATTGCCGTCCTGGATGAAGGAACCATCTGCGAGATCGGCACGCATGACGAATTGCTGGCGTTCCGGGGAACCTACGCGCGCCTCTATGAATTGCAATTCCACGATACCGAGGCCGTTCCCCGGCCCGCGGCTCCGGCGCAGATATGACTGTTCCTGCCCTCAAATCGATGACCGGTTACGCGCAAGCGCGCGTGGAAGAGAATGGTTGGACCCTGCGGCTCAGCCTGCGCAGCGTGAACCATCGCTTCCTCGATTTGCACTTGCGCCTGCCCGATGGTTTTGAACCGCTCGAGCCGGGCATCCGGCAGCTGATTCGCGAGCACATCCGCCGCGGCCACGTGGACGTGACTCTGCATTTTGAGCCGGCCGGCCCCGCTGCGGTGGGAGTGAACCGGGAAATCGCCTCGGCCTATTTGAAAGCAGCGGAAGAATTACGCCAAAAATTTCAAATGAAGGCTGAGCCGGACCTGGCTGCCATTCTCCGGCTGCCCGGCGTAATTGCGCCGCCGATCGCCTCGATCGAAGACAACTTGGAACGCTTGGGCGAATTGGTATCGGCGTGCCTGAAAGAAGCGCTCGAGCGGCTGGACCACATGCGGCAGTCCGAAGGGCGCGTGCTGTCGGAGGAACTGAGCAGGCGGCTGCAGGCGATCACCGGGCATGTGACCGTGATCGAAGGCCTGGCACAGAGGATTCGTCCCGCCTACATGAAGCGCCTCGAAGCGCGGCTGAAAGAATTGCTGCACGAATCGCCGCTCGATCCGGCGCGCCTGGCGCAGGAAGCAGCCATCGCCGCCGAGCGCAGCGACGTGAGCGAGGAATTGTCGCGCCTGCGCAGTCACGTGCTTCATTTCGAAGCTATGCTCACCGGTGCGGCCGAAGCGGGCAAGAAACTCGATTTTCTTCTGCAGGAAATGCAACGCGAATCGAATACGCTGCTTTCCAAGACGCCGGGCACCGAGGCTGAGGGCATGGCCATGACCGAGTTGGGACTCGAAGTGAAGTCGGAAATCGAAAAGTTGCGGGAGCAAGTGCAAAACGTCGAATGATCATGGCCGCAACGAAAGATCCTCTCGTGCTGATCGTCTCCGGCCCTTCGGGCTCCGGCAAATCGACTCTGGTCGAAAAACTTTTGCAGTTGCCCGGCATGCTCTGGTCCGTCTCGTGTACTACAAGGCCGCCCCGGGCCAACGAGAAACCCGGCAAGTGGTACAATTTTGTATCGGAAGAAACGTTCCGGGGAATGGTCGAGCGGGGCGAATTCCTGGAATATGCCCAGGTCTTCGGCCGGCACAGTTACGGCACTCCTTGCAAATGGCTGGACCAAGCCCGTGAGCGCGGCAAGGATCTGGTGCTGGAGATTGACGTCCAGGGCGCCTCGCAGGTAAAGAAGAAAGTGCCGGGAGCTCTGGCGATTTTTATTTTGCCGCCGTCGCGCCAGGATTTGGAAAAGCGCATCCGGGCGCGCGGGCAGGACGCCGAAGAAGAAATCGCGCGGCGGCTTGACCGGGCGCGAGATGAACTTCGCCGCTATAACGAGTATGATTACGTCGTGATCAACGACGATCTCGAGCGCGCCGGGCGCGAGGTTCAGGCCATCGCCACCGGTGCCCGCTGTTCGGTGGCGCGCAACGAAGATCGCATCCGCAATATTCTTAAATCTTTTGGAGGGTAACGATCGCATGCCGGTTTCAAGAGAGGCGCCGGATAGTAAA
Organism: Terriglobia bacterium; assembly: GCA_041497605.1. Taxonomy (GTDB): domain Bacteria; phylum Acidobacteriota; class Terriglobia; order Acidiferrales; family UBA7541; genus JBGPTK01. The sequence goes on along the minus strand of JBGQGW010000130.1, from coordinate 3,286 downwards.
TTCGCATACGTCGTGGTGCTCGCGCGCCGCGCCCGCCAACTGATGGGGGGAGCCCGGCCGCTGATCGATAATCCGCGGGCTCACAAAAATACTCGTATCGCCGAAGAAGAACTCGCTCAAGGTTTGCTCGAATACGAGCGGCCCGATACTCCTGAAGAAGCTGCTGAAAAGGATGGAAAGCGGCGCAAGGGCTGATCCCGCCGCGGAGCTGATGAGAATCGCGCTGGGAGTGACGGGCGGCGTCGCTGCTTACAAGGCCGCGGAACTGGTGCGCCGTCTGCAGCAGGAAAAACTGGACGTCCAGGTCGTCATGACGCGCGGCGCCCTGCAATTCATCACTCCTCTCACCTTTGCCGCGCTAACCGGGCAGAAAGTAATCACCGAAATGTTCGCCGCCGCCGATTCGGCCGCGCCCGCGAATGTGGAAAGCGCGATCGAACACATCGCCGTGGCGCAGCGCATCGATCTATTGCTCGTCGCGCCTGCCACTGCCGACACCCTGGCCAAGTTCGGCCGCGGCCTCGCTGACGATTTCCTTTCCACGCTCTATCTCGCTACCAAAGCCCCGGTGATCGTGGCCCCCGCGATGAATGTGAATATGTGGGAGCATCCCGCCACCCAGGAAAATATCGCCGCCTTGCGCGCGCGGGGGGTGCGCGTGGTAAATCCCGACGAAGGATATCTCGCCTGCGGGATGACCGGCGCCGGACGCCTGGCCGGTATCGAAGACATCGTCAGCGCCGTTCGCGAGGTGCTCGGCTTGCGGAATGATTTGGCCGGCGAAACTATTCTCATCACCGCCGGACCCACCTGCGAAGACATTGACCCGGTCCGCTATCTCACCAATCGCTCCTCGGGGAAAATGGGTTATGCGCTTGCGGACGCCGCCAATCGCCGTGGTGCGCGCGTGATTTTAATCAGCGGACCCACCGGCCTTGCCGCTCCCGCGGGAGTGGAATGGATTCCGGTGCGCACCACCGAGGAGATGCATCGCGCTGTACGCGAGCACACCGCTGAAACAAGCGTCGCAGTTCTGGCCGCCGCGGTTTCGGATTATCGTCCCGTGGCGCAGCACTCGGAAAAAATCAAGCGCGGCCGCGAGAATCTGATGGTCGAGCTCGAACCCACTGTGGACATCCTGGCCGACCTAGCGCGCGAAAAGGGCAACCGCGTCATCGTCGGCTTTGCTGCGGAAACGGAACGCGTCGCCGATAACGCCCGCTCCAAACTCGCTCGCAAGGGCGCGGACATGATCGTGGCCAATGACGTGACGCGCGAAGGCGCCGGCTTCGATACGGACACGAATATTGTGACCATCTTCCTTCGCGATGGCCGCGAATTCGCTCTCCCCAAAATGACCAAGTTCGACGTTGCCAATCGAATCCTGGATGAAATAATCCATCTCCGCAATCAACCACACCGCTGACACGTAAAATTGTTCTTCGATAAACTGGCCGGCGCCGCTGGCACTCCGCTCCGTTCACGGATACAATCGAGTGCCATGAACGATCAAACGCGTACGAAAGTGGAAGCCTGGCTGCGTTATTACGACGACCTGGGGATGAAGACTTTTTATCGCGATCGAACCGCGGGAGCTGTTGCACAGGCTACGCTGGCGGCGCAGGAAGAGGCTGCGGCAATACGCGCTCCGGTTTCGCCCGCGGATTCAAGTAGAACGCAAACGCAACGTGCCCCTGTTGCCGCGGCCGCTCCCCCTCCGGCGATCCCGTCGCTGCCCATCATGCAAGGCCCGTCGCTTTTCGATGAGGCCGACCGGGTGGAAGGCGACACGCTCGAAATCATTAGCGCCTTCATCGGTGACTGCAAGCGCTGCCGTTTGCACACAGCGCGCACGAACATCGTCTTCGGCGTCGGAAATCCGAACGCAGAACTTGTTTTCGTCGGCGAAGGCCCGGGCCACGACGAAGATATTCAGGGCATCCCATTCGTCGGCCGCGCCGGCAAACTCCTCACTCAAATGATCGAAGCGATGGGACTGCAGCGCGGCGACGTCTACATCTGCAACGTGGTGAAGTGCCGCCCGCCGGAGAATCGCCTGCCGGAAAAAGACGAAATCACAACATGTTCGCCGTTTCTGATGCGGCAATTGGGCGTGATCGCGCCGAAAGTAATTGTCTGCCTCGGCGCATGCTCCGCGCAGACTCTGCTCGCCACCAATGCCGGCATCTCAAAATTCCGCGGACAATGGTTCGATTTCCACGGCTCGAAATTGCTCGCTACCTACCATCCCGCCTACCTGTTGCGAAATCCCGCCGCCAAGGGAGAAGTGTGGAACGATTTGAAAAAAGTTCTCACCGAGCTCGGCCGGGAAATTCCCAAGCGGGCGGCCCAGCGCTAGCCGTGGCTCCCCTTCACAAGGAAAATTTGTGGGCATCGCTCTCGGCCTGACCGCCGCGATCGTCTGGGGCATCGCCGATTACATGGCGCGCTTCGCCACCCGGCGCATCGGCACCTACCGCACGCTGCTTTACATGCAGTTGATCGGCTTCCTGGCTCTGAGCGTCTTGATCGAAGCGATGGGCGGCTTGCACCGGCTCACCGCGGGCACCACCATGCAGGGTTGGGAATGGGTCATCCTCGCGGGCCTAATCAATAGCGGCAGCACGCTGGCACTCTATCGCTCGTTCGAAGTGGGCACTCTGGCGGTGGTTGCGCCGATCGCCGCAAGTTATCCGGCGCTCACCGTGGTGCTTTCGATCCTGAGCGGCGAAACAATCCGCCGCCCGCGAGGCCTCGGACTTGTCGCTGCCGTGATTGGCCTGGTGCTGACAGCAACTTCCTTCTCGAAGGAGCGCGGCAAAAATTCCACGCCGCACCTCAAGGGACACATGGCCCGCGGCGTAAATTGGGCCATTGTCGCGGCCATTGGCTACGGCACTTTATTCTGGCTGCTGGGCTTTCGCGTGATGCCTGCGGTCGGTGGAATCGTATCCGTCTGGGCGATCCGTCTCACCACCTTCGGCACGCTGGCGATCCTGGCCTGGCCGGTGCGGCAAAGCGCGCGCCCGCCTCAGGGAATCGATTGGTGGCTGGTGGGCGGTATCGGCGTGGTGGATTCCATCGCGTTCGTCTCGAATAACATGGCGCTGAAGACCGAACAGGTCGCCGTTGCCAGCGTCCTCTCCTCGCTCTATGGCGCGGTAACCGTGCTGCTCGCCGCCGTCTTCCTCCGCGAAAAACTCGAATGGAGCCAGTGGCTCGGCATTGTCCTCATCTTTGCAGGCATCGCCTTCCTCAGCGCCTAGCAGGTGTTCCTCAAATTCAC
>JBGQGW010000129.1:0-10986 GCA_041497605.1 Terriglobia bacterium | reverse complement strand
CGCGATGTTGTGTTGCCGATCTCTTCCATGTTTCACGCCAACGCCTGGGGCGTCCCGTTCACCTGCGCGATGGTTGGCGCCAAGCTTGTCTTTTCTGGGCTACAGGCCGATCCCGAAGGCATCTTGAATCTCATCGAACAGGAACGCGTGAGCATCACCACCGCCGTCCCCACCGTGTGGATTGGAGTTCTCTCGACGCTCGATCAGTATCCCGGGCGATGGAAGTTTGCCGGGCCGGTCAATATTCCTTGTGGTGGAGCCGCTCCGCCGGAATCCTTGATTCGCGGTCTCGATCGCCACGGGTTCCATCTGATTCACTTGTGGGGCTTGACGGAAACCACTCCCATCGCCACAACCGCGCAACTGAAATCCTATATGTACGATTGGCCCGAAGACGAACGCTATGCGGTCCGCTCCAAGCAAGGCTGGCCGGTTCCCTTTGTCGAGTTGCGCGTGATGACGGAGAAGGGCGAAGCGCCCTGGGATGGCTCGACGATTGGCGAGCTTGAAGCTCGCGGCCCCTGGGTCGCCGCAAGTTATTATGAAGCTCCGGAATCGACCTCGCGTTGGTCCGCCGATGGCTGGTTCCGCACCGGCGATATCGCCTCGATCGATCCCGAAGGTTACGTCAAGATCGCGGACCGCGCGAAAGATCTGATCAAGTCGGGCGGCGAATGGATCAGTTCGGTCGATCTGGAAAATGCTCTGATGGGTCATCCCGCCGTGCGCGAAGCCGCCGTGGTTGGAATCACCCACCCGAAATGGCAGGAGCGCCCGCTCGCCATCGTCGTTCTGAAAGACAGCGCTCAGGCAACACCGCAGGAATTGCGCGACTACCTCGCCACCAAATTTGCCAAGTGGCAACTTCCCGATGGCTTCGTCTTCGCCTCGGAAATCCCGCGCACCTCCGTCGGCAAATTCCTCAAAAGCAAACTCCGCGAACAATACGCCAACTGGAAATGGGAATAATTTTCTAAGCGTAAGCGGAGGGCAGGGCAACCAGGAATCTCAGGTGCGGTAACTGGCGTTAATCTTCACGTAGTCTCCCGTAAAATCGCAGGTCCACATTCGTGCCCGGCCTCGCCCGGCGCGCAAATCCATCACCACCGGCACATAACTCGCCATCAATTTCCGGTGCGCCGTGCGTTCGTTGAACGGAGATTCAATCCCACGGCGGCACATCAGGATTCCCGCCAGGGAAATATCCACGCGCTCCGGACGAAACGGGACTCCGGCGCGCCCCGCCGCGGCGAGAATCCGTCCCCAATTCGGATCGCCGCCCGCGAATGCTGTTTTCACCAGCGGTGAATTGGCAATGGTCCGGGCAATCTGCCCGGCAGCGGCATCCGATGCCGCGCCTCGCACCTCGATTTCGATCACCCGCTTCGCGCCTTCGCCGTCGGCAACAATCGCCAAAGCCAGCGCCCGGCAGACGCTTTCGAGCGCAGCTCTGAATTTCCGGTAGTCAGCGCTGCCGGCCCGGATCGTGCGCGCGCCCGAAGCTCCATTCGCCAGCACGGCCACGGTGTCGTTCGTCGAAGTGTCGCCATCCACCGTGATCGCGTTAAATGTTCCGTGGACGGCCTCGCGCAACACGCGCGCCAGCACGGGCGGCGCGATCGCTGCATCCGTGGCCAGGAACGCCAGCATCGTCGCCATTTGCGGGTGAATCATGCCCGCACCCTTGGTGCATCCCACTACCCGTACTTCCCGGCTTCCGATGCGGCACTGCGCCGCGGCCCATTTCGGCTGCGTGTCCGTGGTCATAATGGCGCGCGTTAACTGAGCGAAGGCCGCAGCGCCCATGCGCCGGTTCCCGGCCAGATCGGGCACGGCCTTTAGAATGCGCTCGACTCGTAATGGCACCCCGATCACTCCCGTGGAGCAGACAATCACTTCCTCCGATTTGCACCCCAGCGCTTTTCCCACCGCAGCCGCGGTCGCGCGGGAAGCCTTCATTCCTACTGGGCCCGTGGAGCAATTGGCGTTGCCGGAATTCACTACGATCGCCCGCATGTGCCCGGCCGCGCGGCGGATGTGTTCGCGCGAGAGCACCACCGGCGCAGCTTGCACCAGATTGGTTGTGAATACACCCGCGGCCGTTGCTGGAGATTCGCTCGCAATCAGCGCCAGATCGAGGCCGGATTTCTTCAGACCGCAGGCAGTGGACGAAAAAGTGAAACCACTCGGCAACATCGAGGCCAAAAGTCGAGGCTTCATACGGCAAGAGGAGTTGCGGATTCGGAAAGCACCGGCAGGACCAAGCGCTCCGGCAGCACCACGGCAATCACGGCCGCCAGTTTGCATGTCCGTCTCTTGGGGCAGGTATTGCAATCACGCTCGATTTTTTCCGGCAAAGCTTGCCGCGAGGATCGCGCGAATCCCCGCTGGGTGAAAAAATCCGGCGATTGCGTTACCGCGAATACCCGTGCGATTTTCCGCCGCCGCGCTTCCGTTAGCGCATATTGCACCAGCCGTGCGCCCAGCCCGCGCCCACGAATTTCCGGGCTGATCGCAAGCGAGCGAATTTCCGCCAAGTCAGCCCCATAGGGCTCCAGCGCCACGCAGCCGGCCAGTTGATCTTTGTCTTCCAGCACCAGGAACCGGCCGATGTGCTCGCGGATGTCGGCCTCCGTGCGGGGAAGAAGCAAACCCTCGCCCGCATAATGGGCAATCAATTGATGAATCGCGACGGCGTCCGAAGCTCGCGCTTTCCGCGCCCTCATCGCGCAACTCCCGCTGCTGTCTCCATCAGCGCCGCCAGACGTGAGCGAAAATCCGCGAGCGATGTGCGAACACTTTCCGGCGCCGTGCCGCCGGGCAAGCTTCGGCGGGCCAATGAGGCCTCCACGGTCAGCGCCTCCGCGAGATCTGGCCCGAACACAGGCGAAAGCGCCTTCAGCGCTTCGGCCGGCAATTGCGCGATCCCGGTGCCCAACCGCTCCGCTTCCCGAATCGCTTTGCCCACAATTTCGTGCGCTTGCCGGAATGGCACGCCGCGCGTCACCAGGTAATCCGCCATTTCAGTGGCCAAGAGGGACGGATCGGAAGCGGCCTCGCGCAGCCGCGCTTCGTTGAATCGTGTGGCCGCAATCGTCCCGGCGGCAATTTGAGTCATCGCCAGCGCCTGATCGTGCGCGGAAAAGAGTGCTTCTTTGTCTTCCTGCAAGTCGCGCTGGTAGCTGGTCGGCAATCCCTTCAGCGTCACCAGCAGCGAAATCAGCGCGGCCGTCACGCGCCCCGATTTGCCGCGGATCAGTTCCCATGCATCCGGATTTTTCTTTTGCGGCATCAAGCTGCTGCCGGTTGAATATTCATCCGGAAGCGTGACGAATCCAAACTCCTGCGAAGCAAATAACACAAAATCTTCGGCCAGCCGCGAAAGGTGGCTCGCCAGCACCGAGAGTGCATACAAATAATCGAGCGCAAAATCGCGCCGGCTCACCGAATCCAGGCTGTTGCGCGTGATGCGCGCAAAACCCAGGTCGCGCGCAATCGCCATCCGGTCGACGGGAAATCCGCAGCCCGCCAGCGCTCCAGCTCCCATCGGGCAGGCATTGTTCGTATTGGCGGCAAAAGCCAGCCGGTCCGCGTCGTGAAAAAAACCTTCCGCATGCGCCAGCAGAAAATGCGACACCAGAATTGGCTGGGCATGCTGCAGATGAGTCATCCCCGGCATCGGCAATTCCAGGTAATGTTCAGCCCGCTCCAGAAGCGCCTCGATCAATTCGGCAACCGCGGCGCTCATCGCCGCTGCGGCTTCCTTGATAAACATGCGGAACTCGGTGACGCACATCTCATTCCGGCTGCGGCCTGTATGCAGCTTTGCGCCCAGCACGCCCAGCCGCTCGATCAGCGCGGTTTCCGCGAAGTGGTGCACATCTTCGGCGGTCGATGCATCGAGCCAGCCGGGCTCCGCCTCCGCCCGCTTTTCGATTTCATCGAGTGCCGCGATAATTTGCTTGGATTCCGTTTCGGTTAGAATGCTGACGCCCACCAAGGCGCGAGCCCACGCGCGGTCTACCGCCAGCTCGTAAGAAAGCAAGCGGCGGTCGAACGACCACGAACGCTCGAACTCGTAGAAAGACGCGTCCGGCGCTTTCTCGAACCGCCCGCCCCACATTTTTTGCTGGCCTGCTCCGCTCAACGGTTCGCCGCCCCCACCGCCGCGTCTTTCGCCGCTTTGTTTGTCGATTGGTCCTTACTGTTCATCGGCGGAACCGTGATGGGCAAGGCAAACAGGTTGATGAAGCCCTCCGCATCCTTCGGGTTGTAGCCAGTCATTGTGAAGCTGGCGAGTTTGGTGCGATAGAGCGAATACGGCGATTCCCGCCGGAGCACGCTCACATTACCCTTGTAAAGCGAAAGACCCACTTTGCCGGTGACGCGCTGTTGCGAGGAAGTGAAGAACGCGTCGAGCGATTCGCGCAGGGGAGTGAACCACATCCCGTAATAAACCATCTCCGCGTAACGCAACGAGAGCAATTGCTGGTAATGCGCCGTCTCGCGATCGAGGCAGAGCGACTCGAGTTCCCGGTGCGCCGTTACCAGCAATGTGCCGCCGGGAGTTTCGTACGCGCCGCGCGATTTGATTCCCACCAGCCGGTTCTCCACCAATTCCATCCGTCCCACTGCATTCGCCGCCGCCACTTCGTTCAGCGTCTCGATCAATTCCAGCGGCCGCAGCTTTTCTCCGTCGACCGACACGGGAGTTCCCGCCTCGAATCCAATTTCCACTTCCGCCGGCTGATCCGGCGCAGCCACAGGCGAGACCACCCACTGCCACATCGCTTCATCGGGCGCATTCGCCGGGTCTTCCAGCACCCCGCCTTCGTGGCTCAAGTGCCAGATGTTCCGGTCGCGGCTGTAAATATTGGCTTTGGTCTGTTCCACAGGAATATTGTGCGCGCGCGCGTAGGCAATCGCTTCTTCGCGCGAATTGATCGTCCATTCACGCCAGGGCGCAATGATCTTAAGCTCGGGAGCCAGCGCCTTGCAGGCCAGCTCGAACCGCACCTGGTCATTTCCTTTCCCGGTGCAGCCGTGCGCCACGGCATCCGCGCCCAGTTTCCGCGCCAGTTGAGCCTGCCGCTGTGCCAGGATCGGCCGCGCAAAGGAAGTCCCCAGCAAATACTTGTGCTCGTACACCGCTCCCGCTCGCAGCGTGGGCCAGATGTAACTGGTGATGAATTCCTCGCGCAAATCTTCCACATAAGCCGCGCTCGCGCCCGTCGCCAGCGCTTTTTTCCGCGCCGCTTCCAGATCCTCCTGCTGGCCCAGGTCGCCGATCATGGCGATCACTTCGCAGCCGTAGGTTTCGATCAGCCAGGGAATGATGATCGAAGTATCGAGTCCTCCGGAATAGGCAAGCACCACTTTCTTTGGCAAATGAATCTCCTTAGCCGAGTAGCGTGAGTAGTATGGCTTTCTGCGCGTGCAGGCGGCTTTCCGCTTGATCGAAAACAATCGACTGCGGCGAATCGATGACCCCGGCGGTGACTTCCGAGCCGCGGTGCGCCGGAAGGCAGTGCATGAACACCGCATCCGGCGCCGCGTGCGCGAACAGAGCTTCGTTCACCTGGTACGGCGCGAAAACTTTCTCGCGTTCCGCGGCCTCGTCTTCCTGGCCCATGCTGGCCCACACGTCCGTGTAGACCGCCTGCGCCCCGGCCACCGCCTCTTCGGGTGACCTCAGGATTTCAATTTTTCCGCGCGTCTCGCGGGCGGCGCGCTTCGCTTCGGCCACGATTTCGGCATCGGGTTCATAGCCCGCGGGCGTTGCGATACGCACATGCGCTCCCACGCGTGCTCCGATGGAAAGCAACGAATGGCACATATTGTTTCCGTCGCCCACGTAAGCGAATTTCAGCCCTCGCAGGCCGCCATAGCGCTCCTCCAGCGTGAAGAAATCCGCCAGCGCCTGGCAGGGATGGTACCGGTCCGACAGCGCATTGATCACCGGGATCCCCGCATTGTCGGCCAGTTCCTGCACCACCTGCTGCTCGAACGTTCGCACCGCGATGCCATGCACCCAGCGTTCCAAGTTGTGCGCCACATCCGCGATGGATTCCCGCCCGCCCAGCCGCGAATTCGTGTGATCCAGAAAAACGGCGCTTCCGCCCAGGCTCGCGATCCCCACTTCAAACGTCACCCGCGTGCGCAGCGAAGGCTTCTCGAAAATCAGCGCCAGGAAGCGCCCGGCCAGCGCGCCGCGGTACCGGTCAGGATGGGACTTCACGTCGGATGCCATGTTGAAGAGATCGTGGATCTGCGCCGGGCCCCATTCCATGCCCGTCAACAAATCGCGCGCCGGAGCTACGGATGTTGTTGTCACCACAGCGTTCATCGTTACCTCGCAACTGCCAGCGCCACCGGTTCAGCCTTCACATCCACCACGTGCTCATCAGGCTTCGTTTTCGGCTTGGGCGTCTTGGCCAGGACGGCTTCCAATTTCCCGAGAAATTCTTTCACATGTTGCGCGCGTATAATGAACGGCGGCAACAGGCGCAGCGTGCGTTCGTGCGTGCAATTAATGATCAGGCCATTGCGCAGCGCGGCTTCCACATAAGGCGCGCCGTCCACCGTCAGTTCCACGCCAAGCATCAGGCCTTCTCCCCGCACTTCACGGATAAAGTCGAATTTCGTGGCCAGATTCTCCAGGCCTGCGCGCAGTTCCGCACCGCGGGTGCGGACGTTTTCGATCAATTTCTCTTCTTCCACAGTGGTCAAGAATTCAAGCGCAGCCGCGCAGATCAACGGGCCGCCGCCGAACGTCGAGCCGTGCAATCCCGGCGAGAGCGCGGAAGCGAATTCTTCGCTGGCAATAAACGCACCGAGTGGAAGCCCGCCGGCCAGCGGCTTGGCCACGGTCACGATGTCGGGCCGCGCTTCAAATTTCTGATACGCGAATCGCCGCCCCGTCCGCCCCAGTCCGCTCTGAATTTCGTCGGCGATCAACGCCGCCTGATGCGCCTGGGTCAGGTCCCGCGCGCGCTGCCAGAATTCTTCGCTGACCGGATAAATCCCGCCTTCGCCCTGAATCGGCTCAATCACCAATGCGCACACGCCGCCCTCGGCATTGGGCTCGAATTTCGCTTCCAGATCCTCCACGTCGTTGAACCGCACGAACTCCGCGCCCGGCACCAGCGGCGCAAACGGCTCGCGGTATTTCGCCGTCGCCGTAATCGAAAGCGCGCCGAAGGTCCGCCCGTGAAACGAATTTTCCAGGGCCAGAAACCGGGTTCTCGGCGGCAGTCCGCCGCTCGCGTGCTTGTGGGCATAAATCCGCGCCAGCTTCAACGCTCCTTCCACCGCCTCACTGCCGCTATTCGTGAAGAAAACGCGGTCCAGCCCTGACCATTTGGCCAGTTTGCTGGCCAGCGGCCCCTGATAAGGATTGTGAAACAAATTCGAAAGGTGGACCGCGTTCGCGGCCTCGCGGCGAATCACCCGCACCAGCCGCGTATGCGAGTAGCCCAGGGCATTCACCGCTATGCCACCCAGAAAATCGAGGTACTTTTTGCCCTTCGAATCAAAAAGGTAGCAGCCCTTGCCATGCGTGAACACCACCGGCGGACGCCGGTACGTGTTCATCAAATGTTTCGCTTCGTCGCGATGGATTCGCGCCGCGTTCACCCGCCCCGCTTTTTTTGACTTTGCTGATTTCATCTCACTGCCTTTGCCGCGCGCGGAGCGGTGCGCGTAAATGTATAGGTGACGCGCGTTCCCGGCCCCTTCGCGCCGCTCGCTGCGGAGAGCAGCGCGCGCGGCCGCGTCCCGCCGGCGATGCGCACCTGCCGCACGCCGCCAGCCAGCGCCCGCTTCGCCGCTTCCAGTTTCAGCACCATTCCTCCCGACACTTTGTTCTGCCGGATTAAATCTTCAATGTCGCCGCCGCTCACCGCCGACAGCACTTTCTCACCATCTAGCACGCCCGCAACGTCCGTCAGGAAAATCAGCCGGTCGGCGTGGCAATATTCCGCGCAAGCCGCCGCCATATGATCCGCGTTAATGTTGTAGAGCTCGCCGTCCGCTCCCAGCCCCAGGCACGACGCCACCGGGATCATCCCCGCTCGCCACAGCGAAGTCAGAAATTCCAAATTGACGCCGGTCACGTAGCCGACGAAGCCCAGCCCGCCCGCCACCTCGTTGTGCATCATCGGCTCGGCCAGAAAACACGCCGAATCCGATGCCGCGATTCCCACGGCCGGGTGCCCCGCCAGCGAAATGGCCGCAGCCATCCGCTTGTTCAGCAATCCGCCCAGCACCATCACGGCCACGTCGCGCGTTTCGCGATCGGTCACGCGCAGGCCGTTCACGAATCGGCTCGCGATCCCCATTCGCGCCAGCGTCGCGGTAAAAAGCTTTCCGCCGCCGTGCACCACCAGCAATTCATGCCCTTCTTTCGCAAGTTCCACGATCTGCCGCGCGATGCCCTGAACATTTTCTTCCTGTTCCAGCAGCGCGCCGGCAATTTTTATGACGAGTCTCATATCAGTCCTGTGGTCTCGGGATAGCCCAGCATCCCGTTTAAATTTTGCACCGCTTGCCCGGCGGCGCCCTTCCCCAGATTGTCGAGGCAGGAAACGATCACCAGCCGCTGCCCCGATGGATCGAGCGCGAAGCCGAGGTCGCAAAAATTCGTGTGCGTCACATGCTGCAATTCCGGAAGGCGGCCCGCCGGTGAAATGCGCACCAGTTTCCGCCCGGCATAAAACTGCCGGTATAACCCTTCGATTTCATCGGCTTTGTGCGGCTCGCTCAGCCACACATACAGTGTCGATAGAATCCCGCGCTCCACCGGCAGCAAATGTGTGGTGAATATCAAGTCGCCGGGTTCGAGTCCCAGATGCCCGGTAATTTCCGGCGTGTGCCGGTGCGTGAACACGCCGTACGCGCGAAAATTCTCGTTCACCTCCACAAAGTGTGTTTCGCGCTTCGGTTCTTTTCCCGCGCCGCTCACTCCCGATTTACAATCGCAGACAATCCCCCGCTCCCGCGCCACCCAGCCGGATTCCATCACTGGCCGCAAGCCCAGAATCACCGAAGTGGCATAGCACCCCGGATTCGCAACCAGCTTCGCTTCCGCTGGCTTTCCCGGATAGAGCTCGGGCAAACCGTAAACCGCGCCGGCGAGCAGCTCTTGCGCCGCCGCCGGAATTTTGTACCAGTGCGAAAACGTTTCAGGCTCGGGGAATCGGAACGCTCCGCTCAAATCCACCACCGGAATCCCCGCCGCGGCGAGTTCCGGCGCAAGCTCGATGGAAACTTCGTGCGGCGTGGAAAGAAAAACGGCGCGCGCTCCGCTCTTCGCAATCGACTCCTTCGAGTACGTCCGGCACGGCGCATCCCCCCAGCCGCGCAACTGCGGAAACAATTCGCTCAGGCATTGAATATTCGCGTGCGCCTCGCGCAGATAGAAAGTCGGCGTTTCAACACCGGGATGCCGCAGCAGAATCCGGGCCAGTTCGTAACCCGCGTATCCCGTCGCCCCAACGACGGCGACCCGTGCCCTATCCGTCATCGGAGAAGATCCTCAATGCGCTTTTGCAGGGCGGCGCGCGTGGATTTCGACGGCGTGACGATCAGGATGGTGTCGTCACCAGCCAGCGTCCCCGCCACTTCCTTCCAGTGCTCGGCGTCAATCGCGGCCGCCAGCGGCTGCGCCCCGCTCGGCGGAGTCTTCAGCACCAGCAGATTCTGCGCCGGCCGAATGTCCAGCAGAAATTCCCGCAGGGCGCGCATCAGCACCGGCATCGCCGCCGTTTCTTCGTTGACCGCCGAAAACGGCCGGTATCCTTCGCCGGTTTTCACCAGCTTCAGATCGCGCAAGTCGCGCGAAAGCGTCGCCTGGGTCACGCGCATCCCCAGATGCGCCAGCCGCCGCCGCAGTTCGTCCTGATTCGAGATGGGTTCAGCCGAGATCACTTTTAGAATCTGCCCTTGCCGGAATCGCTTTTGCATCCCCATAAATGGCGTCTGACTGATTATGCAGTCGACTGTATATTTATACGTTGCAGGACACACGCTGTCAATACGGAATTTGCGTGGTTGTGGATATTTCGACGCAGCGGGAAACGGATCTTGCTCGGCTGGTCAGACCGCGTGGGAACTCTACAGGCGGGAAAATTTGCCGATCTAATCGCTGTCGACGGCGATCCGCTCTCTGACGTAACGCTACTCGAGCATGTAAAATTCGTGATGAAAGGCGGCGAAGTCGTCAAATCTGAATAAACGGCATCGAGCGAATGCTTTGCATTCCGCTCACTGATAATCGACCACCACTTCCCAGCCGGAGGCGGCGTCCGGAATCGTCAGGGTGACCGCCTTCTGCTGCGCGTCGTACGTCCAACCCGTGATTCCCTTCCGGCCGGCGCGAATCTCCTTCGGTCTTTTTTCCGTGCCGAAAATTTCCAGCTTCACGCTGGCCCACCAGGGCGCATAGGAGCCTTCGCGCGCCGCGGCCGTAATTGTGAGTGATCCGTCTGCCGCCCGGCATCTGTATTGCACGCGCAGGTACGCGCCCTTCGTGTATCCGTAGCTCTTCCCATCATCCAAATATTCCGAGCCCCGGCAATCCATCCCCGGATAGACGCGCAATTCGAGCGGCCCTTGGGGTATCTCGTCCGTATCTTGCACCACGGATTCCTGCGGCAAAATCGCGCCGCCACGCACATACAATGGAAGCGTATCCAGAGCCGGTTTGACGCTCAGCGATTGGCTCCCCGCGAATTTCTGCCCGGTCCAATAGTCGTACCAATTGCTCTCCGGGCCGCCGGGCAGCACAACCGGGTAAGCGTCAAGCATCTCTGTCAACTTCGGCGCCACCAGGATGTCCCTTCCCAGCAGAAATTCCTGATCGTTCGTGTACAGGGCCCCCTCTTCCGGATACTCCAGGAAAAGCGGACGCATCACCGGCAGCCCATCCCGTGACGCTTCTTCGAAACTCGTATACAGATACGGCAGCATGCGGTAGCGCAATTCGAT
>JBGQGW010000128.1:0-11104 GCA_041497605.1 Terriglobia bacterium | reverse complement strand
TCGATAACGCCGCCGCCATCGCGGACATCCAGATCCCCGAAGAATATAAACAGATGTTGCTCGAGAATCTGAACGATCGCACCAAGGGCTACGAAGAAATCTACAAATTGCACATGGCCAATAGCATTCCCCCGGCCCTGATTTTCGATCCTGTCCTGCCCTCCACGAAATTCGAAACTGTAAAGCGCCCGCTCCAGCCTTCCGTTGCTCCCGCCGTGGCCGCGCGCGGAGTTCCCAAAACTCTCGAAGACGTTTGCTTCTACAGCGTCCGCGAACTCACCGAATTGATTCGCGCGAAAAGGGTTTCTTCCATGGCGCTCACGGAGATGTATCTCGATCGCCTGAAGCGCTACGACCCCTTGCTCCACTTCGTGATCACCTTCACGGAAGATCGCGCCAAAGCAAAAGCAAAAGAAGCCGATCGCGATCTCGCTGCCGGAAAATATCGCGGCCCGCTTCACGGCCTGCCCTGGGGCGCGAAAGATCTGCTGGCGGTCAAGGGATACCGCACCACCTGGGGCGCCGGCGGTTTCGAAGATCAGAAAATTGAGGAAGACTCGACCGTCGTCAAGCGTCTCGACGCGGCCGGCGCGGTTCTCGTCGCGAAATTAAGTCTCGGCGCTCTGGCCATGAACGACCATTGGTTCGCCGGCAAAACGCGCAATCCGTGGAATCCCGAGCAGGGTTCGAGCGGCTCTTCCGCCGGTTCGTCATCGGCCACTGCGGCGGGCTGCGTCGCTTTCGCCATCGGTTCCGAGACGCTCGGATCGATTTCCTCGCCCTGCACACGCTGCGGCGCCACCGGATTGCGCCCCACATTTGGATTCGTTCCCCGCACCGGCGCCATGGCCCTTTCCTGGAGCATGGATAAGCTCGGCCCCATCTGCCGCGCCGTGGAGGATTGCGCGTTCGTCCTCCACGCCATCTACGGGCCGGACGGCAGCGATCGCGCCGTTCAACTCGCCGTCTTCAATTGGAACGGCAATCTCGACTGGCGCAAATTGAAAGTGGGATATCTGAAAGCCGATTTCGAGCGGCGCCCCGAACCGCCCGCGCCGCCCGAGAAACCGGAATCCGAACTTTTCGCCGAAGAAAAAAAGAAACTCGAAGAACAAAAGAAGCGCCAGGAAGAATTCCGCGTGCGCTCCGAATACGACCGCCGCTTCAACGAAGCCGCTATTGCCAAGCTGAAAAGCATGGGAGTGAATTTGATTCCAGTCGAGCTGCCGAAATTGCCTTACGACGCCATGGTGCCCACCCTCCTCGCCGAAGCCGGCGCCGCCTTCGATGAAATCACCCGCAACGGCCGCGACAAACTGCTCACCGATCAAGGCCCCGCCGATTGGCCGAACACCTTCCGTGCCGCGCACTTTATTCCCGCCGTCGAATATATCCAGGCCAACCGCGCGCGCATGTTGGCGATGGACGCCGTTTCAAAAGCCTTCATGGGTTTCGACGTCATCGTCGCTCCCACCAACAGCCAGCAACTCCTCGCCACCAATCTCACGGGACACCCCGCCGTGATTCTCCCCAACGGCTTCCGCGGCGAAGACGCTCCCCCCGTCATCAAAAACGACAAAGGCGAAATCCAGGGCAACTACGGCGGCCCAGGCACTCCCGTCAGCCTCACATTCCTCGGCCAACTTTATGGCGAAGAAAAAATGCTCACCCTGGCTCGCGCCTATCAAAATGCAACCGATTTCCACCTCCGCCACCCGAAGCTCTAGCAGGTTGGTGCGGAGCAGACAGTTGCCACAGGGGAGGAGGTCTGGAAGGACATTCCAGTCGCTTTGTTCTATCATGTCTCACGTATGTTAAACGTTATCATCGGGATCATGCTCTCGATCACTGCTTCTCTGGGCCAGGTCGTTACGACTGGGCCTGTCAAATCAAACTTTTGCCAGGAGATCCTCAAGCTCGAAAATATCCAGCCAAACCTCGTACTCAAGAATTCGGTTCACCTAATGGGCACGGTTCTTTGGTCGGTGAACCAGCCCGAGGAATTCGTCGAGCCAATCAAGTATTCACGGGTGGAGTTAAGGAAGTATATTTCACAACGAAAGCAAGTAACCCTGAAGGTTGTGGTGACGGATGCGAACGGTCACTTCGATCTGGGAACGGTCGAACCGGGAAAGTACCGGCTGTTGCCTTCGCCAACCCGCGCATCCAAGCAGCCCGCTAAGCTCGAATGCCCACCAGGCGAGAGTACCTGCGACCTGAAAATTGGTGTCCGCTTGAACGCCACGGACCAGCCTGACGCCGCCTGCCCCATACAGTGAAAACGCGCTAGCTTCCCGCATGCGGGTTCAGCAAGTGATCCATGCATCCCAGTGAACCTGGCCTCGCTCGCCGATTCAGGGAGCGGACTGCTCGCTGCGCACCCCAGACAACCGAAACGTCGCCTGGTGCGCTAACGTCAATACTGATGATAGTCTTAATCAACTATGAAAAAGCCGGCGCGCATAGCAAGCACGGGAATTCTTTCATTGTTCTACTGCGCCCTGCTTTGCTTGCTGATTTCTAACCGCGCGAATTCTGGCCTGTGAGTTGGACCAAATTTTCAGAAGAAGACGGCGACATCGGAGGCGGAGCCATCGGCGCGGGCTTCAGCGTTTGCGGCGAGCGCCAGTTGTCGAGCATCGAGACTTGTTGCACGCAGGAAACCGTGCACCGCGGCGCGCACGCCTTCTTGGTGTAAAACTCGCGATGACGTTGCGCCGCCGTGTACTGCTCGATGGGAATTCCCGGATAGCCGCGCTGCTGCGAGCAGTAATGCACCAGCCCGTCCTCGCAAATGTATAAATATCGCGCGCCGGAGCGGCAGCGCCACACATGCGCGCGCCCCGCGGCGATGTTGTCTTGAAAATGATTCAGCCGCGCGAACGAGCGCTTGCCCAGGTTCATGATCTCGCGAAAAATTTCCCCCTCGCGCTGCTTCAGCGGGCGAACCTGCCCGTTCCCATCGTGAATGATCCCGACCGTGCTGGTGAATCCCAGATCGATGGCGCGGTGCGCCACTCGCAAGGCGTCTTCCGGATTTTTCACGCCGCTGCCCAGCACCGAATTGATATTGATGTGAAAATCGGCGTGCTCGCCCAGCAGCGCCAGTTTTTGGTCCAGCACTTTCAAGCTCTTCATCGAAACTTCGTCCGGCACGGCGTTATCAATGCTGATTTGCAGGTATTCGAGGCCCGCACGGTTCAACCGCTCGATGCGGTCCGCCGTCAGCAAATATCCGTTGGTGATCATCCCCGCGATGATCCCTTTTTTCCGGATGTGCCGGATGATGTCGTCCAGGTCGGGATGCAGCAGCGGCTCGCCGCCACTGATCGTGATGATGGCCGTGCCGAAGGATTTCAGCAGGTCGATTCGCCGGAACATCTCCTCTTTCGCCACCGGCTTCGAGTGGTCATCGTACTCATTGCAATAGTCGCAGGAAAGATTGCACCGCCGCGTCGGAATAATGTGCGCCAGCAGCACGTGCCGCTTGAAAGCCAGCCCTTTCACGATCATGCGGATTTCGCGCAGCTTGCGGTGCGCCGCCAGCAGTTTGCGCCGAATTAGTTTTCCAGTCGTCATTCCTTGCGATTTGACCCCTTCGCGGCCAGCGGATATACTCCGTTTGCCCTCCTATTATGCTACACCAGCCCGCGTTCGCAGGTCTCGTCGTTTTCCGCGGCGGTCCCGAGCGCCTAGTCCGACCAGGGTTGGGGTGTGCGATCCCAGCGGTGGCTTTTCAGTTTTTCGAGCAGCGCGCGATCCAGCGGCCCGGCGTCGCTCGCCGCCAGGTTTTCTCTCACGTGAGCGTGTTTGCGCATTCCCACGATCTGCGTGCTCACCGCGGGATGCGACAGGATGAAGCGCACCGCCATCTCCGGCAAAGTCATCCCCGCCGGCACCACGGCCTTCAATTTCTCCACGCGCGCCACCGTATTCCGCAAATTTTCCGGGCTGAAGTAATGCCCGCGCCAGTCGTTCGCGGGAAATTTTGTTTCGAGTGTCATCTTGCCGCCCAGGCTGCCTTCATCCAACGGCACTCGCGCGATCACGCCAATATCGTGTTTCCGGCAGACTGGGAATAGTTTTTCCTCCGGCGCCTGATCGAAAATGTTGTAAATCACCTGCACGGTGTCCACCAATCCGGTCTCAATCGCCCGAATGCCGTTCTCGTGCTCCCAGCGATTTAGGCTGATTCCAAAAAATCGAATCAATCCGTCGCTTTTCAATTTTTCCACCGTCTCGCGAAATTCCGGCTCCCCGGCCCAGCTATCCGACCACACATGGAATTGCAGCAGATCGATCGCATCCGCGCGAAGATTCTTCCCGATCATTTCGGCAGTCTTCACCACGTGAGCAGCAGGGAACACGTCGTGGTATTTATATTCGGCCCGGGCGGGCCACCGCTTGTTCATCGGCGGAACCTTCGAAGCCGCAAACAATCGTTTGTCCCGATTGCGTGACAATATTTCGCCCAGAAGACTGTCGCTCTTTCCATCCCCATAGGCCCATGCCGAATCAAAAAAATTGCAGCCCAGCTCGATTGCCAGTTGCATGGCTTCGAGCGACTCCTTATCGTCCGAGCCGGTCCAACCGCCCATGCCCCAAAGTCCCTGCGAAATTTCGCTGACTTCAAAACCAGTGCGCCCCAGTTTGCGGTACTTCATGCGATTTTCCCCTTCGCGCCCCTGAACGAATCAATCAATCAGTTCATTCCGGTTTTTTCTTCTTCGCTGCATCCGCTCGGCGATGGGAGCCGTGAGTCGCCTTGGAACTCTTCGCAGGCGCGGCAGCTTCGGCCGGCGTCGGTTTTGGTTTTGCAACGGGAGCGGGAGCAGCAACAGGAACAGGAGCAGGCCCGGCTTTTTCCGCCTTCTCGATGTCGCGATAATACTTCTGCAAAACGTAAAAAGCCTGTTTATGCTCGCCTCGGTCCGACACCAATCCTTTGCGATTGTGGTAATCCTGAATTCCCGGCAGCGTGCGGCGCGGCGAAAGAAAATCCATCAATGCCCACGGCGATACGCCCACAAGAGAAGGCATTTGCTGCAGCATCTTGATTTGATGCTGGTACAAATTCGCCTGATACTTTTCGCTCCATCGCGTCTGTGCATCGCCGCGGTAGCCGAACAGCGCATCCCCGCCAAATTCACTCACGATCAGCGGTTTGTCATACCCCAGCTTCCATTGAATTTCATCGGCATCCTCCGGCCGCCCTTCGTACCACCCCAGATATTCGTTCAGTCCCAGAACGTCCAAATACTCTCCCAGCGGATCGTTCAGTATTCTCATCTGTGGGTCGGAATTGTCAGTTCGATCCATGGCCGCCGTAATCAACCGGCTCCCGTCCAATCGCCGCGCGTATTCCGCCAGCGCTTTCAGAAATTCCAGCCGCCCCGGCTCGTCGCGGGTTTCATTGCTGATGGACCAGAGAATCACCGAAGCTCGATTCTGGTCGCGCGCCACCATATCGCGCAATTGCTCTTCTGCGTTTTCCAGCGTCGCCGGATTTTTCCAATCCACGCTCCAATACACGGGAATTTCCGCCCACACCAGGAAGCCCATCTTATCCGCCAGCCGGATCATCTCTTCGTTGTGCGGATAATGCGCCAGCCGCACAAAGTTGCAGCCCAGTTCCTTCGCCCATCCTAGTAGAGTCTGGTCGTCTTTCAGCGTCAAGCCGCGCCCGCCGCGGAACGGCGCTTCTTCGTGCATCGAAATGCCGCGCAGAAAAATCGGTTTGCCGTTCAAAAACAGCGTTCCGCCATAAGCCTTGACACTGCGGAAGCCGATTTGATCTTCAATCTTGTCGCCGGAAGACCGGATCACCACTCGATACAGCTTGGGGCTATCCGGCGACCACAGTTCCAGCCGCGCGGGAAAGTTGAATTCAGCGGCGCCATTGGCGTCGGAAAATGTCGTGGACTTGATCGCCAGCTCCGGAATCTCGAGCGTCACTTTCACCGGCTCTGTCGCACCATTCAGCTTCACCGAAGCATCCACTTCCGCCATCTCGTTTTTCTGCAATTGGACGGAATAATCCTGGATAAATATTTCCGGCACTTCAATAATTTCGACGCCCCGCGTGAGCCCGCCATAATTCCACCAATCGCTCTCCATCGCCGGAACGCCGTCCGCCCGCCGCTTGTCGTTCACCTCCACCACCAGAAAATTCACGCCTTCGATGATTTGATCGGTGATCTCGAAGTTGAAAGGAGTAAACCCGCCCTGGTGTTCGCCCAGTTTTTGCCCGTTCAGATAAACACGGGCTTGCTCGTTCGCCGCGCCGAAGTAAACGAAAGCGCGCATGTTCAGCTTCTTGTGGTATTTAAACGTTTTCTCGTACCACACCGCGCCTTCGTAGAAGAAAAGCTGCGGCCGTTGTGAATTCCAATCGCCCGGAACATTCAGCGATCCCGATTTCTCGAAATCGTATTCCACCAACTCCCGTTTATCCTGCGGTTTCCGGTTCTCATAAAAACGCAATCGGTTCCCCACTTCGTAAGGATCGATAATGGCTTTCCACGGACCATTCAGGCTGATCGCGCTCCGGCCCGGAACATTGGCGATCAAATTCGCCGGCGCCGGCTGCCCCGCCGCTCTTCCCGCCACCAAGAGAAAAAAGAAAATTACTAACGATATGCGCTGAATTGTTCTTTTCCTTCGAATCGATTTGAATTCCACTCCACTGTGAGCGAGCGTCCATTTATACAAAGCCGCCGCCGGATGTCAAAGCCGTAGCGCCCGCGTCAATAGCAATGGTAACCAGCCTCCCGCCAGTGGCGTCGTGTTCCGGAAAAATCGAGTGAAACCAAAAAATGGCCCGGCCGAGGCGCGGGCCCGCTGGTCCTCTATCTGCCGGCAAGCGACCGGCCGGTACGTGGTGTGCCGCCAGATCATGCGCGCTTGCCTTGACCGGTATGTTAAAGTTTCAGCCATCGATTGAATCGATTCAGTTGAGTGTAGCGTCATGGCAAACAATCCTCGCGAATCCGGCCTCCCCAAAAGAACCGATTTCCCCCATTTCATGCTCAAGGAAATTTATGAGCAGCCGCACACGATTCAAGAAACGATTCGTGTCCACGTCAAGGGCAACCTGATTTTCCCTTCGTCTCTGGCCGTAATCGAAAGCGCCCTGCTGAATTTCAAGAAGATTATTATTGCGGCCAGCGGATCAAGCCGCCACGCCGGCCTGGCCGGCGAGATCATGATCGAAGATCTTTCCGGTGTCGCCGTGGATGTGGAATATGCCAGCGAGTATTGTTATCGCTCCACTCACGCCACCGCCGACCCGCTCGTCGTGGTCATCACCCAATCCGGTGAGACCGCCGACACAATTGCCGCGCAGCGCGAGGCCCTCAATCGCGCCGCCCGAACGGTGGCCATCTCCAACGTGGCCGATTCCACCATCGCCCACGAGGCCAACGCCACCCTGGTGACGCAAGCCGGCCTCGAAAAAGCCGTGCCCGCCACCAAGAGCTTCACGGCCCAATTGACCATCCTTTATCTCTTCGCTCTTTTTCTGGCCCGCAAGCGCGGCCGCATGACTTCGGAAGTCATTCGCACCCATCTCAACGCACTCGCCGCTGTGCCACAGGGAATCGATAAATTTCTCGGCGCCTGGGACAAGCAGGCCGGCGAGTGCTCCTGGCTGTTTCAACAATCCAAAACATTTTTGTTCCTGGGCCGCGGCGTCCATTACGCCATCGCTCGGGAAGGGGCTTTGAAGTTGAAGGAAATTTCCTACGTCCAGGCGGAAGCTTATCCGGCAGGCGAATTGCGCCACGGGCCCAGTGCGCTGGTGGACGAAAAACTCACCGTCGTCGCGCTGGCCACGCGCGATACATCGGATCCTGATTCGCTGCTGCGTTACAAAAAAACGCTTGGCGTCCTCGAATACGTGAAAAGCCGCGGCGGAAAAGCCCTCGTGATCGCGACGGATGGTGATGGCGAAATTCAGCAAGTGGCCGAGCGCGTGATCTTTGTGCCGCCGGCTCCCGAACTCTTGCTCCCCATTCTCGAAGTCGTCCCGCTGCAACTTTTTGCCTACCACTATGCCGTCCGCAATGGCTGCGACGTTGACCATCCCCGCCATCTGGTCAAAGCCGTCGTCACCGAGTAACGCACGCTCCGCCGCTACTTACCCGGCGCAACACCCGCGGCCGATTCCACAAGTTGCTGAATAGCCGGTGCGACGGGGAGCAACAAATCAGCCTTCGAAATTTTTGCCTGCTCGACCACCGCCAGTTGCCGCGTTTTCCAGCCGTCAGCGGGATGCTGTGCCCCATCGATGTAATCGAGTGCCTCGATCCCCGCGGCGCCCAGGTTCGCAAGATCATGCGAAATTGGCGCTAGTTCCATCAGCAAAAATGATTTCGCGAGCGACGGAGCGAGCGCCGCGTCGTTCGCGCGCCACACCATCAGTTGCGCGCGAATTTCCGCTTCGAGTGCCGCATCCTTAAAATTCCCGCTCACCAGCGCATCCACTTCCTTCGTAAAGATTCGCGCGGCTTCGCTCTCCGGCGCCACTGTGTCGGCCATCCGGTTCAGCGGGTCGGCGCTGGTCTGAATGATGTTCGCGGCTCGAGCCGTTTTCGCTCGCTGATAAATCTTCACCGGCTCCACCACGTCAGCCAGAACCCGAAGATGGGCGATGTTGTCCGAGCCGGCCAGGCGGCCCAGCATCTGCGCAGAGCTCGATTTGTGATCCATGCCGGTCAATTCCAGTCGCGCGCTTTCCGCGTCCATCCGGCGGTAAAGCGAGTCAACGTCGCTCACCTCCGCCGGTGACCACAATCGTTCCGCGATCGCCGCCGTTCGCGGCCAGATCCGCGTATCGATATTCTCCGGCGAAATAAATTCCGCCCACATGCAAGCCTCGCCGCCCAGGATCCGCGCCTTCTCCTCCGCGGTGAGTGCTGCCGTGTCCTCGGTCATCGGATCGACGGCGTAGTGCTGCGAGGCCGGCCACATGTAATCCAAGTAGTAGCCGTTCGAGAGCAAGCTTCGATATCCTAGCCGCGCCGCTTCGGCCATTGATTTCGCTCCGCGCCATGATTGAATCACGGAATCCTTCCGCAGGCCCGGCGCCAGAATTTCATCCCAGCCCACCATCGTCTTGTGGTTCTTGATCAGGATTTTCCCCACTCGCTCGTTGAAGTAATGCTGCAGCCCGTCGTTGTTCTTGAGGCCGTGTTCGCGCATAAACGCCTGAATTGTGGGATTGGCGTCCCACTGCTTGCCGTTCACTTCATCCCCGCCGATATGGAAATAATGATCGGGGAAAAGTTTGGCCATCTCGCCGAGAAGTTTTTCTAGAAATTTATAAGTTTCCTCGCGCGTCGGATCCATGGCCGGGTCGAAGATTCCCCATCGCCGCTCGATCTCGTAAGGTCCCGGCCCGCTCGCAAGCTCCGGATAGCCCACGAACCACGCGGTGCTGTGTCCCGGGATGTCGAATTCCGGGATCACCCGGATGCCGCGGTCGCGCGCGTACGCGATCACTTCGCGAACTTCCGCCTGCGTGTAGTAAAGCCCGTCCGATCCCATCTCCTGCAACTTTGGAAACGTCTTGCTCTCCACGCGAAATCCCTGATTCTCCGACAAATGCCAATGGAACACGTTCAATTTCACCGCCGCCATCCCGTTGAGATTTCTCCTTATGGCTTCGAGCGGGATAAAGTGCCGGCAGGAATCGATCATCAATCCGCGCCAGGCGAACCGAGGCCTATCCTCTATGTAAAGGTTGGGAACGGAAAAGCCGCCCGGCGCGGCCTCTACAAGCTGCAAAAAAGTTTGCAGCCCGTGCATCGCGCCCAGCGGATTTGCCGCGTTGATCTTTGCTCCGAAATTGCTGATCTGCAGCGTGTAACTTTCATCTTCGTCCAGGTCTTGAATTTCCTTGCTGCCGTGCGCAATGTGCACAATCAAAACCGCCTTGCTTGAATCCGCAGCACGCCGTGCGATCGGAATTCCGGTCTGACGCGAAAGTTCGCTCAAGAACCGCTCGACCGCGCGATCCAGCCTCGCTTCCTTGTACCCCTCCAGCGCAACAGCAAAGTTCTGCGTCAGCGGCAGCCGGACCGTTCCCATCTGGACGCTGGCCGGCATTGGCATCACATTCATCGCCGGAGCATCGAGCCGCTGCCCTTGGCTCGCGGGCGATGCTGGCGCCGGCGATGGTGCCGGCTCTTGCGTCTGAGCGGTGTCGATCCAGCCGATTGCGCAGAACAGGGCCACGCCAGCAGAAATCCTTCGCAATGAACCCTTCGCTCTTGGCGCGATTGCCCGATCCATCCTCTTCATCACACGCGCAGCATAATACGAACCCGGGTCACCGGCGCGGTTTTTCCCACCGGCGCGCCAACCGGGCGCCGATGCCCGGCCCCGCACTCCGTGCAAATATTTTGGATTGCCTCCGCGAATAGAGGTATGCAATAACGGCATCCAACGATTGCGAACCTGAGATCAGTCGCGGGCGCTTAGTAAAGGCAAGACAGCCCCAGCAAATGCGTGTTGAATTAGCTGTGACGCGTGCATGTTCACTGAAAGCGCGCGAGAGGAAGACCACCATCCGATGAATTTCACCCTGCTCGATTGGTCCGCCATCGTCGGCTACCTCGCGATCACGCTTTGCCTCGGCCTTTATTTCCGCCGCAAATCAGCCGGCAGCACCGAAGATTATTTCGTCTCCGGACGCAGTGTTTCCTGGTGGCTGGCGGGAACCTCCATGGTGGCCACCACCTTCGCGGCCGATACGCCCTTGCTTGTGGCCGGCCTTGTCTATACCCAGGGCATCGCCGGCAACTGGCTGTGGTGGGCGTTTCTGCTCTCCGGCATGATGACGGTTTTTCTCTATGCGCGATTGTGGCGCCGCTCCGGCCTGATGACCGACGTGCAATTCGCCGAAATGCGTTATGCCGGGAAACCCGCTGCTTTTCTTCGCGGTTTTCGCGCCGTTTATCTCGGCCTGATGATGAACTGCCTCATCCTGGGCTGGGTCACCAAATCCATGGTCATCATCGTCGGCACCACCATGGATTCGACGCTGAAAACCTGGCCCATCGTCAACGCATTCTCGAGTGTCCTCGGCAATATTTTTGGTTCC
>JBGQGW010000127.1:0-11160 GCA_041497605.1 Terriglobia bacterium | reverse complement strand
GTATTGGTGAGTGTCACTGACTTTGTTCCGCTGGCCACATTGATCTGCTGGCTACCGAATGTGACAGTGGTGGCAGACAGAGTAACGACTGGAGCCGGAGCAGCTGCGCCAGTGCCGGAAAGAGTGATCGCGCGCGGACTGCCGGCGGCATTATCCACGATGGTGATTGAGCCTGCTTGAACGCCTACAGCGGTCGGCGTAAACGTCACGCTGATGGAGCAAGTTCCCGCAATACCAATCGTCGCCGGGCTGACCGGGCAGGTGTTGGTTTGCGCATACTGGGCGCTGGCCGCGATGCTGGTGATCGTGAGCACGGCAGTGCCGGTGTTGGTGAGCGTGACGGATTGTGGCGCGCTCGTCGTGTTCACGGTCTGACTGGCAAAAGTCAAGCTGGCCGGGGCCAAAGTTACGACTGGAGCCGGAACAACACCCGTGCCGGTCAGATTGAAGATTTGCGGGCTGCCGTTGACATTGTCGGTGAAGGTGATAGTGCCAGGTTGAGCACCGGCTGCTGTGGGCGTAAACGTAACGTTAATGGTGCACGTGCCGTTGGCCGGAAGCGTTGACGGGCTGGTGGGGCAGGAGTTCGTTTGCCCGTACTGCGCGCTAGCGGCGATGCTGGCGATGGTCAACGGAGCATTGCCCGTGTTGGTGAGAGTGATTGATTGAGGTGCGCTCGTCGTGTTCGTTAACTGGCTAGCGAACGTCAAGCTAGCCGGCGCGAGACCCACGGCGGGAGCTGCCGCGAAGAATTCAGACATGTCGGCAGCGGTTGCCGCGGCGCCCGGTAGCACAGGAACGCCAAGGCCCGATGCCATCAATCGCAACACGCTGGCGTGTTCGTAAAGCGTGGTGGATTTGTAGCCGGGCTTTACCGTCGGTCCAACAATTACGGTGGCAACTTGACCGCCGCCGTTGGTGTTGTCGGTTGCCGCTTGATCAAAGGTGATGACCAAGAGTCCTTTGTTCTGGAAAAACGCGCTCTGGATCAAGGGATTGATATTGGTTTGCAACCAAGTATCAGTGTCGGCGCGCGAGCCGACTTCCGAGTCGTTGAAGTCGTTGGGAACGATGAACACGTATTGCGGCAGAGCGTTGTTGGCCAGGTCGGAGGCGAACTGGGTGAATGGAACGACGTTCAGCTGCTGTGCGGGGCTATTCTGAACGTCAGTGAGATAGACGAACGGGTTGTGATGTTTGAGATAGAGATTCACATCACCTCCCATGTAGCCGACGGATGGCAGATCCTCGGCGTACACTTTCCAAGTCTTGCCGGTGGCGACGAGTTCGCGGACGATGTTGTCCACGTTGGTGTTGGGTAGATTGTTGTCGGTGGTCACCGTCTGCCCAGTGGTGAGCATGAAGTAATCGCTGATCCCGGGATGGGCATCGGCGTAATAGGTTGTGGCCAAACCGTACTGGTTGATCAGGCCGGTGAAATACGGCATGTCGACGGCGCCCACGACGTTGGAGTAGTCTCTGCCGGATTCCACCACGATGAAGACGTGATTGAATGGGCCGGTGGGCGAAGCGACACCCGTGCCGGTGAGAGCGATGGACTGCGGCGAGTTGGCCGCGTTGTCTGTGAATGTGACCGCAGCAGCGCGTGCTCCGGCAGCCGTTGGCGTGAACGTAACATTGATGGTGCAGTTTCCGGCGGCAAGGATGGTGGTGCCGCAGTTGTTGGTCTGAGCGAAGTCGGTGCTGTTCGCGCCGGTCACCAGGATGCTGGTGATGCCGAGCGATTCATTGCCGGTATTCGTCAGAGTGATGATCTGCGCTGCGCTGGTTGAGTTGACGTATTGATTGGTGAACGTGAGCGAAGCGGGAGCGAGCGAAGCGACGGCAGCGGCAGTGGTGCTGCCGACGCCGGTGAGCGCGACTGTTTGCGGGCTGGGCACGGAGTTGTCGGCGATGTTGAGTGTGCCGGTGCGTGTGCCAGTTGCGGTCGGTCTGAAGATCAACGTGAAAGTGCAACTTGCATTGGCCGCGACGGAGCCGTTACAGGTATTCGTCTGAGTATAGTTGGTGCCGTTGGTCCCAGTGATGGTGACACCAGTGATGGTGAGAGTCGACGCGCCGGTGTTGGTCAACAGGACAGTGCGAGGCGCGCTGTTGGTGTTCAGGAGTTGGTTGCCGAAGCTTACGCTGGTGGCGGAAAGGGTAGCCACCGCGCCGGCTGCTTGGGCCGTGCCCGTCAGGGTGAAGGTTTGAGGCGAGCCGCTGGCGCTGTCTGCCACGGACACGGTTGCGATGCGCGTGCCGGCCGCCGTCGGCTTGAAAGTTACACTGATCGCGCAATTCGCGCCCACAGCCACGGAAGCTCCGCACGTGTTCGTCTGCGCAAAGTCAGCGGCATTCGTTCCAGTGAGGGTGATGCCGGTGATGGCCATCGCCAGGTTGCCGGTGTTCGAAAGCGTCACTGCTTGCGCCCCGCTGGTCGTGCCAACCACTTGGCTGGCAAAGGTCAAGCTGGAGGGAGACAACGTCGCGACCGCCGATGATTCCGAGACCTTCAGAACGAACGCGTCAAAGCCACCGCCATTGACCGTCTGGAAAGCTCCGGTGGTGGTCGGAATGGTTGTTGAATTTGTGTACAGTACGGCGTAAGCATTGCCAGCGGAATCCACGGCGATTGCTCGGCCGCTGTCAGTGAAATTGCCGCCGAAATAGGTGGAATAGATTTGAGACGAGCCATCGGTGGTCAGCTTCATGAGGATGGCGTCGTAAGCGCCCCCTTGGTACGTGCCCTGAATTGGGTTTGCAGTGATCGGGAAATTGGGTGAATTGGTGAAGCCAGCGATATAGATATTGCCGCTGGAATCGACGGCCATACCGTGGTCACCCTGATCTTCCGTGTTGCCGCCGAAGTAGCCGGAGAAGACCAGCGCCGAACCGGTTGGATTCACTTTAAACACGAATCCGTCCGCCAACCCGCCGCCGTAGGTTTTCTGGAACGGATTGCCCGCGATGGGGAAGTTGGTCGATGAGGTTTGACCTGTCACGTAAGCATTGCCTGCGGAGTCGATGGCGATGCCGCGTCCTTGGTCAAGGTCGTTGCCTCCAAGGTAAGTGGAATAGAGCATTGCCGAGCCTGTAGGATTCAGCTTGGCCACGATGGCGTCAAAAGTGCCACCGCCATAGGCCGCCTGAATGGGACTGGGAGTGGTGGGGAAATTCGTTGAGGTGGTCTGACCGGCAATGTAAGCGTTCCCGGTAGAGTCAACCACGATGGCGCGGGCCTGTTCGTCGCCATTGCTGCCGCCCCAATAAGTCGAATAAACCAGCGCCGTGCCGGCCGGATTTACTTTGGTGATACAGGCTTCCGATTTCCCGCCATAGACGGGTTGCGCAGGAGTTCCGGCGAGAGGGAAATTGCCGGAAAAGGTCTGTCCAGCTACGTAGGCATTGCCGGCAGAATCGACAGCGATGTCATACCCGATGTCGAAAGCATCTCCGCCGAGGAATGAGGAATAGACCAGGGAAGAGCCATCCGCGCTCAACTTGGTGACGAAGGAATCGCCAGCGGCGTCGCCGATCGTCTTCTGAAAGGCATTCGCGGTGGTCGGGAAATTCGACGAACTTGTGTCGCCAGTTATGTACGCGCTGCCGGCCGCGTCCACGGCGATGCCAATTCCTTCATCAGTGCCAGTGCCGCCGATGTAAGTGGAATAGACGAGCGCCGAGCCTGTGGTATTCACCTTGCTCACAAAAACATTGTCGACACTGCTCTTGAGGACCTTCTGAAAGGCGGTCGCGCTCGTGGGGAAATTAGCCGAGACGGTTTGGCCAACGACGTAAGCATTACCGGCTGTATCGACGGCGATACCCGTGCCGAAGTCGTCGCCGCTGCCGCCGATGTAGGTGGCGTAGACAAGCACCGGGTCGATGACCAGCGGTTCTTGCGCATTGTAAGCGGCCACTTCAAATCCAACTTGCTTCTGGTTCTTGACCACGTAGCGGCCTTCGATGGTGAGTTTTTTTCCGTGGCTCTGTTGGTAAACGACCGGCGCGTGGAAGGAAACTTCATCGCCGTCCGCGCGAACCAGGAGATTGCCCTGGGAATCGAGCTTCAGTTGATCCGCGCCTTCGAAGCCCAGCGTGATCGAATTCGGATTCGCTCCAGGCTTGACGATGAAGTCATGTTCCAGTTGGCCGCGGTTCCCGTAATAAACAAGGTCGATGCCGGGATAGATGTTGTCGTAGCCGACCTTGGAATAAGTGGCGACGTTGGAATGCCATTTCGAGGGATCGTTGCCGATGAAGTAGTTGTTCTTGCCGGGCAGCGGGTTGCGGCCGGCAATCTGTGGGGCGGAATTTGCTCCCACGAGCCGCATCCGGAGAACAGCGGGAGCGGCCGAGTCTTTCTTAGCCAGTAGGGGAGAGTCACCGGCATTGAGCTGGCTGTGGCTCTTCGTCGTGCTCGGCTTGCGCAGGGACAGTACGGCTCCGTCGCGGGTCAGGAACAAGGAGTAGCCCTGGCCGCGGGCGAGAAACTTCACCTGCGGATCGGTCTGCCCGACATTGGGCTCGAAATTCAGGGCGCGCAAAGGCGCCACGGAGACGGACATAGGCTGCGCAGCCACACCGGTTGCGCTGTGCCGAGACTGCGAAAGTCTCAGGCCCCCCATGACAAACAAAGCGATGATCAGCAGGGTGGTCGTATACTTTACGAATCGATGCATTTTAAGCTCCTGTTCGTGCGGGAATCCCGGTTGGGCCGGGTTCCTTGCCGCACGAGGTGAAATTCAAATCCAGATCAATTTCGAGGGTTCTCAATTTCCTTG
This sequence comes from Terriglobia bacterium, assembly GCA_041497605.1. GTDB lineage: Bacteria > Acidobacteriota > Terriglobia > Acidiferrales > UBA7541 > JBGPTK01. The sequence continues at coordinate 6,373 of JBGQGW010000127.1, read as the reverse complement.
CGAAAGCACCCCCCCGCGTCGTCTTTCATCCGCGGAAGAAGTGTGTGAGATATCTCTCAGCCGTAGAGCAGTTCCTGTGAGGGTTTGCGGCCTTCCGTCGCCGAGCCGTAAAGGCCGAAGGATTGCAGAGCAACCAGAAAAACGTACGTGGGATTCAGAAACAGGTAACGGCGCCAGAGACGCGGTTCCATATATAACCGGAATGTCCACTCGAGGCCCAGATCCTGGAGTCGCTTCGGCGCCTGGCGGACCTTTCCAGCCGTAAAGGGAAACGCCGCTCCCACCGCGACTGCCGGCATCGGAAGTAGATCGCGAAATTCATAGGCCCAGACTTCCTGGCGCGGGCATCCCAGGCCGATCATAACGATCGATGCTCCAGAATTGCGGATGCGCTCAGCGAGCGATTTCTTTTCCGCCGGCGTGAGCTGGCGAAATTTCGAGGGCTCCATCCCCGCCACGTTCAATCCCGGATATTGTTCGGTGAGATTCTTTCTCATTGCCTGGAGGACTTCGGAAGTGCTGCCGTAGAAATAGATCCCCAGCCCCTCTTCCGCCGCACGCGCGCAGACCTTGCGCATCAAGTTCGGGCCGTAGACGCGATCCTTCAGCCCAGTCCGGTAAAGCCGGTTCAGGGCCCAGCGTACAGGCTGGCCATCGGGCACGAGCAGGTCGAAACCATTCAAGCGGTATTTGTGCTCGGGATTCAGGACGCCGGTCATCACGCCGTGAACGGCCAGCGCCGAAACGGCGAGACTCCGGCGCTGCTTTGCAGCCAGGATGATCCGGTCCACGGCCGCCTCGTAATCGACGGCACTAATCTTGATCCCGAGGATGCTGTGCCTGCCCGCGTCAATCATGCGTCGCTCCGCATTTCATTCAAGTTGGCGGGACGCTGGGGGAGAGGGTTCTTCGTGGCTTCCCGCGCGCATGTCATTTCGTAGATCTCGCGCAGGATTTTGGGCACGTCGTAAGCCGGCTTCCATTCCGGGTAGTGCGATTGGAAATGCGAGAGATCACTGATCCACCAAATGTGGTCCCCCTTGCGGTTTCCTTCCACGTACTTCGATTGGAATTCTTTTCCCGTGATTTGTTCGCACAGGCGGATGGCCTCCAGCATCGAGCAATTGCTGTAGCGCCCCCCGCCGAGGTTGTAGACTTCGCCGGAGCGCGGGCTCCGGAAGAACTGATCGAACGCGCGGATCAGGTCGGCGCTGTGGATATTGTCGCGGACTTGCTTGCCCTTGTAGCCGAACACGGTGTAGGGCTTGCCGGTAACCGCGCATTTCATCAAGTACGCCAGGAATCCGTGGAGCAGCGTTCCGGAATGATTCGGCCCGGTCAGGCAGCCTCCGCGGAAACACCCCGTGCGCATCCCGAAGTAACGGCCGTATTCCTGCACCAGGACGTCCGCTGCCACTTTGGAAGCGCCAAACAGGCTGTGCATCGAGCGGTCAATGGACATCGTTTCTGGAATTCCCTTTTCATACGGATGGCCGGGAGCGATCTCCCATCGAGTCTCGAGCTCCACCAGCGGCAACTCGTTCGGCAGATCCCCGTACACCTTGTTCGTCGATGTAAAGATGAACACGGCGTCCGGCGCGTATCGCCGGGTGGCTTCCAGCATCACGGAAGTTCCGTTGGCATTCACGGTGAAATCCATGAAGGGATTGCTGGCGGCCCAGTCGTGGGAAGGCTGCGACGCGGTGTGGATCACCAGCTCGATCTCTTTTCCGTATTGTTGGAAGATTTTGAAAATCGCGGCGTCGTCGCGGATGTCGGCGTCATAGTGTGTGTAGTTGCGGACCTGGCGTTCGAGGCGGGTCCGGACCCAGGCCGTGGAAGCCTCTTCTCCGAAAAACACTTGCCGCATGTTGTTGTCGATCCCGACGATTTCCATTCCTTTCGCGGCGAAGTAGTTGACGGCTTCGGAGCCGATCAATCCGGCCGAACCGGTGATTACAGCGATGCTCATGGCGCGCTCCTCGATGGTGCTCAGGTTTGAGTGGGACGGAACGAGTGATTGGAGATCAGCTCGCTCGAATTACTGACGGAGATGGCGCCATCCTGCGGGGACGTTTGCAGGAGGCTCGCGTCTTTATCTGGCGAGTGTTAGTCGCCCAGGACTGGATTCGCGCCCAATCCGTCTTTTACTGTGCCGGATGCATGAATGCGCCCGTGCTTCTTGAGTTCGCCTTCGATCCAGCGATAGGTAATGGCCAAGTCAATTACCGCTCGACAAGTCTGATCTCACGCTAGTACCGAACTTTTGCGTTCGAGAAAGTCTTTGTAAGTCATCGTGAGACCTTCTCGCAATTTGGTGGATGGTTTCCATCCCAAGGCTGTCAAACGACTGATGTCGAGGAGTTTTCGCGGAGTTCCGTCGGGTTTCGAAGCATCGAAGACAAGCTCCCCTTTGAAACCGACGACATCGGCGATAAGTTCTGCCAGTTCCCGGATCGTCAAGTCTTCGCCGCAACCGATATTCACGATCGGCGAGGAGCGGCCGTTCGCAAGGGTCGCGTCCAGCTTTTCGTCCGGCAAATTCATCAGGAAAACACAGGCGCTTGCGGCGTCGCCACTATCGAGGAACTCACGACGCGGCGCTCCGGTACCCCAAACCGTTACCCGGTCCGCCCCGCTCACCTTCGCCTCGTGCATCTTCAAGATCAGCGCTGGAATCACGTGCGAATCGGCAACGTCGTAACGGTCTCCGCGGCCATAAAGATTGGTTGGCATCGCTGCCAGGAAGCGCGTTCCATATTGACGGTTGTACGACGAGCACATTTCAATCCCGGCGATTTTTGCAACCGCGTATGCACGATTGGTCGGCTCAAGAGGCCCCGAGAGCAATGACTCTTCCTTCATCGGCTGAGGTGCGTGCTTGGGGTAGATACAACTCGACCCCAGGAAGAGAAGGCGTTTCACCCCGGTTCGGAAAGCCTCGTGGATCACGTTGGTCTGCATGAGCAGATTCTGATAGATAAACTCAGCTGGATATGTGGAATTGGCGAGAATGCCGCCAACTTTAGCTGCGGCCAGAAAAACGTACTCGGGACGTTCCTGGGCAAAGAATTCCCTAACCTGGCTCTGATCGGTTAAATCAAGTTCTTGATGGCTGCGCAAGAGGATATTGCCATTGCCAAGCGCTCGTAATTGGCGCACCAAAGCAGAGCCGACAAGTCCGTGGTGGCCTGCCACATAGATCTTTGCGTCTCGGTTCATGAATTAACCGGTGTGACCATGAATTCGGTGCCCTGATTTAGAAACCAGTTGCTCGCGTTCCGCAAGTTTCAAATCCTCCGCGATCATTTCCGCGACGAGCTCGCGAAAGCCTACCTTAGGTTCCCAGCCCAACTTGGTTCGCGCCTTACTCGCGTCACCCAAGAGTGAGTCTACTTCCGCAGGTCGAAAATAGTGTGGATCGACCGCAACGACGCACTGTCCACGGTCATCGAAGGCTTTTTCTTCGACGCCGCTGCCGCGCCAGGTGAGCCGGATGCCCAAATCCTCGGCTGCGGCGTTGACGAACTCGCGCACGGAATATTGCAGCCCTGTAGCAATAACGTAATCGTCCGGCTCATCCTGCTGCAGCATAAGCCACTGCATTTCCACATAGTCGCGCGCATGACCCCAGTCGCGTTTCGCATCCAAATTACCGAGGAAAAGACAATCTTCCAGGCCGACCTTGATGCGCGTCAGACTCCTCGTGATTTTGCGCGTGACAAAGGTTCCACCTCGCACGGGCGATTCGTGGTTGAAGAGGATCCCGTTACAGGCATACATACCGTAGGCTTCTCGATAATTAACCGTAATCCAGTAGCCAAACAGCTTTGCCACTCCGTAAGGAGAGCGTGGGTGGAACGGGGTCGTTTCCTTTTGGGGTGTCTCTCGAACCTGCCCGTAGAGTTCAGAAGTCGAAGCTTGGTAGAAGCGGACGTCCCGCGTCATGCCCAGTGTCTGGATCGCGTCCAGGATGCGCAGAGTGCCGAGCGCGTCCACATTTGCGGTATATTCTGGCGATTCGAACGAAACGCCCACGTGGCTCTGCGCCGCCAGATTGTAGATTTCCTGCGGCTGCACAGCCTGAATCACCCGTGTCAGGCTGTTGGTGTCGGTCATGTCTCCATAGTGCAGGCGGAAACGAACATCGGGATCATGAGGGTCCTGGTAGAGGTGGTCGATGCGAGCGGTATTGAATGACGAAGCGCGCCGCTTGATGCCATGCACTTCGTACCCTTTCTTTAGCAAAAATTCCGCAAGATAGGCTCCGTCCTGCCCGGTGATGCCGGTGATCAAGGCTTCTTTCATGCGTGATTTCTCGCTCCGAGGCTGTCGATGGCGTTCCAAGAGGAACCCAGACTAGGAAATTTGTTTCACTCGCTGAAGTTCGCGACGATTTTCCCGCGGTCTTCAGAGGTGGAGCTGCCAAGCACCTGGCAGTATTACCCCCAGGATTCGAGCAACTGGTGGCACTCGTCATGCATTTTCTTGCCGTGGGTGGCGAGGAACAATGCCCGTTTGTATTTCACAAAGCACTCCTTTGCACCGAGAAGGGCGCTGAATCCGATAATATATACTTGACCGCCCAAGGGTGCAATGCGCTAACCAGGTTCTTGACTGCATAGTTTTTTCGGCGGCTGTGGGAAAATCCCATAGGCCGAAATCGCGGCTGTTGTGACCGGTTCCTCAGCCACCTGTCCTTGCCTTCCCTTCCGGGTCCGTGAGAAAACGAACCGAGGAGCTACACTCAGAATCCTTGCTAAGAAAACTGGCTCTGGAAACGACAGGTGGAGCATCTACCGCAGCAATCTCTTTTCGAGAAGTCTCGAACGAGTGAACAGCTTCATCCACTCGCCTGCGGGACGAGACCACCTGCGCATAGATGCCGGCCAGGATCGTGTAATTCTTCTCAGCGGTATATCGCGTTTCATATTCCAGGCGCGCTGCTCTGCCCATCTCTTCCATCTGCGCGGCGTGCATCCAGGCCCAATGGGTCTTCGCTGCCAGATCAGCGGGCTCGCCCGGGGTGAAGTGCAGCCCGGTGCATTGATCGGTGACGATTTCCTTCAGGCCGCCGTGCCGGGAACAAATCACCGCGGTTCCACAGGCGAAGGCCTCGGCGATGGTGACAGGAAAATTCTCATAGCACTGGCTCGGCACAATCACGAAGCGGGATTTCTTGATCGCGTCAATCACTTCGGGCCGCGGCAATTGGCCGCGAAATTGGACGTGGGAGAGCCCGCCTTGCGCCACCCGGGTTTCCAGTTCTTCCCGCATCGGCCCGTCGCCGATGATCTGTAGCGGAATCGGCAGGCTCAATCGTTCCCACGCTTCGAGAAGGATATCGCCGCCCTTTTCCGGAGAGAGCCGGCCCACGAAGAGTGCATAATTGCCAACTTCGCTTTTCGGCCCCGGATCGTTATCGAGGAAATTCGATTTCACATGAACCCGATTGGCCGGCAGCCCCCCGGCGACAAATTTTTGGCGTGCGAACTCTGTGGTGGCGATATACGCATCCACCTTGTCTTGCCAAGTCCCCAGCGCGCGATGGACGGCCAGCATCAATGCGGTTGTTGCCGTCGCTGCGCGCGATTCGCGATAACAACCGTGGAAGACGCCGCGCAACAGCGTGTGATCGACGCACTCCTCGCACACTTTGCCGTCGCGAAACAGATTCGTAGCCGGACAGAGCAGCCGGTAATTATGCAGTGTCTGGACCACCGGGACGCCAGCCTCGCGGCACGCCGAATAAATGGAGGGCGAGATCATCATGAAAGTGTTGTGCACGTGAACCAGGTCGGGTTTTTCCTCGCGCAGTAACCGGGAGAATTCCTTGTAAGTGCCGCTTGACCAGATGGTCCGCTGAATGAGCGCGAGCCGGGAGGCCCCGGAGAATTGTTCGACCTCGTAATTGCTGCGGCGATAAGTAACGACCGTTTGCCCAGCGTCCTCGAGCAGCTTGCGCTCCTGCTCGAAGGCCACGTCCTCGCCACCGGGCTGCTGGTACGAGTTATGAACGAGTATAATTTTGAGTTTCAATGAAGTCTCGAACCTTCGAGATCGGGCGGCCGTAGCCCGTGACAGCGCTCAGCGTCCCCGTGTTTGTGGCGTATTGAATTCCTTCGCGCCCGCGCACGTAGTCCAGGAGCTCAGCCAAGCCGGTCCACAGCCCAAGTTCTTCGATCTCCCAGGAGTGCCCGTACAGGTGCCAGATGCCGCCATCTTCCATCACGCGATCGAACAAAATCTTGCCGAGCGCAACCCAGTTTTCCGTCCCGCGAAACCGGCTCAGGTAGCCGAAGAGCCGGCCAGCCTTTCGCGCTTTGGCAATATTCTTGATGTAGGTCCAATCGGTGTGCGGATACACTTGCAG
>JBGQGW010000126.1:0-11189 GCA_041497605.1 Terriglobia bacterium | reverse complement strand
GGCTGGTTCTGTGTCTCACCCACTCGGTTTGTACCTCCAAAGCGTCTTCTTAGACTTGAGACCCGTGCAAATACTGATGAAAACTAAGGCACAAAGGCTCGTTGGAAAGAGTTCATCTCGGAAATCTGAGCTTAAATGAAAACCCGGAATTAAAGTTAGACATCAATTTAGAACCAAAATCGGTTTCTAAGTAGCGGCCATCTCTCAACTTTTCTCAGAATGTTTCAGTATTGGAGACCGCAGGAGGAAATTGCTGTGAGATATACTTAAAGTTAAACTTTAATATTTGGAGTTAGCGTCTTTGATGCTTGTTTGCGTGGCACCAGCGAGCGGATTTTCTGGATCACCAGGTCAATCCCCACTTCGTTGTACCCGCCTTCCGGGATGATGACGTCAGAATAGCGTTTGCTCGGCTCGACAAACTCCATATGCATTGGCCGGACTGTGTTTCGATACTGATCGATCACCGATTCCATCGTGCGGCCGCGTTCGCGAATGTCGCGAAGCAACCGGCGAATAAATCGCAGGTCAGCATCGGTATCAACGAAAATCTTGATATCCATCAAATCACGCAGAGCTTTGTTCTCGAAGATCAGGATTCCTTCAATAATCAAAGCGGGCCGGGGTTCCAGACGCACGGTCTGGGCCAGGCGCCGGTATTCCGCGAAATCGTAAACGGGCCGTTCAATCGCCTGCCCCGCGCGCAATCGACGGACGTCTTCAACCATCAACAGCGTATCCATGGAATCCGGATGGTCGAAATTCTGCTTGGCGCGCTCTTCGAGCGGCAAGTCAGGAAGGTCTATATAATAGTGGTCCTGCTCGAGGATTAGCACCTGATTTGCGGAAAGATCCTCGATGATGCGGCTGGTGATGGTTGTCTTGCCGGAGCCGGAACCGCCGCAGATGCCGATGACGACTGGACGAATTGCCATTAGGATAGTTCCCGGTATTGCCTTTCAAAGGCCTGCGAAATTAGTTCTCGAATGGAGCAGGATCGCCAGGGTGCCAGTTCCGGCAATGTCGTCGCGCCGACAAATTCCCCGCCCCAGAATCTTCGAGGCCGCCCTATGCCTCTACTTGCGCTTACCGGCTTTCTTTGCGTCGCGCTCTTCGATCACCGCCTGCGCCGCCGCCAGCCGGGCAATCGGAACCCGGAAGGGTGACGCGCTGACGTAATTCATGTTCACGCGATGACAGAACTTCACACTCTCCGCGTCCCCGCCGTGCTCTCCGCAAATCCCAATTTTCAGTTTCGGGCGGGTGGATCGCCCGCGGGCAATCGCCCACTCGATGAGCATTCCCACCCCCTCCTGGTCCAGGGACTGGAAAGGATCATCCTTGAAGATTCCGGCCTTCTTCTCGTCCACATAATCCGGCAGAAATCGCCCGGCGTCGTCGCGCGAGAGGCCCATCACCGTCTGCGTCAGGTCATTCGTGCCGAAGGAAAAGAATTCGGCCACTTCCGCGATCTGATCGGCGAGCAGTGCCGCCCGCGGAAGTTCAATCATCGTGCCAACAAGATACTCAAGTTTAACTTTCGATCTTGCGATGATTTCATCGGCCACTCGCCTGGTGGCCTGATCGAGGATTTGCAACTCTTTCTTATCCAGCGTGAGAGGATGCATAATCTCAGGCAATACTTTAATGCCGCGCTTCTTGCAATCAATTGCCGCTTCGATGATTGCTCGAACCTGCATCTCAAGTATTTCCGGATAGGTGATGGCAAGCCGGCATCCGCGATGTCCGAGCATCGGATTGGCCTCGCGCAGTTGCTCAACGCGGCGCTTCACCACTTCCACGTCGACTCCAATTTTGTCGGCCAGTTCCTTTTGCTTATCGGCATCATGAGGCACGAATTCGTGCAAGGGCGGGTCGATCAGCCGGATCGTCACGGGAAGCCCGTCCATAGCTTCGAAGATTCCGATGAAGTCGCGGCGCTGGAATGGCAGCAGTTTGGCCAGGGCTTTCTTCCGTGCCTCCGGAGTGTCGGCAACGATCATCTCCTGGATAGCTAGCTGCCGGTCGACGCTGTGCTTGGGCTGTTCAAAATCCTTGAAGAACATGTGTTCGGTGCGGCAAAGCCCAATGCCCTCGGCGCCCATCTCGCGGGCCTTGCGGGCATCGTGCGGCGTATCGGCGTTGGTGCGGACGCGCATGCGGCGGATCGAGTCCGCCCATTTCATCAATTTCGCATAGGCGTCCGGGGGCTCCGGCCGCGCCAGCGTGGTTTCTCCGTAGTAAACCACTCCTTCATTTCCGTCCAGCGTGAGCCACTCCCCTTCCGAGATCACCCGGCCGTTCGCGCTCATTTTCTTGGCTTCGGCATCGATGTCCAATGTTTCCGCGCCGACCACACAGCACTTGCCCCAGCCGCGCGCCACCACGGCAGCGTGACTTGTTTTTCCGCCAGTGGCCGTCAAGATTCCTTGCGCCACGAACATCCCGCCCACATCTTCCGGGCTGGTTTCGCGCCGCACCAAAATCACGCGCTCACCCCGTGCCGCCCATGCTTCCGCCTCGTGCGCCGTGAACACCGCCTTCCCTACCGCGGCTCCCGGCACCGCATTGATTCCGCTGGCAAGCTTGCGTTTCTGCAACTCCGCGCGCGGCACGGAGGCATCGATCACCGGATAGAAAAGGCGCTCGATATCTTCGGACTTGATCCGCTGGAGCGCCTCCTCGCGGGTGATCAGTCCTTCATTCGCCATGTCGAGAGCCATGCGGAAGGTGGCGCCGGGCGAGCGCTTTCCGACGCGGGTTTGTAGCATGTAGAGCTTGCCGTCGTCCACGGTGAATTCGAGGTCCTGCATGTCGCGATAATGCTTCTCGAGCGTCTTGCGTACTTTTTCCAGTTGTTTATAAACTTCCGGCATCAACTTCGACAGTTCGGCCAAATGCATCGGCGTACGAATTCCCGCAACCACGTCTTCGCCTTGCGCATTGATCAGGAAGTCCCCGTAAAATGATTTCTCGCCCGTCGAAGGGTCGCGCGTAAAGCAGACGCCCGTGCCGCAATTCTCGCCCTGGTTGCCAAATACCATCTGCACCACGCTCACCGCAGTGCCCAGCAAGCCGGTGATCTTCTCGACCCGCCGGTAAGTGACGGCTTTCTCGGCCATCCAGGATTCGAATACCGCGCCAATCGCGCCCCACAACTGTTCCTGCGGATCTTCGGGGAAATCTTTCCCGGTTTTTTCGCGAAAATATTTTTTGTATTCCCCGACCAGTTCTTTCCAGCCTTCCGCGGAAACCTGGGTATCGTCCTTCACGTTCAACCGCGCTTTGAGGCCGCGGAGCTTGGCTTCAAGTTCTTCTTTAGGTAATCCGATCACCACAGATGAATACATTTGGACGAGGCGCCGGTAGGCGTCGTAGGCAAATCGGGCATTACTCGTCTTCTTCGCAAGGCCTTCTACCGAGCGATCGTTCAGGCCGAGGTTGAGGATGGTTTCCATCATTCCCGGCATGGAGCGGGCGGAGCCGGAGCGGACGCTCACGAGAAGAGGGTCGTTCGCGTCACCGAGTTTTTTCTTGGTTAGTTTTTCAAGGCTCTTCAGGTTTTTCTCAACTTCTCGATTGAGGCCTGAGGGATATTTGCGGCCATGCTTGAGATAGTAATCGCAAGCTTCGGTAGTAATGGTGAAGCCGGCGGGCACCGGCAAACCGATGCGCGTCATCTCCGCCAGCCCAGCTCCCTTGCCGCCGAGCAGATCCTTCATGTCTCCTCTACCGTCCGCTTTTCCTGCGCCGAAAAAATAGACGTAATTCACGTGGACCTCTCTTGTTAGGTGGGTCAACGGATTTCCGATACACCGACGATTTCAAGATTGTCGGCGCGCCGACGAAATGCGCGGCCCAAATAGTTCAAGCAATACTTTATGCTAGCAATCAGCGCGATTCTTCCGATACCATCTCCGAAAAATCGGCGATCGTGGAAAATTCTCGAAGCAATTCGGCAAGCAGAGTCAGCCGGTTCTTGCGGACTTCCTCTTCTTCAGCCATCACCAGAACTTCGTCGAAAAATCGGTCGACCACCGGGCGCAGCTCCGCGATTGCTTCCAGCGCTTCGCGGTACCGGGCCGCCTTCTTGTGGGTTGTGGCCCGGCCGGCCACCTTTCGTGAAACGGTGTGGAGTTCCCTTTCCGCCGTATCACGGAAGAGATTAGGATCGACCGCGCTGAGCTTCCAGCTTTCCTCCGGGCCGGCCTTGGCCAGGATCTTCCGGATGCGCTTGAACGCCACCGCGAGCGGCGGGAAATTCTTGGTGTGCCGGATCGTCTTCAGCGCCGCGACGCGCTGTACGGCGTCCACTAATTCGTCGGCGCCTGCGGCGAATGCCGCATTCACTTCATCGTAGGCGAATCCTTCACGTTCACGCAAAACGAAGCGTGCGCGTTCCAGTATAAAATCAAGGACCTGCTTTTCAACTTTAGGTGAAACTTGAATCTTGGGAGGGTAAATGAGCAGCGAGCGCGCGCTCGCTGAGATTGCCGCTGAAAGTGAAAGTGGAACTTTACGTTCCAGAAGTATCTTCACGATGCCCAGCGCAGCGCGCCTCAAGGCGAATGGATCGCTTGAACCCGAAGGAACCAGCTCCACCGCAAAGCATGCCACCAGCGAATCCAGCTTGTCGGCCATGGCGACTGCGCACCCGGTGAGATTCCGGGGAATGGGGTCATCGATTCCGACCGGGCGATAATGGTCATAGACGGCCCAGGAAATATCTTCCGGTTCTCCTTGAGCCCTGGCATAAAGGCCGCCGACGATTCCTTGCAGTTCGGTGAACTCCCGTACCATTTCCGTCACCAGGTCGCATTTGGCGAGCTCGGCGGCGCGGTCAGCTCCCGGCACATCGGCCTGGCGAATTCCAGTGCTGAACCACTGCTCCGCGATCCAGCGGGCCAGCGAACGCATGCGCTCCACTTTGTCGCCATAGCTGCCGAGGCGGGATTCATAAGTCACTTGAGAAAGTTTCGGCAGATAGTCGGACAACCGCCGCTTCTGGTCAGTCTCCCAGAAGAACCGGGCGTCCGCAAATCGGGCGCGCAGCACACGTTCGTGCCCGGCACGCACCAACCCTTCCCTGTCCCGGTCCAGATTGATGACTGCGAGAAAATGAGGCTCGAGTTCCCCTTTACGATTTTCCACAGCGAAATACTTCTGATGGCCGCGCATTACCGTGATCAGGATTTCATCGGGAAGCTCGAGAAATGCCGGATCAAAATTGCCCAGCAGGACGCTGGGGTATTCGTTCAAGTAGGTGACCATCTCGAGCAGGCCCGGATCGGCGTGCGTTCGCCAACCTTTGCGCGCGACCAGGCCTTGAATCTCCTGCTCGATTTTCTTCTGGCGGTCCTCGGCGTGGACCATCACGAAATTGCTGCGGAGCTTGGTGACGTAGTCGGCCGGTCCTCGAACCGAAATTTTTGCTTTACCCAGGAATCGGTGCCCGGATGTGTTGCTTCCGGAATTGACGCCAGCCACATTGAAAGCGACGAGCTTCCCTTCCAGAAGAGCCACAATCCAGCGAATCGGGCGCACGAAGCGAGGACCGCCGGCGCCGGACCAATACATCGGCCGCGGAAAAGAGAGCGAGAGGATGGCCTGCGGCAAATTCTCGGCAAGAATATCGCCGGTGCAGCGGCCCACGATCACCTGCTTCGCAGCAAGACACTCGCCCTTGGGCGTCATCACGATGGAAAGTTTTTCCAGCGGAATTCCCTGCTTTTCGGCAAAACTGTAGGCGGCGCGTGTCGGCTGGCCGACATTGTCATAGGCAATCGATTTCGGTGGGCCGGTGATCTCGCGCGTCACATCTTCCTGCCGGAGCAAAACGGATTTGACTATTCCAGCGAGCCGGCGCGGCGCTCCCAAAGTTTCAACCGTCGCATTCTCAAGCAACCCATGCGTTGAGAGCAATTTCTCAAGTGTTTGTTTAAGTTGCTCAACGGCGCGTGGTATCACACCCGCAGGTATTTCTTCGCATCCGATCTCGAGCAGAAAGTCTCCGCGATCCTTCATGCCCTCACCTCTGCTCCGCTTCCTTCGACGGGGGCGTGAGGAGTTCGCTGATCGAGGATATATTGAGCCACCCGGCAAGCGATCTGCCGCACACGGCCAATCAGCCCCCCACGCTCGGTCGTAGAAATCACGCCCCTGGCGTCCAAGATGTTAAAAAGGTGCGAACACTTCAGGCAGAGATCGTAGACCGCAAGAATTGGGAACCGGCGCTTCTCTTCCCCCTTGAGCCCGGCGTACATTTTCAGAAGCCGCGACGCTTCGGCTTCGCTCAGGTCAAACATTTTCCGGGTGGCAACCGGATCAGCCAGCTCGAAAGTATATGTTGAAAGTTGCAATTCCTCGGGTAGGCGGATCTGACCGTAGGTGACATTCTCTGACCAGCGGAGATCATAGACGTTGTCGACATCCTCAAGGAACGCCGCAATTCTCTCCAGGCCGTAAGTCAGTTCCACGGAGACCGGGTTCAGGTCGATCCCGCCACATTGCTGGAAATACGTGAACTGGGTAATTTCCAACCCATCCAGTAATACTTGCCATCCCACGCCCCAGGCGCCAAGAGTGGGCGATTCCCAATTATCTTCTTCAAAACGGATGTCATGAAGTTTCAAATTAATTCCGATCGCCCGCAAGCTTTCCAAATAAAGATTCTGGACGTCCGCGGGCGATGGTTTAAGTATTACTTGAAGTTGCGTGTGTTTATAGAGGCGGTTGGGATTCTCGCCGTAGCGCCCGTCGGCGGGGCGCCGGCTCGGCTGCACATAGGCAACGCGATAGGGATCGGGCCCGAGCACGCGCAGAAACGTCTCCGGGTGCATCGTGCCCGCGCCAACCTCTATGTCATAGGGCTGCTGAAGAATGCAGCCGCGCGCGACCCAATACTGTTGCAAAGTTAGAATGAGCTGCTGGAAACTCAGCCCGTGCGGCTTCGGTGCGGCTTTCGGTTTTACGACCCTCTTAGACTTCCCTTTCACAGTGCCGGCTCCAGCATCGCTCGCGAAGTCAGTTTCCTTTCGATGTGATGCTCGATCAAATCCAAGGAAATATGGCTCAATTCACGCACGCTCGCGTCGGGCCATGTTTCAGCCATCAGCGCATCCAGGCGCCCGGCCAGCATCCGCCGCGCCGCAACTCGTGCGGCGCCCGAAAGAACGCGCGTTCCCGGCAGGCGGCATTTCGAACAAACCAGTCCAGCCTGTCCGAGTAAAACATATCCCGGCTCATCCGCCGCGAGAGCGCGGCCGCAATGCGCACAGCGGTCGAGATCGGGGAGCCAGCCCGCCAGCCGCACCGTCCAAAGACTGAAATAGGCCAACGGCAGAGCGACACGTGCCGATTGCTTGACCTGTTGCGCCGCCAGCAGCAGCAGCCGGAACGCAGCATCCGAAGGCTCGCGATCGGGCAGCACCGCATCGGTGATTTCGCTGAACAACGCGAAGGCCACGCTGGAATCGTAATCGCCGTGAGCGGAGAGGAATGATTCGATCAACTCGCACTGGTTGATGCGGACCAACTCCCGCGTCTCCCGCTCGAAGAACCAGATTCGAACATGCGAGAGCCGCTCGAGCGTTGAACCGAACCGGCTCTTCGGCCGCCGCGCTCCGGCAGCGACTCCGCGAACGCGTCCCATGTTTCGCGAAAGGAAGCTGACCAACCGGTCGCCTTCCCCGAGCGGGTAACTCTGTAAGACGATAGCTTCGGATTCGCGGAGAGGCATCAGCGTGTCGGCGCGCCGACCAGCAGCCGGCCCGCCACAAGCCGCTCGAGCCGCACGCAGCGAAACAAAACTTCTTACCACAGGCGCGCTTCCTGTGCAAATGCTAATCGCTCGGCGGAATTGCCTTTGGCGATTATTTCTTAAACCTTTGCTTTAGCTGCTTCAGCTAGCGCTCGAGACACTGCGCTCACGCAATCTTCAGAGTGCTGCTTATTTTCAGATCACTCTTGAAAAACTTTCTTGCTCGATTAGAGTGGGCTGGACCATGGCGCAATTTCCAATCGTCGATGTTGCCGGCGTCGGCTTGAACGCAACCGACACCATCATACGCCTGCCGCACTTCCCTTCCTCCGACTCTAAAGTGGAGATTCTCAGTTCCGAAGTTCTACCCGGCGGCCAGGTGGCGAGCGCCATGGTGGCCTGCCAGACTTGGGGGCTGCGAACGCGATATGTGGGCAAGCTGGGAGACGACGCTGCGACGCGAATGCACAGGGAGGAACTGGCGCGGAGCGGAGTCGAATCGCACCTTCTGGAAGCGATCGGCTCATCAAGCCAGATTGCTTACATTCTGGTTGACGAACGAACGGGCGAGAGAACCGTCCTCTGGAAGCGAGACGCTCGACTGGAACTCCGCCCGGAAGAACTCCAGCGTGAATGGGTGACGTGCTCGCGCTTGCTGCTTGTGGATGGACACGATACAGCCGCTGCGGCCCAAGCGGCGCGCTGGGCGCGAGACTAGGATTCCTGTTGTTGCCGACCTGGACAACCTCTATCCGGGAGTTCAAGGGTTACTTGAATATACGGACTACATGATCTCTTCGCATGAATTCCTGGCGCGCCTACTGAATGTGAAGAATCCGGTTGAGTCATTGCCCATGATTTCTCGCCAATTCGGATGCCGGGTAGCAGGCGTTACTCTGGGAATCGGAGGAGTGCTGGCATGGGATGGAACTCGTTTCCACTACTCTTCCGCCTTTCGAGTCGAGACTGTGGATACAACCGGCGCGGGAGATATTTTCCATGCCGGCTTCGTATATGGGCTGGCGCAGAGGTGGGAGCTCGATCACATTCTTGAGTTCAGTTGCGCGGGGGCGGCGCTCAATTGCACGGCTCCGGGAGCGCGCGGAGGAATCCGGACAATTGGAGAAATTGAGAATTTTATGCAGTGTGCGGATAAGTATGCCCCGGAATACGACGTTGCGAGGCTATAGCTTTAAGAATATATTATCAAAAGTAGAACTTGAATGATTCCACTCAAAGATTCAATCGTCCGGCGCACCTTCCCCATTGTCACCCTGGCCCTGATCGCCATAAACGTGATCGTGTTCTTCCATCAAGTGTCGCTTAGTCCCCGGGCCGGGCAAGCGTTCGTGATGACCTACGGCATGGTTCCCTCCCACCTGCAACTGGCTCTCGATCCAGATTCGAACTTAAACTTGAGTGATGCGCTGATCCCCCTCTTCACCAGCATGTTCCTGCATGGAGGCTGGCTGCACATCATCGGGAACATGTGGTTCCTGTGGATCTTCGGGGATAATGTCGAAGATGAATTGGGCCATTTTCAGTATTTAATTTTTTACTTGATATGCGGCCTTGGTTCCGGCGTCGCGCAGTTGCTTTTCAGTTGGGGCTCGAAGGTTCCGGCGATCGGCGCGAGTGGCGCGATCTCCGGCGTCTTAGGCGCCTATTTAATTTTCTTCCCCGGCACACAGGTGCTCACCCTTGTACCCTTGCTCATCTTTTTCTTTACCGTTCGCCTGCCGGCCATCGTGTTCATCGGAGTCTGGTTCTTATTTCAATTTCTCAGTGGAATAGGATCGATGCAAACGGGCGCATCGGGAGGGGTAGCCTGGTGGGCGCACGTGGGAGGCTTTGTGCTGGGAATCTTTCTGGTGAAAACCGTAATGCAGCCGGCGCGGAGGCGAAGAGTCTACGGATGACTTGGCCCTGGGTGCGAATGGATGGGGAACAAATAGTTTCTTTCGAAGACGAGCAGCGCAAAAATTAAATCAAAACTTTAGGATCGCTCGCGAATCATCGTCTACGAAGATGTCGACGCGCCGACACTGTGACTCGCAACATACTCGGCCAGCCATGCTCCCACTTCGCGCGTCCCGCACGTGCCGCCCAGATCGGGCGTAGTTTTTCTTTCCTGAATCGCGGCGCGCACCGAGGCTTCGATCGCCTCCGCTTCCCTGCTCCATCCCAGATGATCGAGCATCATGGCTGCACTCAAAACCGAGCCCATCGGATTCGCCTGGTCCTTCCCTGCGATATTGGGAGCCGAGCCATGCACCGGCTCAAAGAGCGATACTCCCTCGGGATTGATGTTCGCCGAAGGAGCAAGACCCAGACCCCCGATCAATCCGGCTCCCAGGTCGCTGGCGATGTCGCCGAACAAATTGCAGGTAACGATCACCTGAAATTGCGAAGGGTCGCGAACCATCTGCAGCAGCATATTGTCGATATACTGATGGCTGGCCTTGATCTCGGGGTACTCGCGCTTCAGTTCCGCGAAAACACGCTGCCACAGATCGTGCCCGTAGGTCAGCGCGTTGGACTTGTCGCTCATGCACAAGCGCTCGAGCTTGTTCTCCCGCGCAAATTCGAAGGCGTAGCGCTGGATGCGTTCCACTCCTTTGCGCGTATTGATTTCTTCCTGCACCGCCACTTCATCCGGAGTGCCGCGCTTGAAGAATCCGCCCACGCCAGCATACAAGCCCTCGGTATTCTCGCGAAAAACCACGAAGCGGATATCCTTTTCGGTCCTGTCTTTCAGCGGGGTGAGGCGTGGATCGAGCAGAATACAGGGACGGATATTCACGTAGAGATCGAGCTTGAAGCGCAGGCCCAGGAGAATATCGGCCGCATGTTTGTTCGAGGGCACCCGCGGATCACCCAAGGCGCCGAAGAGAATAGAGTCGAACTCATTGCGAAACATCTCCGGCGCGTCATCCGGAAGGGTGGTGCCGTCGCGCAGGAACCGGTCGGCGCCCCAATCGAAAGTGACGAGTTCGAGATGCTTGCCGCCGGCGGCAGCGACAATCCCAAGAATCCTGGTGGCCTCGGCGGTCACTTCCTTACCGATGCCATCTCCGGGGATGACGGCGATTCGCTTGCGATCGGGCTGCCCGGAGGAGCGCGTGTGCGGCATAAAATTTCAGTCTCCACTCTAAATAATTCTTGGTTCGCGTGCGGAACCGAAAAGTAGTAACACGCATGACTGGTCGAGTCAACGCCAGGCGACCGATCTCACAAATCACTTCAACTATCTTCTTCCTCGCCCAGTTCCGCTACTTCGCTTTTTCGTTCCGTCAGATAGAGACCGAACAAAACCAGGAGGCCGCCCAGGAGCAGCGGGCGCGTCAGATGTTCGCCCAGGAAGACGACACCAAACAAGATTCCGAGCACGGGTTGCGCATATCCAACCGCAGCGATCCGCGACGCCGCC
>JBGQGW010000125.1:0-11194 GCA_041497605.1 Terriglobia bacterium | reverse complement strand
CTGGCGTGGCTGCAAATATACGATCAGCGAGGTCCGCGCCCTCACGCAAGCAGCCGGCCTCGAAGTCCTCAAAACAGAATGGTTCGACCCCTTCCCAGGCGAAAAGCGCCCCTTCTTCGGCAAGACCAAGCCGCACGCGATCTGGACCACCGCGCGCAAACCGCCGGAGCCCGCAGCGCGCCCCTGATCGAAGCAACTTTATGCAAACACACTGGATGAGACTTGACCGGTGTGCTAGCATCTCGGGTTCGCCATGCCAGGCCAATACATCCCGATCTTTATTTTCGCGATACTCGCCGCGGCGTTTCCGGCCGTCACGCTCTTTGTATTCAAGCTGATCCGGCCAACCATGCACGCGGTGGGCGATAAGCTCAAGCCCTACGAATGTGGAGTCCCGGCCGAAACCAGCTCGCGCGGACGCTATTCGGTGCGCTTCTACATCATCGCCATGCTGTTCGTGATTTTCGACGTGGAGACGATTTTCCTGTTCCCCTGGGCGATCAAGTACGGCTCGATCTCCGCCACCAAAGGCGAGGCCATGGGAATGTATGGGCTCGTCACCATGTTGGTTTTTATCGGGATTTTATTGGTTGGGTATATCTGGCTGTACAAGAAAGGCGCGCTGGATTGGGTGTGATCCAGTCGCGTTGAAGATGGTTTGGAATTGGCAGTACGCCGTCATGCTGAGCGGAGCGAAGCATCCAGCGCATACGTAGATTAGAACGCAGCTCGGGATTCCTCGGGCCAAACATCGGCCCTCGGAATGACGGACAGTGACAAACGCTGGGCGTGTTGTTTTTGTGCGGCAGGTCCGGGCCGCGCGTTTAGTCTTATCTGTTTTGCCCTATACAAGATGGCCAACGATCCCTCGCAGAAAGATCCCAACGCCGTCCCGGCGAATCCCGCCGGGACGCCTGAAAGCAAACCCGCATCTCCACCCGATGCACCCGCGCCAGCCAGCGCTACGCCGCCTGCTGCTGCTCCACCCAAGCCGGCCGCGCCTCCCAAGGAAGCGCCGCCTAAGCCTGTCCCGCTCGATAACGAATTGACGCAGCGCTTCCAGAAGCGATTTGGCGCTGCAATTCCGGAAGCGTGGCTGGACCGCAAACAGGCGATTCTGATCGTCGCGCGCGAACAGTTGCTCGAAGTGTCGAAGCATTGCCGCGACGAAGAAAAATTCGATTATCTCGTGGATCTGACCGCGGTGGATTGGCCCAAGCGCGAACGGCGCTTCGACCTGATCCTGAATCTCTATTCCTTCCAGAAAAATGAGCGGCTTCGCCTGAAGGTTTTTGTCGGCGAAAACGAGCCGGTCGCCAGCGTCGTCGCCGTATGGCCCACGGCCAATTGGCTGGAGCGCGAAGCCTACGACATGTTTGGAATCGTCTTCGAAGGGCATCCCGATCTGCGGCGAATCCTGCTGCCCGAGGAATGGCAGGGTTTCCCGTTGCGCAAGGATTACGACATCCTGAAGCAGGATACCGCCTGGGTGAAAGAAAATCTCGGAATCGAGAGCGGCCAATAGATCATGGCGGATTCGCGCAAAACCGGTTACCCCAACGTCACCGAAACGGTGCTCGGCGCTGACGAAATCATCCTCAATATGGGGCCGCAGCACCCGTCCACGCACGGTGTGCTGCGCGTCAAGTTGAAGCTCGACGGCGAACGCATCATGGGTTCGGAATGCATCATCGGCTACCTGCATCGCGGCGTCGAGAAAATCGCCGAGCATCGCAGCTATCAGCAGTTCGCGCCCTATGTGGACCGCATGGACTACGTCGCGGCGGTCTCGAATGGGCTGGGCTACTGCGAAGCGGTGGAAAAGCTGATGGGTGTGGAGGCGCCGCTGCGCGCGCGAGTGGTGCGCACGATCCTCACCGAATTGCAGCGAATCGCCAGCCACTTGCTCTGGCTGGGGACCCATGCTCTCGATATCGGCGCGCTAACGCCCGTTTTTTATTGCTTCCGCGAGCGCGAAGAAATCCTGAAAATTTTCGAGAAGTATTGCGGCGCGCGGCTCACCACCCACGCCTTCCGCATTGGCGGGCTGCAATACGAAACCTACGACGGCTTCGAGCAGGAAGTAAAGCGCTTCTGCGATGACTTCGAACACAAAGTCGCCGAATACGAAACGCTGCTCACCGAGAATCGCATCTGGGTGGGCCGCACGAAAAATGTCGGCTTGCTCTCGGCGGAAGATGCCATTGCCCTCGGCGTCACCGGTCCCGTCCTGCGCGCCAGCGGCGTGCAGTGGGACATTCGCAAGGCCATGCCCTACGCCGCCTACGATCAATATAAATTTGAAATTCCCACCGGGAAGAACGGGGACACCTACGACCGGTACCTGGTCCGCATGGAAGAAATGCGCCAATCGCGCTTGATCTGCCTGCAGGCCATTGAAAATATTCCCACCGGCCCGATCATGGCGCGCATCGGCAAGGTGCTGAAGCCGCCGCCCGGCGAGGTTTACCACGCGATTGAAGCGCCCAAAGGCGAACTCGGCTATTACATTGTCAGCGATGGCACCACGCAGCCCTACCGCGTGCGCGTGCGGCCGCCATCCTTCGTCAATTTACAGGCATTCGACAAGATGGCCGCCGGTTCGCTGGTGGCCGACGTGGTGGCCATCATCGGAACGATTGATATTGTGCTGGGAGAAGTGGACCGCTGAAAGGGAAGGAGCCCGTTTCGGGCTGACACGATGGACTTGCACAGCCTAGAGCCGATCCGGCCTTACATTCTCCCGGTGATCTACGCCGTGGTGATTGTGCTGGTGCTGCCTCTGCTCGCGGGCTATATCGTCCTGCTGGAACGCAAAGTGATGGCCGACATGCAGGCAAGGCTGGGGCCGATGCGGGTTGGTCCGCACGGATTGCTGCAGCCCATCGCCGATGCGGTAAAGCTGCTGATCAAGGAAGACATCATTCCCGACGAAGCGGACAAGGCAATTTTCCTGCTTGCCCCGCTGCTTTCCGTCACCGCTGGGATGCTCGCCTATGCCGCTCTGCCGTTCGGCCCTGTCTTTCAAATCGCGGACTTGAATGTCGGTTTGCTCTTCATCCTGGCTATCAGCTCGATGGGCATTTATGGAATCGTGCTGGGAGGCTGGGCCTCGAATAGCCACTATTCCCTGATGGGCGCGCTGCGCAGCGCCGCTCAGCTGGTCAGTTACGAGACGGCGGCGGGACTGGCCCTGGTTTCGGCCTTGTTGCTGGGCGGAACTCTTTCCATGAAAGGGCTGGTGGAATCGCAAGCGCACGCCGGCGTGTGGTTTATTTTCCTGGCGCCCATCGGATTTTTTATTTACCTGGTGGGATCGATCGCGGAAACCAATCGCGCGCCGTTTGATTTGCCCGAAGCGGAATCCGAACTCGTCGCCGGCTACATGACGGAATATAGCGGCTTCCGTTGGTCGCTCTATTTCCTGGCGGAATACGCCAATATGATTGTGGTCGCGGGAATTGCCACCACTCTGTTCCTGGGCGGATGGCTGCGGCCTCTCGCAAGCGTCCACCTGCATGTGCCTGCCACGGATATTGAGATGATGGATCTGATCCCCGCGGTGGCATTTCTTATTGTCGCTCTCTATTGCTTCCGGCTTGCTCCCCGGCAGCCCGTGCCGGTTCAGAAATTGGTGATGGCGTTGGCCGGTGCTCTGATGCTGTTGCTGGCGGCAGTGATGGGATGGTCCGCCGCAGCCGCGCCTGGAATTCGAGAAGGCGTGCACGGCGCGTTCTGGTTCATCGCCAAAGTTTTGGTCTACTTGTACGGATTCCTGTGGTTCCGGTTTACCTTCCCGCGCTATCGCTTCGATCAATTGATGCACCTGGGGTGGAGTTTTCTGATTCCCCTGGCGCTGGTGAATGTGATCGGAACCGGTGTGGCGCTGGCACTCTATCGGGAAGCGGGCTGGGGGCTTGCGCCGGCGCTGCTGTTGACGAATCTGATCACGCTGGCGGTTGCGGCCTGGCTGGCCGTCGAGCGTGGCCGTCCGGGCGCCGTACTCCCGGTTACTTCCGCATTGGAAGGTGATTAAGTGGCGAGCGGGTTGTTGCCTCAAATCGTGTTCTACTTTTTTGCCGCGCTGGCAGTGGCCTCCGCGATCCTGGTGGTCACTAGCCGCAGCGCGATTCACAGCGCGATATTCTTGATCACCTCGCTCCTGGCTACCGCGGGCATTTATTTGCAGCTTGAAGCTGAGTTTCTCTTCGTCGTGCAGATTATTTTGTATGTGGGCGGCATCATGGTGCTGTTCGTGTTCGTGATCATGCTGGTGAACCTGGAAGTGTCGCTGCACCAGATACAGTTCAACCGGCAGTGGTTTGTGGCCACGGTGCTGTCCATCGTGCTGGGATTGCAATTTTCGATCGCGTTCTGGCTGGGGCGCGGCGCCGTGAATTTGCCTGCGCCGTCCGCCGCTACCATGCAGCCGAATTCCGAGATGATCGGACAGGCCCTGTTCCAAAACTATATGCTGCCGTTCGAGATCGCCTCCATCCTGCTGCTGGTGGCGATGATCGGCGCGGTTGTGATGGCCAAGCGGAGAATTTGAGGATGATTCCGACCACTCATTATTTGTTCTTGAGCCTGGCGCTCTTCACCATCGGCGTCATCGGCGTGCTCACCCGGCGCAATGTGATCATTATTCTGATGTCCATCGAACTGATCTTGAACGCGGTGAATATCAACCTGGTCGCGTTTTCGCGCATGTTCGGGTCCGTCACTGGACAGGTTTTCGCGATTTTTATCATCACCGACGCGGCGGCGGAAGCGGCGGTCGGCCTCGGAATTATTATCGCTTTCTTCCGCAATCGCGAAACCGTCCTGGCCGACGAAATGGATTTGCTGAAGTGGTAGTTGCTTTCGAATTGGCAGTACGCCGTCATGCTGAGCGCAGCGAAGCATCCCCTGTGTGCGTGAATTAGAGCGCACCAGGGGATTCCTCGGGCCAAACATCAGCCCTCGGAATGACGAACAGAGTTAATCGTTGAGCGAGAGGGAATGAACGAAGCAGGCTATTTTCTCAACCATATCTGGCTGATTCCGCTGTTCCCGCTGGCGAGCGCGCTGCTGATGCTGTTGTTCGGCCGGCGCCTCGCGAACATTGCGGTCAGCGTGATCTGCGTCGGCAGCGTATTCGTCTCCTTTATCTACTCGCTGGGCGCCGTGCTGCAATTGATAGCCCGGCCTCCCGAGCAGCGATTCTTCGAGACCGTTCTGTTCCAGTGGGTGCCCGCCGGCGTGTATCACACCACCTCCGGCCTGCTCGGCAATTTTAATGCGGATTGGGGCTTCCTGCTCGATCCACTTTCCAGCGTGATGATCCTGGTGGTCACCGGCGTCGGCTTCCTGATCCACTTCTACTCCATCGGCTACATGGGGCACGAGGGCGGATACTACCGCTTCTTCGGCTATCTGAACCTCTTCATGTTTGCGATGCTCACCCTGGTGCTGGCGAATAATTTGCTCCTGCTGTTTGTCGGGTGGGAAGGCGTCGGGCTCTGCAGCTACTTGCTGATCGGCTTCTATTTCAAGAAAAAATCGGCGGCGGACGCGGGCAAGAAAGCATTCATCGTCAATCGAGTGGGCGACGCGGGATTCCTGCTCGGCATCTTCATGATTTCCGGCGTCCTGGGCACGATTCGCTTCTCGGAAATTCCGGCCGCGATTACCTCGGGGAATTTTGTGGTTGGCTCGTCGGTAATGACGGCGATCGCCCTGCTGCTCTTTTTCGGCGCCACCGGCAAATCGGCGCAGATTCCTCTGTATGTCTGGCTGCCGGACGCGATGGAAGGCCCCACTCCGGTCAGCGCGTTGATCCACGCGGCCACCATGGTCACTGCCGGCGTCTACATGCTCACGCGAACCAACGCCATCTATAAAATGGCGCCCTTCGCCATGGAAATTGTGGCCGTGGTCGGCGCGATGACGTTGATCTACGCCGCCACGATGGGCGTGCTGCAAACCGACATCAAAAAAGTTCTCGCCTATTCCACCATCTCGCAACTCGGCTACATGTTCCTGGCCTGCGGCGTGGGCGCCTACGAAGCTGGTATTTTCCATTTGATGACGCACGCGTTCTTCAAGGCCCTGCTCTTCCTCGGCGCGGGCAGCGTGATTCATGCCATGTCCGGCGAGCAGGACATGCAGAAAATGGGCGCTCTCTCGAAGAAAATTCCCACCACGTACCGGACGATGCTGGCGGCCACGCTTGCCATCGCGGGCATCCCGCCGCTCGCTGGATTTTTCAGCAAGGATGAAATTCTGGCCAAAGTGTTCCAGACCGGCCACATTCTCTGGCTGGTGGGATGGGTCACGGCGGGCATCACGGCATTCTATATGTTCCGCTTGCTCTTCTTGACCTTCCATGGCGAATCGCGCGTGCCGCATGATGTGGAGCATCACATCCACGAATCGCCCGCCACCATGACGGTTCCCCTGATGATTCTCGCCGTGCTTTCCGTGGCCGGCGGCTGGGTGGGAATTGGCGGGCGCTTCGAAGATTTTCTGGCCCCGGTCATCCATGGCGCCGGTATTCTCCGCGAAGAACAGACGTCACGAGTGGAAGCGCCGGATTTCCTGCTCATGTCACTTTCGGTATTCGTGGCGCTCGCGGGCATCGCTCTGGCCTGGCATTTCTATTTGAAGCGCACCGATCTGCCGGACAAAATCGCGAAAAAATGGAATGGCTTGTACCAGCTTGTCTTCCACAAGTATTACGTTGACGAAATTTACGACGCGATGTTCGTCAATCGCACCAAGGATTTGGCCGCTTCCCTCGCCGTGTTCGACGCAAGGGTGATCGACGGCCTGGGCGTGGATGGCGCGGGCTGGCTCACGCGCTTTGTTTCCAGCGTTTCGATGTGGTGGGACACCTGGATTGTGGACGGCTCGATCCGTCTGGTCTCGAGACTGGTGTGGGTGTTCAGCTATCCGGTGCGGATGGTGCAAACAGGATTGGTGCAGAGTTACATGCTGCTGATCGTGCTCGGCATCATCGGCATTTTGGGTTATTACTGGCACATGTTTCATGTCTAGTTGCGGGCTGTAGAGTTTTTTTGCGCTGTCATTCCGGGCGGAGCGCGTCGTCTGCGCGCCGGATAGTTTTGCGGGACCAGGAATCGCAAAGTTTCCGGGCACTCGGCAGAGGATTCTGAGTAAGCGAGGAAGAACGGATGATGCTTTTCGATAATCAGCACATATTGAGCACCGTGCTCTTCACGCCGCTGGTGGGCGCGATTCTGATGCTGTTTATTCCGCGCAGCAACGCCGCGGCTCACCGCTGGATGGGAAACCTGTTCGGCTTCCTGGGCCTCATCGTTTCGCTGCCGCTTATCTGCCGGTTCCAAGCCGGCCAGTCCGGTTTCCAGTTCGTGGAAGACCACGATTGGATTCCCACCATTGGCGCGCACTATACGCTGGGCATCGACGGTCTGGGCTTGCTGATGGTCATCCTGACCACCGTCCTCGGGGCGATTGCCATTCTTTCCTCGTGGAGCGCGATTCAGAAACGCGAGAAGGAATACTACATTCTCCTTCTGCTGCTGCAGACCGGCATGTTGGGCGTCTTCATGTCGCTCGATTTCGTTTTGTTCTACGTTTTCTGGGAAGTGATGCTGGTCCCCATGTACTTCCTGATCGGAGTGTGGGGCAGCGAGCGGCGGCTCTACGCAGCCATCAAATTCTTCCTGTTCACCCTGGCTGGCTCGGTGGTGATGCTGCTGGCGATTTTGGCGATTTATTTCAACGCGCACACCTTCGATATCCGCACCATCCTTTCCGCGCCGCACGATTTCTTTCCCCTGCAATTGCAGCGCTGGCTGTTCTGGGGTTTCTTCTTCGCCTTCGCGATCAAGGTGCCCATGGTTCCGTTTCACACCTGGTTGCCCGACGCGCACACCGAAGCGCCCACGGCCGGTTCCGTGATCCTGGCGGGCGTCTTGCTGAAAATGGGGACATACGGTTTCCTGCGTTTTTCGGTGCCCATGTTCCCCGATGCCACCAATCAGTTCCGCGGAATCATGATGGTGCTCTCCATCATCGCCATCATTTACGGCGCGCTGGTCTGCATGATGCAGAAAGACATGAAGAAACTGATCGCCTATTCCTCGGTCAGCCACATGGGTTTCTGCACGCTGGGAATTTTCGCGCTCACGCCGCTGGGACTTTCCGGCAGCATCATTCAGCAGCTCAATCACGGCATCTCCACCGGCGCGCTCTTTCTGCTCGTGGGCGTGTTATACGAACGGCGGCACACGCGCCTGATTTCGGAATTTGGCGGACTTTCCACGCCGATGCCGAATTTCGCGGTGGTTTATTTGATCGTCACCCTCAGCTCGCTGGGTATGCCGCTGCTGAATGGATTCATCGGTGAGTTCACCATTCTCCGCGGCGCCTTTGAAGTGCCGCGCTATGGCTTGACTTGGGCGGCCTTCGGCGTCACCGGCGTGATTCTGGGCGCGGCTTATCTGCTGTGGCTCTACCAGCGCGTGATGTTCGGCAGCGTGACCAACCCGGCCAATGAACACCTGCCCGACTTGAATCTGCGCGAGTGGGCCACTCTGGTCCCTCTGATCCTGCTCGCCTTCTGGATCGGCATTTATCCCAAGCCGCTCTTCCGCGTGCTCGACGCCCCCGTGCGCCAGCTCGTCGAGAAAGTGAATCCGGGCTATTACACATCGCAACCGCCTGCTCCGCCGGTTCAGGCTCCGGCAGCGGCGCAGGCCCCGGAGAGCAGGTAGACACCGCCCATGTGGCAAGAACTCTTCCAACAAACTCGGCAACAGTTTCACCTGATCCTGCCGGAAGTGCAGCTTGCTTTCTTCGGCATGGGCGTGCTGCTGATCGATTTTCTGTTGGAAGAGCGCGAAAAATGGGTGAACGCGCTCACCGCCATGCTGGGAGTGATTTTCAGCGGCATCTCCCTTTACATGCTTCGTTACGTTCCCGCCAACGGTGTAAGGGGATTCGGCAACTCCATCGTGATCGACCCGTTTTTCATTTTTTTCGGCTTCGTCTTCCTGGCCGCGGCGGCGTTGGTTATCCTGCTTTCCGTCCGCTACCTCGAAATCGAGCACGAGCACCACGCCGAATATTACGCGCTGATGCTCTTCGCGACGATCGGCATGATGTTCCTCGCTTGCGGCACCGACCTCGTCGTGCTCTTCATCGGTCTCGAAACGATGGCCATCAGTTTTTACATCCTCACCGGATTCCTGCGCAATGACCGGCGGTCGAATGAAGGCGCGCTGAAGTATCTTCTGCTCGGCGCCTTCAGCTCGGCGATCCTCGCCTATGGCTTCTCGCTGCTCTATGGAATTTCCGGCTCCACGAATCTAGACGTGATCCGCGCGGAAGTGGCCCGTCGTTCCACCGGCGACGTGCTGGTGATCCTCGCCCTCGTCACCGTTGCCGCCGGCGTGTTCTTCAAAATCGCCGCAGTGCCGTTCCACCAGTGGGCGCCGGACGTTTACGAAGGCGCGCCAACTCCCATCACCGCGTTTGTCAGTGTGGCGTCCAAGGCCGCGAGCTTCGCGCTGCTCCTGCGCCTGTTCCTTACCGTCTTCTGGCCCATCCGCGTGGATTGGACCATGCTGATCGCCGCCGTCGCCGTGCTTTCGATGACGCTCGGCAACATCGCGGCGATCACCGAGTCCAATATCAAGCGCCTGCTCGCCTACTCCTCGATTTCGCATGTGGGATATATCCTGCTGGGCCTGGTGGCGGGCAATACTCTGGGCCTAGAGGCCATGACGTTCTACATTCTCGTCTACGCCTTCTTCAATACCGGCGCGTTTGCCGTGGTGATCGTGTTGCGCCGCAAGGGAGTGATCGGCGACGAACTCGACGACATGAATGGATTATTCCAGCGCAATCCCGGCGCCGCAATGCTGATGCTGATTTTCCTGCTTTCGCTCGCCGGAATCCCGCCGACGGCCGGTTTCATTGGCAAGCTGCTGATTTTCTGGGCGCTGATGGAAACGCAGCACTACGTCCTGGCGGTCCTCGCCGTGCTCTATATTCTGCCCGCGGTGTATTATTACTTCCGGATTGTCGCGGCCATGTGGGTGCGCGATTCCACGGACGCTTTCATTCCGCGCGTGTCGTTGGGGCAGGCAGTTGCGCTCGCCGCCATGGTGATCGTCACGCTCGCGGCAGGCATCTACCCGAACCCGTTCATCGAATTCGCGCAATACTCGCTCGGCGTATTGGGACGCTGAGCCCGGGGCCGAATGCCTCCTCCAGATTCCATCGGGAAAAAGGTTTCCGGCTCGGCTCGCCAGATTGCCCTGGTGATGGAGCTGCCCGTCATCCTCGTCGGCAGCATCATCATTTGCGGCGGTCTCGGTTACCTTTTAGACCGCTGGCTGCATACCAGCCCCGCCTTTACGCTAATCTTAGGAGGGGTCGGCTTCCTGGCGGGGATTTACCAGTTGTTGCGGGCGCTCAACCGCGAAGATAAAAACAATGGAGACGGAAAATCCAACGGCGGCACATGAGGGCCTCCCCGAATACTCCTTGCTCCGCGTCGAGTATTGGACCCTGGGTTTCGGACTTCTCGTTGCCACTTTTGCCGCCGGTCGGTGGGGCTGGGTGCAGGCGGCGGGTGTTGGATTTGGCACGATAATCTCCTGGGTGAATTTCCGCTGGTTGAAGCACGGCGTGGGCGTGCTGGCGGCGCTTTCGGAGGAGCAGGCGGGGCAGGAAAAAGTCCAGATCCCCAAGAGTGTTTACTTTAAGTCCTTGGGCCGCTTCGCTTTGCTGATCATTGTCCTGTATGCTATTCTTTCGCGCCCGGGATGGCCTGCGGCTGCGGTGCTGTGCGGCTTGTTCGCGGCGGTGGCCGGTGCTCTGGCGGAAATGATTTATTATCTCGTGGAGCATCTGCCCGATCGCGCGGGCCGGCCATAAAAAACCAAACGGATTAAACCAAGGGACATGGAAGAACACGTACTCTGGATCACCGCGCTCCTCAACCGTCTGTTCGGCAAGCCTGTCGCCGCAATCCTTTCGGCGATGCACATCAAGCCGAATAATGCCGCTTATCCGATTCCCAATCACGTCGCGATGGAGGTCCTGGTCTTCGCCGTGGCCATCGTTTTCTTTCTGTGGTTGAAGCGCAGGCTTTCCGTGGAACGCCCCGGCGCCACGCAGCAATGCATGGAAATGATTCTGACGAATCCGCTCGATCTGG
>JBGQGW010000124.1:0-11198 GCA_041497605.1 Terriglobia bacterium | reverse complement strand
CCAAAGGTTCATCGATGGTCGAACCCTGCGCGTAACGGGCGACCACAACGCCGGAGGAATTCGTCTCTTCAATCAAATTGTCGCCGTCATAGGCGAAGATGCTCGTGCCACTGGATGAGGACTTGTAGATTCTTCTGCCATCCGGATCATACTTGAAGGTCACCGAACCGCCATTCCCAGGCAGAGTGACTTGCGTTAGCCGATTCTCGTAATCCCAAGTGTATTGTGTCGTTCCGCTAGACTCTGTTTTGCTAACTGTGTTGCCATTATCGTCGAAAGTAAAAAGCGCGTTCGGAGTTGAGGCGAGTTCATTCGACGAGTTGTAACTGTATGGCGACACGCCCAGCGAACTCAATCGATTGCCTGCCGGATCGTAGGTGTAGCTCTCTGTCGCATTCGCCCCTTGAGTGGCCTGCACAAGCTGGTAGATCGCATCGTAACCGTAGTTCGTTGTAACTGTTGCTAACTGGTCCGTCTTCGAAGTTCTGTTTCCAACAGCATCGACTGCATAAGCAGCGCCGTCAATAGTACTTCCGCCTAGCTGGTGCAGCACACTTAGGAGCCGCGAGAGATTGTCATAGGTGTAGTTGGAGGTGACGCCGTTTGGCCGCGTCATCTGCGTGCGGCGGCTGAGCGCGTCGTAACTGAAACCAAATGAGCCGTTGCCGAACGTCGTCGGCGGCGCCAGAGAGCTGAGACGGTTCAAGGTGTCGTATGCATATGAAGTCGCCCCACCTTCAGGATCGGTAAAGCCTGTTCGATTTGACGCTGCGTCATATGTGTAGCTGTTGGTGAAGTTTCGACTGGATAGGGAACTGTACGAGGTCGTGGTTCCGATCAGCCGCCCTAGGTTGTCATAAGAAAATGCATAGGTGCCTGTCGGATCGTTAGCCTGTTGAATAATGCACACTAGGTCGTAAACATAATGTACTAGTGTTGAAACATGTAAGTTTCCCGGCGCCATAGAGAACAAAAGGAAAAAACGCATATTTGTGTAGCTGAAAAAAAAGAATTAAGTTCGCAAGCAACATGGTACTAAAATCCCATTGTCACGCCATCAATAACACGATACTTCGCCCCATGAAAAGCCCCGATGTAAGGCATCGGGGTGCCCCGATCCAAACCATCGGGTGCAAGAAGCGCACAAAAAGCGCACATCGGGACGCCCCGATCCAGAACATCGGGGTGCGAAAAGCGCCCAAATTGCGCGCTTCGTTCGGAATGACCGCAAGATCACGGAATCTGCGTTTGTTGGATGGGGGTCTGCATTTGCAGGGTGCGTACGTTTTACTCTTGCTCTGGATTCCTCTCCCGCAGGAGCGAGATCGGAATGACCGCAAGAGGCTACAGGAGGCTTTTCACCCATCCGCCATCCACCGCCACCGTGGTTCCGGTGATGTAACTTGCTCGCTCCGAAGCAAGAAAGGTGACCATGGCGGCGAATTCTTCCGGTTTGCCAATTCTTCCGAGAGGTATTTGCTGAGCCATCCGTTCGAACACTTGCTCTCGCGTCAGGCCGGCGCTGGCTGCCTGCTTGTCAGCCAATTGATTGAGGCGATCCGTGGCCGTATAACCGGGGCAAACATTGTTCACGGTAATGCCGTCCGCGCCAAATTCATTTGCCAGGGTGCGGGCCAAGCCGGCGACGGCGGCTCGAATGGAATTCGATAGGATCAATCCTTCCACCGGCTGCTTCACCGACATCGAGGTGATCGTAATCAATCGCCCCCAATGATTCTTGCGCATGCGAGGCAGGACCTCGCGCGCGAAATAGACCGCGCTCATCAAATTTACATCCACCGCCCTGCGCCATTCTTCAATCGAAATCTCCAGGAATTTTTTCGACGGCGGGCCACCGGCGTTGGTGACGCAAATATCGACGCGGCCAAATTGTTTCTCGACCGCGGCGACGAACTTCTCCACGGCCGAATAATCCGTGACATCACAAACCTGCCGGAGAGCTTCGCGGCCGCCGGCCTTCCGGATTTCGGCAGCGGCTTTTTCCAGCTCGTCCGCCCAGCGCGCGCAAATGGCGATCTCCGCGCCTTCTCGCGCGAGTTCAATGGCGACGGCACGTCCGAGCCCGGTGCTCGCCGCGGCAACAATCGCAACGCGTCCTTTCAGTCCAAAATCCATGGCTTGGCTCCTTGTTCGTCACTCACCGCGCAGGTAGGCATCGTTCTTGCTGATCCAGTCTTCCCGGCGGGGCGCAAAAATATCCAGGTCCAGGGTATCTTCCAGCGCCACCGCGGCGTGGGGCACGTTCGACGGAATAAAGAGAACTTCGCCCCCGTGTACCACCACCGATTCCTGATCGTCGAAAATAAATTTCAGCGCGCCGGAAAGAATGTAAGTGAACTGTTCATTCTCGTGCGAATGGCGAGGGACCAGGGCATCACGCGCCAGGAGAATCTGTGCGACGGTAGCGTTCTTCCCGCTGAGCATCTTCCGTCCAATCTTGGAACTCAACCTTTCGGTTTCGATCTTTTCCCACGATTTTACTTCCAGCATCATCAACCCCCAGGTGGCATTTGCAGCGGGCGATTATGTCACCGTCCAATTCGGTCTTGCAATCTTCGATCTTGCACAGGCCACACACCGCCAAGACAATTGCGGCCCCATCAAGCTTCTCTTAAGATGGTTGAAGCGATTCTCGGAATCACAGTCCGCGCGAAAGGGAAGAGTCAATTTGATCACGATCGTGTTTCGGTGGCTGGCAGCGGCGGTGCTGCTTTTCGAGCTGCCCATTCCCATTTATTGGTTGGTGTTGCACTCGCTGGTCAATTTCTGGCGTCACCGCAAACGCGCGGCATATCTGACGGCAGTACTTGCGGCGTGGGGGAGCGGCAGCATACTGATCAGCATGTACCATCGAGAGCTCTTTTCGAAGCAACTGGCGCCGGCGTGGGCAATTATCCTTGGCCTGACTTTGATCATCCTGGAAGGATGGATTCTTCATCTTGTTCATCGAGATTTGGGAACGATGAGGCTGGTCGGTCAAAAGGAACTCACGGGCGGCGGCGAAATGGCAGCGACGGGAATCTACCGCCGCGTTCGCCACCCTCGATACTCCGGAATGATGGCTGCCGTGGCGGGAGCATGCCTTATCGCGGGGACCCGTTTCCTATGGCTGGTCGCGGTTGTTTGGTGGCTTCTTGCCTTATTTTCAATTTTGCTCGAGGAGCGGGAACTACGTTCTCGATTTGGCGCGGCGTATGAAGCCTACAGCCGGCGTGTCCCGCGCTTTCTGCCTTTGCACTTCGGACCACGCGAAGGCTGACGATCGGCTCGCAAGAAGAGACGGCCTGATTCGCAGTCGAGCGCATTCCGCCGGAAGCCCAACTCTGTTATCCTCTGCGCAGTTTTGACCGCGGTCCCGGGGCAACGGTTGGGATGACCAGCGCAGCCCCACGAGCCGGTAAAACAGCGGGCAAACTGGAGGTGCCTATGCGGCGTGTATGGATGCTCCTTGCGATTCTGTTCTCTCTGTCCATAACGGCGAACGCACAAATCGGAAAAAACGTCGGCGTTGCTGTCGGCACTTCCGAGGATAAAGCTCTAGCCGAGATATATGCTGCCACGGACTCAGCACAAAAAATCTCGCTGCTCCAGAAGTTCCTCGCGGATTACGGTAGTAATCCTGATTTGACGCTTCTCGCCGATCAGCTTCTTTTAAGCGTCTATCAATCCGACAAGAACTACGAGAAGACAATCGAGTACGGCGAAAAAGTGCTGGCGATCGATCCGCTCAATTTTACGGCAGCCGTGACGCTGGCGCGGGCGGCGCAAGAAAAGGGCGATACCGGCAAGTTCTTTGAGTATGGGCAGCGTACTGTGACAATCGTTCAACGCTACAAGGCGCAACCGCCGCCAGGGGATATGTCAGCCACGGACTGGAGAGTCAAACAGGAAGAGGCTCTGAAGACGACCGAAGCCGATCTGGGTTACATCGAATACTCGATGTATTCCGCTGCTTTCCAGGCGCAAGATCCCAAGCAAAAAATTCTCCTGCTGGACAAATTCATATCCATCTTCCCGAATTCTTCTTATTCAGAAAGCGCCGAATCCACCGTGGCCTTCACATACCAGCAGTTGCAGGATACTTCCAAGATGCTGGAATCGGCGGAAAAGATCCTGGCAAAAAATCCAAACAATGCCAGCATGCTCGTTCTGCTCGCAGATTATTGGAGTAACAGCGGGAAGGAGCTCGATAAGGCGGAGGCAGACGCAAAGAAGGCCATCGAAGTACTCGGCCAGGCGAAGAAGCCGGAAGGTGTGACGGATCAACAGTGGCAGCAGCAGAACGATCTACAGAAGGGAATGGCGCTTTCCGCGTTGGGGCAAGTCTACGTGAACCGCGCCAAAAACGTGCAGGCCGTGGAAGTATTCAAGCAGGCCAATCCATTGCTGAAGCAGAACGACTACATGTACGGGCGCAACCTGTACCGCCTGGGCTTCACGCTGGCGAAAATGAAGAAGACAGCCGAAGCACGAACCGTCCTAGCCCAGGCCATTCAAGTGAACAGCCCGTTCCGACCTCTGGCGCAACAAACGCTCGACAAGATTGGTGGAGACGTGAGCCACTAGCGCTGCGGAGGTTCTCTTCAGACGATTAAATTGAGGGAAATTTCCGCTCGAAAACGGCGGGCACTTATTCCAGCTCAAGCGCCGCTCGCCGCATGAACGCGGTTACGCTTTGATAGTTCGCCTTCGATCCAGCGATAGGTGATGGCGAGGCCTTGTTCGAGGCTAATGGAGGGCTCCCATCCCAATTCTTTGCGAAGCCGCGAGTTGTCGCTGTTGCGGCCGCGCACTCCCTGGGGTTTCGTCAGATCGTGGCGCTTCCGTAGTTGCTTGCCGGCCACGCCGCAGACCAGATCGACCAGCTCATTGATGGCGACGAGCCGGTCGGTGCCCAGGTTCAGCGCATCGCCGCAGTTCGAAGCCATCAGACGAATCAGCCCTTCCACGCAGTCATCGATATACATGTAGGAACGCGTCTGCTCGCCGTCGCCCCACACTTCGATCTCGCCGCCGTTCTTGGCCAGCGCGACTTTCCGGGAAATCGCGGCGGGAGATTTTTCTTTGCCGCCGTCATACGTTCCCAGCGGGCCGTAGACGTTGTGGAAGCGGACCACTCTGGTTTCCATCCCATAATCTTTGGTGAAATAGCGGCACAGTTCCTCCGACCAGAGCTTCTCCCAGCCGTAGCCCGGCTCGGGATCGGCGGGGAAGGCGTCTTCTTCCCGCAGCGGAGTCACATCGGCGCTCTTCTGCTTGTACTGCGCGTACACGCAGGCGGAAGAAGAGAACAGGAATCGCTTCACGCTGTTGATGCGGCTGGATTCGAGCATGTGCGCGTTGATCAGCGTGTTGTTGACGGAAATCTGGGCGAGGAAGGCAGTGATGTAACCGATGCCGCCCATGTCCGCGGCCAGGTTGTAAACCTGGTCGATATTGCGCGTGGCGATCAAACAATTGTCGAAGCGGCGCAGGTCAAGGACTTCGAATTCATCAGCCGAGGAAGCCTCGTACTCGGGCAGCTTGATATCGACGCCGCGGACCCAATGGCCTTCCGACTTCAGCCGGTGAACCAGGTGGTGCCCGATGAACCCCCCCGCTCCGGTAACCAAAATTCGCTTCGCGCTCGACATTCTTCACTCCTCGACTGGACTAAGATCTAAGAGTTCAACTCTCAGATCAATCATTACTTTCGTCAGCGAACAAGAGAGCCAAGGAACCACGATCGGCATTCGTCCATGAAGACGTCCAAATTGTACCAGCATTCCAGATGCATCCTCTATTTTGGGTTTTGTCATGCTCAAGAAGTCAAGTGCAGGAGAGCGGTTTCGGTTATCCGCTAGAAGAATAGAACGCGGTTACGGCAAAAGATATGATGGCGGTACGTAGACAGGGGCATTGTCTGGCCCACAACTGTCCCGCAGGTCAGTAGTAGAGTGTTCGAGATGGAGAGTATGTTGCTAGATGTAGATACCTCCTCTGCCCAAGGTGAGATTTGTGCGCAATCGTCTGGTTCTGATGGTCTTGATTCTGTTCAGCTTGATGCAAGCGTCCAGCAGTTCTCCACAGACTGTGCGGGCAGCCAACGCCAGCGCAAACCCTCCGGCTGGGCCGATCCCCGCAAGTTTTTTTGGCCTCCACGTAATCCTCGGCAACTGGCCGACATCATCGTTCGCCGTTATCCGCACTTCGGGCGTCAGTTGGCCGACCATAGAAAAAAGTCGAGGGCAGTTTGATTGGTCCAACCTCGACGGCCAGGTTGCAGCCGCGCAGCAGCACGGCAAGCCGGTCTACTACGCAACCGACGGAATGCCCGGGTGGTTCGGTGGCGTATCGGACATCCAGGCGTGGGACGATTTCGTGACCGCGATGGCGACCCGTTATAAAGGGAAAATCGAAGTTTATGAATTGTGGAATGAACCGGACCAGGATCCCAAGGTGTCTAGCATGGGGATGGCAGGATTTGTCACCCTGACGCAACATATGCGTGATGACATCCGCAAGGCGGATCCTGCCGCGCTCATCTCTTCGCCTGCTGTGCCGGGGAATGTGAACTGGATGGATAATTACTGGGGCGCAGGCGGTGTCACGGATCTCGATATTGTGGTCCTGCACGGGTATCCCACACAGATTCCGTCGCAGCCGGAAATCATTGGACCGCAGAAGGCGCAACCGATGATCGCGCTGATGACGAAATATGGGCTGACGAGCAAGCCGATGTGGGATTCAGAAGCTTCCTGGGGAGACAGCACCTACGGCGTCACGGACCTGCAACAGCAAGCTGGATTCGTGGCGCGATTTTATTTGCTGCACTGGTCCTATGGATTCACTCGATTTTATTGGTATTCCTGGGATGACAACGGAAACGGGCCAGGGGGCGTCGGTTGGGGCACGCTGTTCAATCCAAGCAACCACCAAGCCCTGCCGGGAGCGACTGCCTATCAGCAAGTTTACAATTGGATGGTTGGCGCGTCGATGCCCAGCCCCTGCACAATGGCGTCAGATTCGACATGGACTTGCACACTCACGCGCTCCGGCGGATACCAGGCACTGGCTGTGTGGAATTCTTCGACCAACAAGAGCTACACACCGCCGAGCCAGTTCAAGCAATACCAAAATCTTGCTGGCAGCACTCACCAAGTGAGTGGCAGCGTAACCATCGGCTACAACCCCATTCTATTTGTCAGCACCAGTTCGCCCGCCCCCATTCCTCCTACCGGTCTCAGCCTGTTGGTAAAATAAGATGGGGGACTAGTTTTACTTTGCCCTCACTTCGCTAAAAGCTCGCCGAAAATATCCCGAATAGATTGGTCATCCCAAAAGACAAAGCCCCCGCCAGCGATTTGCTGTCGGGGGCCGGAATCCATTGATTAGTTTTTGCCAACTCGCTTTAAGAAACCGCGAGGTGGGTAAAATGTTCGCCGAAAATTCTTAAACGTAATTCAGAATTGGAGCGAATTTTAATTGCGGAAGATTTGTTTGGGAATTACAAGCGCGGCTGAGCGGGCCTGCCGCCACAAGTAAAATCCCAGGAATCCATCCACGATGTGGCGCACGTGCTCCTCGGTGAACTGCCGTCGAACATTCACGCGGTTCACCGGCCCGGGCAGAGACATGGTCCCTGGAGAATTCATCCATTCATTGCACGTGCCAATCAGGACATAGCCGCTCTCTTGTGCCTGTTGCATTACCCGGGAATTAATGTAGCCCCCGGGGGCTGCCATGTAGCCAACGGGCTCCCCCAGCGTATCTTCGAGCCACTCTTTGCTTCCTTTCAGTTCCTTCAGACACTCGCCTTCGGGAATGAAGCTGAGCTTGCGATGGCTGGTGCCGTGTGTGCCCAGCGAGAATCCGCGTTGGCGAAGTTCGCGAATTTCAGGCGCCCGGATGTACCCCGGTCTGTTTTGTGAACGATCGCGAGTCAGAAAAAATGTTGCCGTGCAGTCGTGGGCGGTGATCAGATCCGCTGCCCGCATGGAGCTCGCGTCTCCATCGTCGAGAGTCAGGATTGTGTAGCGGTCGGGGAGCGCCTGCTTCAAACGAAGCCGGGCTTCCAGTTGCTCGAAGCCCTCGACTACGAAACCTTCGGCTCGAAGCAGGGAGAGGTGGGCGCACAGTTGCTTCTCGCTGACGGTGTACTGATCGTTCGCGTCACCGACGGCGTGGTAGGTGAGACAAGCAAACTTTTCCTGCGCAACCAACCCATGACCCCCTTTCTCGTTTGACATCGAGAGAGCGGGAGTCAAATCCCCTCCCACCGCTCGATTATGAATCGCCGAGCAGCGGCTTCCGCTCGACGCTCATCTCGAAACAAACCATAGCACTCCATTCTGAGGCGGAGTTCAATCCTGAACAAAGCTTCAGGTTCCCAACCCAGCAACCGGTCTTCATCTTCCGGAGCCGGTCTGCTTGGCGGTTTGTGGGTTAGTCGTGGTGTTGTCAAATTTAGCGCGATTCGCTCCTCCGCACTCAAGATCGGAAGAGCGAATCGCACTCGAGTGATCCAGCCGGCGCCCGCAGAGAGCGAGCTAACCAGGAAGTTGAGCTACTGACCTGTTCCCGTCAACGGTATGGACTGAGGACTGCCGCTTGCGTTGTCGGTAGCAAGGAAGGTTGCCGTGCGGGCACCCACCGCACCTGGTCTAAATCGGAGGCTGGCGGTACAGGTGGCTCCAACGGCCAACGAGGTCGGACAGTTGGTTGTGAACGAGAAGTCGCTGGCGTTAGTTCCTGTGAACGAGCCGCTGACCAACGTCAAGGTTACCGTGCCGCTGTTGGTCACGGTCAGGGTCTGTGCAGCACTTTGGGTACCCACTGCCTGAGCAGCAAAAGTGAAGCTGGTCGGAGAGAAGGTGACCTGCGGTGTTGCGGTGTTGCTTCCGGTGCCCGTCAAAGCGATTGCCTGCGGGCTGTTCGCGGCATTATCAGCGATGCTGATGGATGCGGTGCGGGCGCCCGTGGCCGTCGGCTTAAAGGTAACGCTGATGGTGCAAGTTCCCGCGGCCAGGACCGAGGCGCCGCAAGTGTTGGTTTGTGTGAATTCAGCGCTATTGGTCCCGGTAACGGTGAAACCGGTGATGGTCAAGGTAGCGTTGCCAGTGTTGGTGAGAGTCACCGTCCTGACGGCGCTAGCCACGTTGATCTGCTGAGTGCCGAAAGCCAGGCTGGTCGGATTCAGTCCAACCACCGGAGCTGCAGCGGCGCCCGTTCCGGAGAGAGTGACTGCGTGCGGGCTACCCGCGGCGTTATCGGTGATCGTGATTGAGCCGGCCTGCGTGCCTGCGGCCGTCGGCGTGAATGTAACATTTATGGTGCAAGTAGCTGCGGCAGCGAGTGTGGCCGGGCTAACGGGACAATTGTTCGTCTGCCCGTACTGAGCACTGGCCGCGATGCTGGTGATGGTGAGTGCCGCATTGCC
This sequence comes from Terriglobia bacterium, assembly GCA_041497605.1. Classification (GTDB taxonomy): domain Bacteria; phylum Acidobacteriota; class Terriglobia; order Acidiferrales; family UBA7541; genus JBGPTK01. The sequence continues at coordinate 1,759 of JBGQGW010000124.1, read as the reverse complement.
GGCGTTGGTGAGCGTGACGGGTTTAGACGCGCTCGTCGTGTTCACCGCTTGGCTAGCATACGTTAGGCTAGTCGGCGACAACGACACGACGGGTGCTGCTACGGCCGTGCCCGTCCCGGTAAGGCTGATCGCGTGCGGGCTGCCGGCCGCGTTGTCTACAATCGTGATTGAGCCGGTCTGAGTGCCCGTAGCTGTCGGCGTGAACGTGACGCTGATAGAGCAGGTGCCAGCGGCAGCGAGAGTAGCCGGGCTAACGGGACAAGTGTTGGTTTGACCATACTGAGCACTGGCCGCGATGCTGGTGATCGTGAGTGCGGCATTGCCCGTGTTGGTGAGCGTGACGGATTGTGGCGCGCTGGTCGTGTTGATCGTCTGGCTAGCGAACGTCAAGCTAGCTGGCGCCAAAGATACGACTGGAGCCGGAGTGGAGCCCGTGCCGGATAAAGTGATTGCGTGCGGACTGCCGGCAGCGTCATCCACGATTGTGATTGAGCCGGTCTGAATGCCCGTAGCCGTCGGCGTAAACGTGACACTGATGGAGCAAGTGCCAGCGGCAGCGAGCGTGGCCGGGCTGACGGGACAAGTGTTCGTTTGCCCGTACTGAGCGCTGGCCGCGATGCTGGTGATCGTGAGTGCGGCATTGCCCGTGTTGGTGAGCGTGACGGATTGTGGCGCGCTGGTCGTGCTGGTCGGCTGGCTAGCGAAGGTCAAGCTGGCCGGTGCCAAGGACACTACTGGTGCAGGAACTCCAGCGCCCGTGCCGGATAGAGTGATCGCGTGCGGGCTGCCGGCAGCGTCGTCCACGATGGTGATCGAGCCGGTCTGAGTTCCCGTAGCCGTCGGCGTGAACGTGACGCTAATGGTGCAGGTTCCGGCGGCAGCGAGTGTCGCCGGGCTGACGGGACACGTGTTCGTCTGCCCGTACTGAGCGCTGGCCGCGATGCTGGTGATGGTCAGAGCAGCATTGCCCGTGTTGGTGAGCGTGACGCCTTGGGACCCGCTCGTTGTGTTGATCGTCTGGCTAGCGAACGCCAAGCTAGCCGGCGCCAAGGACACGACTGGAGCCGGTGCAGAGGCGCCAGTGCCGCTCAGGCTGATTGCATGCGGGTTTCCCGCAGCGTTATCCACGATGCTAATCGAGCCGGTCTGAAGGCCCGTGGCCGTCGGAGTGAATGTAACGCTGATCGTGCACGTACCGGCGGCAGCGAGTGTAGCCGGGCTAACGGGACAAGTGTTCGTTTGCCCGTATTGCGCACTGGCCGCGATGCTCGTGATGGTTAGAGCACCGCTCCCGGTGTTGGTGAGTGTGACCGATTGCGACGCGCTCGGCGTGTTAATCGTCTGGCTGGCAAACGTCAAGCTAGCCGGCGATAGACTGACGACTGGCGCTGTTCCGGAGCCCGTGCCGCTTAGAACGATCGCGTGCGGGCTGCCGGTGGCATTGTCGGTGATGGTTACTGAGCCGGCCTGAACTCCGTTTGCCGTCGGCGTGAATGTAACGCTGATGGTGCAAGTGCCGTTGGCAGCAAGCGTGGCCGGGCTGACGGGACAATTGTTCGTTTGGGCGTATTGTGCGCTGGCCGCAATGCTCGTAATGGTCAGTGCAGCAAAACCGCTATTGGTGAGCGTGACGCCTTGTGCGCCGCTGGTGGTGTTCAGAGCCTGGCTGGCAAACGTCAAGCTAGCCGGGGTGAGGGTGACGGCGGGTGCTGCCGCGGCGTTCGTGCCTCTCAGGCTTACGGTCTGCGGACTGTTACTG
>JBGQGW010000123.1:0-11367 GCA_041497605.1 Terriglobia bacterium | reverse complement strand
GCGTGCGAACAAAAACTCGATAATGATTACGGCACGCCGCAGACCACGGACGCGAGCGAACGCGTGCAGAGCGTCCGCATGATCATTTTGTCGCTCGGCAAACTCGGCGGCCAGGAACTTAATTATGCTTCGGACATCGACCTGATGTTTTTGTACGAGCATGACGGGCAAACCGCGGGCGGCACGGTGGGAACCATTTCCAACGCTGAATATTTTGTGAAGCTGGCGCAAGGCGTTCTGAAAACAGTGACGGACGTGACGCCGGAAGGCGCACTTTTCCGCGTTGACATGCGCTTGCGCCCCGAAGGCCAGCAAGGCGATCTGGCCGTCAGCATCCCTTCCGCGCTCCAGTATTACCGGTCGCGGGCGCGGGAGTGGGAATTGCAAATGCTGATCCGCGCCCGGGTTTCGGCGGGCGATTTCGCCGCGGGCGGCCGGTTCCTGCGGGAATTGCAGCCGCTGATTTACCGGCCGGAATTTGATCTGGCGGTGGCTCAGGCGGTGCTGGACGCGCGCGAAGGCATTTCGCGTGAGCTGCGCCGGCAGCCCGGCCTGCGCGGGGAACGCGAGGCGACCTCCAACGTAAAACTTTCGCCCGGCGGAATCCGCGACATCGAATTCCTGACGCAGTGTTTGCAGCGGCTCTACGGAGGAAAAGACAATTGGCTGGCCGGGCGCGGCGCGGGCTCCACGCTGGTTACGCTGCAGCGCCTGCTCGACAAAGGCTACATCAACGGCCGCGACTTCTTCCGCCTGGCCACGGCGTACCAGTTTTTCCGCAAGGTTGAGCACCGTTTGCAGCTTCGCCAGGGATTGCAGCGCCACACGCTCCCGGATTCCGCCGGCGGCCTCGACCGGCTGGCGCGCCGCTCCGGAGTCGAGCCCGCGGTGGGACGCACTGCCGGCGAGCAGCTTCTCGGGCGCATCGCGCAGCACTTTTCGGAAGTGCGTGAAATTTACGAGCGCGTGCTCTCGACTCAATTCCGCGATGGCGGCGTAACTGCATCGCCCGATCGTGGCGGGCAAAAGGATTTGGCGCCCGGCCCGCTGGGTCCGCGGCTGCAAAGCGAATATCCAGGTGTGGCGCGCGTCCTGGCGGAAGCCCGTTCCACGCAGGATTCGTATGCGCGCCGCGGATTGCATCATTACCTGACTACCGCCTTGCTCGATCCCGAGTTTATGAGCCGGTTGGAAGCGAAGCCGGAATTAATCGCGCGGGCAGGCGCTTTTTTTGCGCGCAGCGATCTGGCCGTCGAGGCGCTCTGCCGCAATCCGGAAGATATTGCAATCGTGGAGGACCCGGATTCCGTTATTTCTGAGAGCGTGCCGGCGGCTGCGTGCGCCCCGGAATCGTTCGACGCGGCGATGGCTTGTTTGCGGATCGATCATCGCAAGTGCATGCTGGCCGCTCTGGTTCATGCGTTGCTGGGCACGGCTCAACCCTTTGAAACTTTTGCGGCGATTACTCGCTGCGCGGAGACCGCGATCCAGGGCGCGCTGCGGCTGGCCATGGCCGATCCGGCAAGTCCCGATGCACGCTGGAATTCGGGCGGCGTGCCAGACATGGAATCGGCGCCGTTCGCGATGATCGCGCTGGGACGTCTGGGCACCAGCGAAATGGACATCGCTTCCGACGCCGACATGATTTTCGTCACCGAGGAAGGACTGTGCGCGGAAGAAGCTGCGGCGTGGGCGCGACTGGCGGAGCGATTTGTGAATGCAGTGAGCAGCCATACGCGCGAAGGAATTCTTTTCCCGGTGGACACGCGCTTGCGTCCGCGCGGCGCCGATGGCGAGATCATTCAATCGGCAGCCTATCTGCGAAAATATTTCGAGACCGAAGCGCAGGCCTGGGAAGCCGCCACGTTCCTGAAGGCGCGCCCGCTGGCCGGCAATCGAGCACTGGCCATACGCACCATCGAACAGGTGCAGGGCATTTTGCTGAATCGTTTCGGCAGCGAACGACCGGGCGAGACTGCCGCGACCACGTCGCGCGAACTTGCCGAACAACTTGCGCATACGCGCGACCGGGTGGAACGCGAGGGCGCGGCGCACGGAACAGGATCGTTCAAGCACGCGGCGGGCGGCTATTACGACGTGGAATATATTCTTGCGTACCTGACGCTGGCGCGCGGATTGCTGCCGCGCGCGGCGGAAGGTCCGGGGCACGTGCTGCGGCAAATCGCGGCGATTGAATCGGCGGGGGCGCTCGATCCGGCGCGGGCGCAAACTTTGCGCGCCGCTGCGCTGCTCTACCGCAGCCTCGACCATGCGCTGCGCCTGGTCACCGGGGCCGCGACCAACCAGATGCCGGAACCTGCGCTGGCCGAACGCGTCACGCCGCTGCTGGCGGAGTGGAAGGTTCCCATCGGAGCTTCGCTCGAGAGCGCAGTGCTTTCCTCCCGTCGTGAAATCCGCAGGCTGTACGAGCAGATCATTCTCAACGCGAACAATTAGTTCCGCCTTCGGCGGACGGGCGGGGCAAGTCGCATCCGCTGCCAAAACAAAGGTTCGGAAAAAATATTGGTAGAATTAGCTCGCGCGGTTCAGGGATCGCGAAACTTGTGATATTGTTTCCTTTTCGACGGCGAGTCGCGTTGTCATCCCGCACGTCTTCGGTGCTTTTCCCAGCAAGCGCTGCCCGATGCTGCGTCGTAACCGTCTCGGAGCCAAACCGAAATGAAGAATTCATACAGCGGAGTCGCTGTCCCGGCCGAAGGCCAGCCCATTGAATTCGGCGGCGGCAAATTCAAAGTTCCCGACCGTCCCATTATCCCGTTCATTGAAGGAGACGGGACCGGGCGGGATATCTGGAAGGCCTCGCGGCGCGTGTTTGATGCGGCCGTGGAAAAAGCGTACGGCGGCAAGCGCAAGATTGCGTGGCTGGAAGTATTCGCGGGCGAAAAAGCCTTCAATCAGTTTGGTGAATGGTTGCCGAAAGACACGGTGGACGCTATTCGCGATTTCCGCGTGGCCATCAAAGGCCCGCTGACCACTCCCGTGGGCGGCGGGATTCGTTCGCTGAACGTCGCGCTGCGGCAATTGCTCGATCTGTATGCCTGCGTCCGGCCGGTTCACTATTTCACGGGCGTGCCTTCGCCGGTGAAGCATCCCGAACGGATGAACGTGATGATCTTCCGCGAAAATACCGAAGATGTTTACATCGGGATCGAGTGGAAGGCGGGCACGCCGGAAGTGAAGCATCTGATCGATTTTCTGAACAATGAAATGTTGAAGGGCGGCACGAAGCAAATCCGCATGGATTCCGGAGTGGGCATCAAGCCGATTTCGCCCTTTGGGACCAAGCGCCTGGTGCGCCGCGCGATTCAATTCGCCATCGACAAACAGCGCAAAGTAGTGACGCTGGTGCACAAAGGCAACATCCAGAAATTCACCGAGGGGGCGTTTCGCGACTGGGGATACGAACTTGCGAAGGAGGAATTCCGGGAAGAGGTGGTTACCGAGCGGGAGAGCTGGATTATCGGCAATAAAGATCGCGACGCGAATCTTTCCGTGGAGCAAAACGCGGCGAGCATCGAGCCCGGCCTCGATCGAGCCACGCCGGAATTCCAGAAGCAGATTTATGCCGAGGTGAAGCAAACGCTGGACGCGATTTACTCGACGCACGGGAAGGGACAGTGGAAATCGAAGATCCTGGTAAACGACCGGATTGCCGATTCCGTGTTCCAGCAGATCATTTCGCGCGCCGACGAATACCAGGTGTTCGCGACGCCGAATTTGAACGGCGATTATCTTTCGGATGCATGCGCCGCGCAAGTCGGCGGGCTGGGCATGGCGCCGGGAGCGAATATTGGCGACGGCTTCGGCGTGTTTGAAGCCACTCACGGCACGGCGCCCAAGTATGCCGATAAGGATGTGATCAATCCGAGTTCGTTGATGCTTTCAGGCGCGATGATGTTCGATTTTCTGGGATGGAGCGAAGTTGCGCGCTTGATTGAAAACAGCATCGCGCGGACGATCCAGCAGAAGAAAGTGACCTACGATCTGGAACGCATGATGGAGGGCGCAACGAAGCTGGGCACGTCTGGATTTGCGTCGGCCATTATTGCGAATATGGAAGCGGCGGTGGGTGCGGGTTAGGGGGATGTGGGATAGCTCGATTGTGCTTGTCCGGCAGTGGGCCGGCCCGGGACGGAGTACGAAGAATCTGGAGTGTGCTCAAGCATTTGCGATTTACTCGGGATTCCTCGCTGCGCTCGGAATGACTCGAAATTGAGTTTCCTGCGGCCGGTTTGAGACAGCGGTAGAAACGGGCGGATGCACTTTCGTTTCCCGTTCAGGGCGCGAATCAGCCCACGAATCAAAAATCAAGATTCACGAATCACGATTCAGAGATCTCGGATTCAACCGTTTTCATTGCTTAAATTCAAGGAGCGCATTCATGCGGAAGAAAGTAACAGTGGTAGGCGGCGGTTTCGTGGGTTCCACCACGGCGCAACGCATTGCAGACGCGGGACTTGCCGACGTGGTGCTGACCGATATTCTGGAAGGCGTGCCGGCGGGCAAGGCGCTGGACATGCTGGAATCGACGGCAATCTCCCGCAGCGATTCGCGAGTGATGGGGATTTCGACGGGCGGTAGAGATTATCGAGAGACGGCCAACAGCGACATCGTGGTGGTGACCGCCGGATTTCCGCGCAAGCCGGGGATGAGCCGCGACGACTTATTGAAAGCCAATTACGACGTGATCAAGGCGGTGATCGAGTCGGTGGTGAAATTCTCGCCCAACGCCATTTTGATCCTGGTGACGAATCCGCTGGATGCCATGGCGCAGGCTGCCTACAAGCTCAGCGGCTTTTCGAAGAATCGCGTGATTGGCATGGCGGGGGTGCTGGATTCGGCGCGGATGAGCACGTTCGTGGCGATGGAGCTGAATGTGTCGGTGGAGAACGTGAATTCGTTCGTGCTGGGCGGCCACGGTGACGACATGGTGCCGCTGCCGCGCTATTCCACCGTAGCCGGAATCCCGCTGCCGGATTTGTTGCCGAAGGAACGGATCGACGCGATCGTGGAGCGCACACGCAAGGGCGGAGCGGAAATTGTTAATTTGCTGAAGACGGGGTCGGCCTATTACGCGCCATCGGCCGCGGTGGCACAGATGGTGGAAGCGATTTTGAAAGATAAGAAGAGGATTCTGCCCTGTGCGGCTTATCTGGAAGGCGAGTACGGTATTCAGGGGCTGTTCGTGGGAGTGCCGGTGAAGCTGGGTGCGCGGGGGATTGAGCAGATTATTGAGGTCAAGCTGTTGCCGGAGGAGAAGGCGGCGCTGGATAAGTCGGCGGCCTCGGTGCGGGAATTGATTGGGGTGCTGGGGTTGTAGGGGCGAAGTGAAGGGCGTCTTGAGTTTGAAGTGTACGCGGGATCCCTCGTCCCGTAGAACCTTCCGGGACGCAGACGACGCGCGATGCTCGGGATGACGGAAGCAACTACCGGTCTGCAACGTGTCGGCGCGCGAAAGTTCCGTTCCGAATTATTTGGAGCGGATCAGTTTCTCGAAGGCGGTTTCGTCGAGGATTTCGACACCGAGGGTGCGGGCTTTTTCGTATTTTGAGCCGGGATCGGCGCCGACCACGACATAATCCGTATTCTTGCTGACGGACGAGATCACTTTGCCGCCGTGGGACTTCACCAGTTCGCCGGCTTCTTCCCGGGTGCGGTTGGCGAGCGAGCCGGTGAACACAAATGACTTCCCTGCCAATTTCGTATCCTTGGGTTCGATTCGTTCTTCTTTAAAATTCAAACCCGCCTGTTTCAGCTTACGGATTAAATCGCGATTGGCCGGCTCGGAAAAGAATTCGACGATGCTCTCGGAAATCTTGGGGCCGACCTCGGTGACTTCTTCGAGTTCTTCGGCACTCGCCTCAGCGATTTTATCCAGCGAGCCAAAATGCTCGGCGAGTAGCTGCCCGGTCCGCTCTCCCACGAAGGGAATGCCGAGCGCGTAGACGAGGCGCGCGAGGCTGCTTTTCTTGCTGGTGGCGATTTCATCCAGCAGGTTTTGCGCGGATTTTTCCGCCATGCGCTCGAGATTCGAGAGCGTCTCGCGGTCGAGCTTGTAGAGATCGGCGAAGTCCTTTACAAGCTTTTTGTCCACAAGCTGGTCAACGATTTTTTCGCCCAGCCCGTCAATGTTCATGGCGTGACGGCTCGCGAAATGGATCAGCGCTTCCTTGCGCTTGGCGGGACAGGCCACATTCATGCAGCGGTAGGCAACCCGGCCCTCGATCTTTCGAACGCGGCTATTGCATTCGGGACAGCGCTCCGGCATGCGGAACGGCTTTTCTTCCGTGCCATGCTTCATTACCTTCAAGACGTGCGGGATCACTTCACCGGCGCGCTCGACGAGCACTGTATCCCCGGCATGCACGCCGAGCCGCTCGATTTCGTCCATGTTGTGCAGAGTGGAGCGCGACACCGTGACGCCGCCGATCTGCACCGGTTCGAACAAGGCCCAGGGAGTGAGCACGCCCGTTCGTCCCACGCTGACATTAATTTCCTTCAGGACCGTGGTTTCCTGATGCGCGGGATATTTGTAGGCGATCGCCCAGCGCGGAGCCTTGGAAGTGAAGCCGAGCTCGGTTTGCAGCGTCGTTTCATTCACCTTGATGACGATGCCATCGATTTCAAAGGGCATCTTTTCGCGCTTGGATTCCCACCGATCGATGTACTTTTCCACCTCGTCGATCGAACGGCAAACCACGAAATCGGGACTGGCTTTGAAATGCAGTTCGCCCAGCGCATCGAGCACATCGGCGTGGCGCTTCAGGGGGACGCGGCTATTGGCGAGCAGGTAGTAAGCATAAAAATCCAGGCGGCGCGAAGCGGTGATCGAAGGATCGAGCATGCGGACGGCGCCCGCCGCCGCATTGCGGGGATTGGCAAACTGCTTGCCTCCGGACTCTTCCTGCTGCGCGTTTAAATCCGCGAATGCTTTGCGAGACATGACCACTTCGCCGCGGACCTCGAATTCGGAGGCGAGGCCCAGTTTTTTTACGGCCGCTGCATTCACGCTGAGCGGAATGGAGCGAATTGTTTTTATGTTCGGAGTAACGTCTTCACCGGTTGTTCCGTCGCCCCGGGTGACGCCGCGAACCAACCGGCCGCCTTCGTAAATCAGCGAAATGCTGAGGCCATCGAATTTGTGCTCGCACACGTATTCCACTTTCTCGCGTCCCAGCGCCTGGCGCACTCGCCGGTCAAATTCGCGCAGCTCCTCAAACGAATAGGTGTTGTCGAGACTGAGCATCGGCGTGCGGTGGCGGTAGGTCTGAAATCCCTCGCGAGGCGTGGCGCCGACGCGATGGGTTGGAGAATCGGGCGTGACAAGTTCCGGATGCTTCGATTCGAGATCTTTCAACTCCAGCATCAACCGGTCGTAGGCGGCGTCGGAAACTTCCGGATCATCCAGGACGTGATAGCGATAATCGTGGTGATGAATCTGCTCGCGCAGTTTTTCAATCCTTTTGGCAACAGCCTTGCTCGCTGGCATCCGGTCCTCAGGAGGAAGCATGAAGTTCTTAAACGATGGGTATTATACAATGCACTTCAGTTCCCAAAGGACTGGCTTGTGAGGCTGAGCAAAGATGCTGAGAGGGGTTAATCGCGCTCTTCTGATCTATAACACGGCGAGCGGCCGGTGCCGGGGCGAACGGCTGGCCGAGGTGGAAGCCGCGTCGATCGTCTTGAAACAAGCTGGAATTAATACCGAGCTGGCCCCGACAACTGGGCGGGGATCGGCAACTGCGCTTGCGCGGCAAGCGGTGGAGGACGGCAGGCAGCTCGTGATCGTCTGCGGCGGAGATGGCACGCTCAACGAAGTGGTGAACGGGTTAGCCGGGAGCCAGGTTCCGATGGCATTGCTGCCTGCGGGAACCGCCAACATCCTGGCCAAGGAGCTCGGCATTCCCTGGGACATTGTTGCGGCAGCCGGGATGATAGCCGGCGGCGAATTGCAGCGGATTGCTCTTGGACTCGTCACTTCAGATGGGGATTCCACTACACCCGGATGGTCGCGGTATTTTCTCTCGGTGGGAGGCGCCGGGCCTGATGGGGCGATGGTGCATGCCCTGGAAAGCCTGGCCGGGAGCAAGAGCGGGATCCTGGACTATTGGATCGAGGGTGTGCGGCAATTGTTCCGATATCGCTTCCCGGAAATGCGAATCACCAGCGGGGCGCGCGATCTGAAGGCGACTCTGATCGTCGTTGGCCGGACGCAGAATTATGGCGGCCCTTTCTGCATTACCACGGAAGCAAATCTCCTGGAGGATTGTTTCGAGATCGTGGCCTATTCCACGCGGAATCGCTTTCGTTACCTGGCGTGTCTGCCGGCGTTGTGGCTGGGACGATTGCGGCAGATGCCCGACATTCATCACTGGAAGACGACCGAAGTCCTGTGCGAACCAGCCGGCAGCGAGGAAGTGTTCGCGCAGGTGGATGGAGAACCGATGGGCAAGCTGCCGTTGCGTTTCTCGATTGTCCCGGATGCCCTGACGTTGCTGATCCCATCGGGCATGGAGACGGCGAGAGTGACGGAACTGCAGGCGGAAGCGCAGGGAGTCTGATGGAGCCTGTCACCCACACGCTGATATCCCTGGCGCTGGCGCGTTCCGGCTTGCAAAACAAAACGCGTCTGACCACCCCGATGCTGCTGGTGTCCGGCGTAGCTGCTGATCTGGATCTGCTCAGCCGATTCGGCGGAGCGGATATTTATCTTCGCCTTCATCGAACGCTGCTCCACTCCTTGCTTGGCTCCGTGATTCTGGCGGGGGTAATCGCCGGGGTATTCGTCTGGTTGACTCGAAGAGATCAGCAGAATCCTCTTCCCTTCAAGCGAGCCTTCGCTGTTTGCCTGATCGGCGCGGGAGCGCATCTGCTGCTCGACCTGTGCAATAGCGGTGGAGAGCAGTTGCTTTGGCCGTTCCACGGCAAATGGTATGCGCTGGATTGGCTGGCCTGGCTCGATCCCTGGATTTTATTCTTGCTTCTTGCTGGATTGTTGCTGCCAAGCCTTTTGCACATGGTGAGCGATGAAATCGGCGCACGACGCAAGCGAGGACCCAATCGGGGAGCGATCGTGGCCCTGGTCCTGGTGGCCATATTTATTGGCGGGCGCGCGATCTTGCATTCCAAGGCCGTGGACGTGCTGTTTTCACGCGAATATCACGGCGCGGTCCCGGAATCCGCTGGAGCGTTCCCGACTTCGGCTTCCCCATTCAACTGGCGCGGCGTGGTGGATTCAACTTTCCGGATGGAATCACTCGAGGTCTCGCTTGCCCCCGGCAGTTATTTTGATCCCGAACGGACGGATACTCATTTCAAGCCGGAGGGTTCGCCCGTGCTGGATGCCGCCCAGCGGACTCCCATCGCGGAGCGGTTTATTCGATACGCGCGGTTCCCGATCGAGAGCATCGAAAAGAGGGAATATGGCTACCGCGTGGTGATTCGCGATTTGCGATTCGTCCCGGGTTCCATCGGATGGGACAACATTGTGGCGGTGATTGACATGGATTCCGAGTTGCACGTTCAGATTGCGGAGATGCAATTCGCAGGAGATGAGAAACAGTAGGAGCGGGCTCGCGGATCGATCTTTCGAATGCCTTTGGTCAAATTTGCCCCTGTTGAACGATGCTTAGGCCTGCTTTTCCTGGGACTCGCGGCCGAAGAACCAGGCAGTGATGAAGTAAAAAAGCACCGAGGCCCCCAGCGTGACAAGCAGAAAAGCGAGCTTGTGATGAAGCAGGAAGTTCGCAGCCGATTCGCCATATCGCACTGCCAGGATTCCCTCGATCAGATAGCGTGAACCTCGCCCAATCAGCAGCGCCAGCACAAACGTGCGAAAGCGAACCTGAAAAACTCCGGATGCCAGCACAAAAATTTTGAACGGAATGGGAGGGGGCAAAATGGAGGGTACAGCCACGCTGAGAAATCCGTTCTGTTCAACCCAGTTGCGGATGCGCATGGCGCGATGGCCCGCATGCTGGTGGAACATTGCCTCCCCGCCCTTCTTCGCGATCAGGTACAGCCAAATACAGCCGGACAAGGAGCCCAGGGCGGCCATCGCCGCATAATAAGGCATGTGGGAGGGATTGCGGATCGACTCCTCCATGATGAGCAGATCGGTGACCACCGGAAACGAAAGCACCGAAGAATCGAGAAATGCCAGCAGGAAGATGCCCCCGCCGCCGAGCGTCGCCACGATGTGCTGCAGCCATACAGGTAATTTGACGTTGTTCATTGCACTGGCGCCGATGCAGAAAAGAGTTCGAAATTGTATCAGAGATCGCCACTGGACCCGCAATCTCCGCCACAGGCTCCCTTTTTAGATGAGGGTGGCCCAATGAGTCCCCTGCCTGTTGGGCAATCTGGGGCGCAGGACCAGTAGGACTAGTGCTTCGGCGAGACGGCGAGCTGGCAGAGACACTTGATATGTTTGCAGTGGCCTAGTTGAGCAACTTAGAATCGTTGGTGGTTTGACCTCCATTTCTCAAGATGCTAGGATTCCTTGGTTTGTACAAGTTTTAGTACTAGAAGAGACATTTTCCTGCCCGCGTTGTAATCGGTGCTTCGGGGAACGACGCGGAGAAGGTCTGCACGCCTGGCGGTTCTTGAATTGGGGGTCGATCCCAAGATTGCGTTGTGACGCTCCAAGCGGCATTTTTCAGAAGAGGCGCGACGGCGAAATTGTATGCCGGGGAGTTATGATCGGGTCCCTTGTCTTCTCTAAATGAAATTATTCCATGGAGAATTTTGGATGAACATTTGGCTTGCAGGCGCTCGCTCCCTGGTTCACCGGATGACAAAAGCATGTGCGGCATTGATTGCGCTGATTGCGATCAGCGCCGGCGCCGTCCTGGCCTCGCCGCCGCCGGAAGCCGGCGAAGCAAATCTGAAGCTGCCCGACTTGTCGAGCGCGCAGTTCATCGGGGTCGACGGCCATAAACTGCTCACCTTTGGACTGATCTTCTGCGTTCTGGGGCTGATCTTTGGCCTGGTGATCTATACCAAGCTGAAGAATCTGCCGGTGCACCGGGCGATGCTGGAGATTTCCGAGCTGATTTATGAAACCTGTAAGACGTACCTTATTACGCAGGGCAAGTTTCTTTTGCTGCTCGAATCGTTCATCGCCGTCGTCATTGTGCTCTATTTCGGCGTGCTGCTGAACTACGAACCGATTCGGGTGATCATCATCCTGATGTTCAGTCTGATCGGGATTGCGGGAAGCTACGGGGTGGCCTGGTTCGGGATTCGGGTGAACACCTTCGCGAACTCGCGCACGGCGTTTGCCAGCCTCCGCGGCAAACCGTATCCGATCTACCAGATTCCCCTGGAAGCCGGGATGAGCATCGG
>JBGQGW010000122.1:0-11494 GCA_041497605.1 Terriglobia bacterium | reverse complement strand
CCGGATTTTCGCTCAGGAAAATATTATGGAAAGACTTCGCGGTTGCCGTAAAAGAGGCAAGCAGCTTTGTGACTGGGGCTAGCGCCGGCGCACGCAATCGCCGCGACTGCTGAGCCGATTCGACCAGTATCTTCTCCCAGCGCCGCGAGCGCTTTTCTGCCGCTGCGATCAACATTTTCTCGCTCCGCGCTGCTGCCAGCGGGACAATTTCGGAAACTCCCAGTTCCGTCGCCTTTTCGATGCACCATTCGAAATGATCGAATTTAATGATCGAGAGCAATAACCGGATGCGCAGTGCTTCCGGCATTGCCTCGATTGGCTCAACCAGCGCGAACCGGATCGCATCGCGGCGAACGTCTTCGATCCGTCCCAGCCAGACCGCTTGTCCATCACTCAATTCGTAAAGCTGCCCCGGCTCGGCGCGCAGGACGCGACCCAGATGCTCCGCAGTCTCTCCGCGCAGAATCGCCCTATCCCCGTCAAATCGATCAACAAAGAACCTACGTCGCACTTCGGCGCCCTCGCTTCCGGGAGCAGGCTATCTCAATTGGCAGAAAGATGGGAGAGCGGACCTTGTTTAATTGGAAAAGCTTGGATCCGGCGAGAGCACTCTGCCGAACGAATGACGAAACTATCCGAAGATGTCTTTCACCTTATCGAAAAAGCTCGACGTCCGCGCGGCAGGCTTATTATCCACCTTCAATACTTCGCGAAGCTGCTCGAACAGCCTTCTCTGTTCGCGCGTCAGCTTCGACGGCGTAATCACCTGGACGTTCACGTAGAGATCGCCCTTGCCTCCGTGCGGATTCGGCAAGCCCTTGCCTTTCAGGCGGAAAATCTGGCCGCTTTGCGTTCCCTCGGGAATCGCGAGTTGTTCTTCGCCGTTGAGCGTCGGCACCGCGATCTTATCGCCGAGCGCCGCCTGAGCCACGGTGATGGGGATGGTGCAGAACAAATCGGAATTCCGCCGCTCGAAGATCGGGTGATCCTTCACCTCGAGCACAACGTACAAGTCCCCTGGCGGCCCGCTATTCACGCCCGGCTCGCCCTCCCCTGCAATTCGCAGCCGCGTTCCCGTGTCCACGCCGGCGGGAATCCGCAAGCCGATCGTCCGTTCGCGCTCGATCTGTCCCTGCCCGCGGCAATTCTGGCAGACATCGCGGATCACCTGGCCCGTGCCGCGACAGGCGGCGCAGGTGCGCGAGATCGCGAAAAATCCCTGCTGGTAGTGCAGTTGGCCGCGGCCGCCGCATTGCTGGCAGACGGACATTCCCGTGCCGGGCTTCGCTCCTGTGCCTTTGCAAATTTCGCAAGTTTCCAGGCGCGGCACGCGAATCTTCGTCGAAACCCCGGTGGCCGCTTCCTCGAACGTCAGCGACATGTCGTAACGCAAATCGGATCCACGTTGCGCGCGCGCCCCCCGGCCACGGCCACGGCCGCCCCCGCCGAACACATCTTCAAATCCGAAGAAATCGCCGAAAATATCCTGAAATTCATCGAAGATCGAGCGGTTAAAGCCAGTCTCGAAGTTCGCGCCCGAAAGCCCCGCGTGGCCATGATGATCGTACATCGCGCGTTTCTGCGAATCGCTCAACACCGTGTAGGCTTCGGTGGCCTCGCGAAAACGTGCTTCCGCTTCTTGCTTATTTTCGGGGTTGCGATCCGGATGCCACTTGAGCGCCGCTTTGCGGTAGGCACTCTTCACCTGCTCCGCCGTCACTTCGCGTTCGACGCCCAGGATTTCGTAATAGTCTCTTTTGGTTGTTGCGCTCATAGGTCTGGACTAGTTTTCCCTTTCTTTCCCAGCGATGGCCAAATGGCTAGGATTGCTCGCCACGCGCACCATCGCCGGCCGTATCACTCGTTCGTGCAATTTGTAGCCGGCCTGCAATTCTTCCAGGACCGTCCCATCGGGATGCTGAGTCGTTTCCACCTTCTCGATGGCGTGGTGCACATGGGGGTCGAAATTCTTCCCCACCGACTCGATACGCTCCAGTCCCTGCTTTGCCAGAACATCCCAGAACCGCTTGCGGATCAGCTCCAGGCCCTTGGAGTACTCCACGTAGGCGGGATCGTCGTGAGCCGCAATGGCCCGGTCGAACGCGTCCATCACGGGGAGCAATTCTTCCACCAACGCATTGACCGACCGGCGATTCTCTTGCTGACGGTCGCGCTCGATGCGCTTGCGATAGTTGTCAAAATCCGCTTGCCGCCGGACCAATGTGTCCAGCAGCTCCTGCTTCTCGGATTGCAATTTCGCCAGTTGCTCGGCCAGTGCCCGGTCCTTCGAACCGGCTCCCTGCTCGTCAGCAGCAGGGTCCGCGGAAGCAGATGCCGGGGCTGCAGCCCGTTCCACATCCACATTCACGTCGATCTTACTCGATTCCTTATTAGGCCATTTCACGGCTTGTTTTCACCTCGCAGGCTTTCCCCCAAGAGCTCGGCCATAAAGGCCACCGCGGTAATCACCCGCTCGTAGTGCATGCGCATGGGCGCCAGAATTCCCATGGTGCCCTGAGCCTGGTCGTCGAGGGTGTACGGCGCGCTGACCAGCGCCAGATGCTGGCCCGCCGTCGATATCTCTTTGATGCCGAACTCGACGTGTACCGCTTCAGGCGCTTCGATGCATCCGTTCAACAGGGCAACCAACCGGCCACGCTCTTCGATTGCATAAAGCAGTTCCCCGATTTGATGCTGATCGGCAAATTCGGGTGCAGCCGTGATCTGCGCGGCGCCCTCGATGTAAACTTGGCGCTCGCTATCCTCGCCCAGCAGGCGCGAATCGCATAGTTGCAACGCTCCCGAGGCCATCTTCTGATACCGCTCACGGTCCTTGGCCAGCAGCGCCTTCAGATCCGCGCGAATCGCTTCCAAAGTCCAGCCGCCGTAGTGGCTATTCAGGTACTCGGCGGTCGTATCGAGTTCAGCTTGAGCGAACGCTCGCTCCGGGCGAACAATTTTGTCCCGCGTCAGCCCTCCTGTGCCCACCAGGATCACCAGCACTCGAGTATCCGGAAGCAGAATGAATCGCAAATGTTCCACGGCGGTGCGCGCCAGCGGCGGCGACACGATAATTCCTAGCCCGCGCGAAACTGTTGCCAGCACCTTACTGGCCCGTTCCATCAGGGCTTCCGGAGTCTCCGCCGCCGCAAGCTCCCGGCGAATCCATTCGCGGTCTTGCAAGCTGGCAGTTCCCGGCACGGCCACCTGCTCCACGAAAAATCGATAGGCTGTCGCCGTGGGAACCCGTCCAGCGGAAGTGTGCGGTTGGAATAGATACCCCTCATCCTCCAGGTCCGCCATCACATTGCGGATGGTCGCGGCGCTAAGCGCTTCCCCGTGGAGCTTTGAAATGGCGCGCGAGGAGACAGGCTCACCCGTCTCGATGTAGGTGCGCACGATATCCGCTAGAATTTGTTGATTCCGCTTCACTTGCAGGACCAGACTCCTCGCTGGAGCTCTTGCGGGATTCCTTTGCCGCGCAGCTCGATCGCCTGGCGGCATCAGAAACCCTAACTATTGAAGTTTAATCGTGGTGAAGGCAAGCGTCAACCTAAGCTGCAGCCGACGGACCGATGCGCGCAACGGACCATCTGCTCGTGGCGCTCGCCGGGTGAATTCTAGATGAGTTGTTCTCTACAGGGAAAATTCAGACTAAACGTTCAAATCTGCCCAGAAGATTTGAATCCAGCCAACCGCGAGCAGCTTCCAGCCGCATCAGTTTGAAAGCGTCGCGCTGCGTCATGGCCTGGCGATAAGGGCGATCTGTCGTCAAGGCATCGTAGATATCGACAACTTGCACGATTCGGGCTGTTAACGGAATCGCTTCTGCTGCCAGACGATCGGGGTAACCGGTCCCGTCAAAACGTTCGTGGTGATGCCGGATGATGGGAAGCACCGCGCTGAACGATTTCATTGGCGTGCAAATCTGTTCCCCGATCAGCGGATGTTGCTCCACGATTGCCCGCTCGGCCGCCGTAAGGGGCCCGGGTTTTAGAAGAATCTCGTCGGGGACCGCCACTTTGCCCACATCGTGCAACACGCCGGCGAACCGCAGGGCGCGAATATGCACACTTCCCAGGCGCAGGCTTTCCCCTATACACACTGCATATTGCGAAAGTCTGGCCCCATGGCCTTCCATGTACGGGTCTTTCGCCTCGATGCTCCGGGCGAGAGACATCAAAACATTTTCCGCTTGCTCATCGACGTCATTTCTTAGAGTTGACTGAGATTGAACCACCTTTAGACCCTGGGTGGAATATTTTTTCAAATATGAGTACGCTCGATTCAGGTAACTCTCCGCCTTGATTTGTTCCAAGGGAGCCAAAGCAACGGTCTTCGCCGGAGCATTGATGTAAAGAACTGGCGCCCAACCATTCTTCGCTGCCGGTCTTTCTCCCTGTTGCTGTCGTACAACACTTGAGGGCTTCATCGAACCTCTTTCTTCGCATCTACTGGTCGCTCCGGGAACACTCCACAGGGAGCACAGAGCCAGCAGGCCAGATGCGCGAGACGCGCCAATCCGGCACAAAAACAAATGCTGTCTTTCCAGTTGCTTGAGCTGGAATTCGAATCTGAAGGCAGTTCAAAAATTCCCAATCCTGAACAAGATTACTTGATACCAGTACTTGGAGAAAGCCCATTTCCACAGATGTGCCATCCGTGAGATTAGAAAAATTCGAGTTCGGATCTGCCACTAAGGCTTAACCTTATCCAAATCACATGGAAATTTTCCCACAGTCTATCATTTCACCCTAATCTTGTATGATTGCTCTGCTGATTTTGGAACTAAAAGTCCTATTCGGGAATTAAAGTACTACTCGAACTCATTCCCCCGGCCTGTTCGTCAGTCCCGGCATCGATCGAGCGGTTGCGGATACCTCACTTTAACCGAATTCGGGGCCCAGTGAACCGCAAAGAAGCTCCGGCCGCCCGGCATATTTATTCGTCCCGCGAAACATTCTGGTAAGCGGCCGCGAGAGTTCGAATCCGCGCTCTTTCACCAATGGAATCGCCCAGGTATTTGGCCCCACGCAATCCACGAAGATCAATTCTCGCGACGAGCGGCGCAAGAACTCATCCAGCAAAATGGCGCCGACATCTTCGTGACGAGCCATCCAGGGCCCCAATTGGTCGGCACGCGAGCCTCGCCGCCCGAATGTGTATCCGGCAATTCCGGCGTCGTCTCTCGCTACCAGGTTGAACTCCGGAGCGCTTTCGGCCAAGGATCGCAACAGTTCGCTGCGATCTGCCCCGAAAACATCGCGATCCAATCGCAACACCTCTTCCAGTTTTTCGGGCGCTTTTCCTGCTGTCGGTTCATTCGCCGGCCGCTTGAGCATCCATCTCTCGATGTTGTACTCCCTGACGAATCCAAACTTTTCATACAAGGGCCTTCCCTGCGGCGTGGCGTCAAGTTTCATGGAAGAAACCTTGCGGGAGTCGAGGTGATCGATGGCTCGTTTCAGCAGCGTCGTGCCGATTCCCTTCCCGCGAAGCGCCGGTTCAACGATCACCATTCCGATCCAGGCTAATTTCCCATCGTAAGTAATCGTGGCCGACGTGCCAATCAGGCGGCCTTCGATCTCTGCTGCAAAACATCCCTCGGGATTGGCGGAAATAAATCGCTGCCAATCGAGCGCTGTCTGATTCCACCCGGCGTCATCTTTCAACCGCATGGCTTCCGGAATGTCCGTGGAAGTCAGCAAGCGGATTCGCACGCTCATACTTTCATCCCGGTTTTTCGGCTCCGCCCATTCCCATCGACAACGAGCAATCCGGCAAGACTCCCGGACCGGTACTTCCTTCGCACGATTCAGCGCGTCATGGCTAAGGGTGGCTTTGGCGCCGCCTGCGGAGTCTCGGCTGGCTTCGGTGCAGGCGCGGGCATCGCAAATTTCGAATCATCGATGGGCACATTCAGCTCCACTTTCTCGACGATAATCTTTTGTTTTTGCTCGCTATCCCTTACGCCGTTTTCAAGCGCGAACGGGAACATCAAACCTTGCACCGGCTTGTAATTGCTGAAAGTCTGCTCGACCACTTTGGACTCCCCGTTGATCGTCCGCGTGCTGATCTCCTTTACCTCCAGGTTTGATTCCGTGTCGATAAATTCCTGGATGACGTCGCCATTTTTCAACGAGATCTTCAGCCTATACGCAGGAGCGCCGTCCACTTCTTCCTTGCCCAGCAGTTCCACCTGATTCCCCTTCGCCTTGTAGTCCATCAGCGGGCCGTCGAAATCGGCGTTCTCCTGCGCATCCTTGGTATCTTCAGCCGAAAGCGGCTGGGCATTCTTTTCGCCGTTGAATGGCATCACCTGCCATCCCGATTTGCCGTCATACCCTTGCATCGCGGTCAATCCTTGAACTGTGAACTCCATCCGGAAGTGCTCCGGCTTTTTCATCTCGATCAGGAAGGGAGCTTCCATTCCTGGCGCCACCTCTACCCGCCCCGTAATTCGAACGGACTTGAGCGCCTTGATCTTTTCCATTCCGCCGCGTGCCGCCATATTCTTGGTAATGATTTCGTCCACGGTCTGCGCCGAAGCCGGTACGGATAGCAACGCGGCAATCGCCAGGATCCATCCCAGTCTCAATTTCATGATTGTCTCCCCGCAATAAGTGCTCAGTCAGGATACGAAGCGATTGCCCGCTTTGTTTCAGCCGGCTCCGGTTCCGTCCGGGTGAGTTTAACTGATTTGAGCTTTGCGGGGTATGCAGGGGCTCGATGGAATTTGGAATGCGCCGCGACGCACAATATGCGACAAAACAAATGCGGCTATCTGAAGCTCTCGATTGGAAGAAACCGGGTTGGGTCCGTGTGCCGCCTTGCAGCGCAAACCCGCCGCTAGTCGACGCCCAAGGATTCCGTATCGATCTGCGCGCGCTGCAGCCGGTCGGAAAAATCAATATAGACTGTCTTCCACTCGGAATAGAACTCCAACGCCGCGATCCCCGATTCGCGGTGTCCATTCCCGGTATTCTTTACGCCGCCAAACGGCAGGTGCGTCTCCGCGCCAATCGTCGGCGCATTCACGTAGACAATGCCCGTCTCCAGATCTCGCTGCGCGCGAAACGCCTGATTGATATTCCGCGTATAAATGGACGCCGAAAGCCCATATTGAACGCCGTTCGCAATCGTCAGCGCTCCGTCAAGATCTTCAAACGACATCACCGACACTACCGGCCCGAATATTTCTTCCTGGCAGATGCGCATCAGTGGATCGCAATCCAAAAACACAGTCGGCTCGTGGAACCAGCCTTTCGCATAAGCCCCATCCGTCAGCCGGTGGCCGCCGCACGCCAACTTCGCTCCCTCGTTCTTCCCGATCTCCACATACTTCATCACCGTGTTCAATTGCGACTCGTTGACCACCGGCCCCATCTCGGTGGTCACATCCAAGCCGTCGCCGACTTTCAGCGCCTTCGCCCGCGCCACAAATTTCTCCGTGAATTCCTTGTACACCTTTTTCTGCACGGCGACACGGCTGGCTGCTGTGCACCGCTGCCCGCTGGTGCCGAATCCGCCCCAGATGGCTCCATCCACCGCCAGGTCCACATTTGCATCGTCCATCACCACGATGATGTTCTTCCCACCCATCTCCAGGTGACATCCCTTGAACCCCGGCGCGCACGCCTCGCTCACGATTCGACCTACGTCCGTTGAGCCTGTGAAGCTGACCAGTCTCACGTCGGCATTCTCGAGCAGTGACGTTCCCACCTCCCTCCCTGAGCCGTAAACCAGGTTCACCACGCCCTTCGGCAAGCCCGCCTCGTGCAGCACTTGCACCAGGTTGTGAGTGGAAAGCGGGGTGTCCTGCGCCGGCTTGATCACCACTGTATTGCCGCACACCAGCGCCGGCATCATCTTCCAGGAAGGGATAGCCATCGGGAAATTCCACGGCGTGATCAACCCCGCCACGCCCCTCGGCACGCGCACGCTCATGGCGAATTTGTTGGGGAGTTCCGACGGAGTGGTCTGGCCAAAGAGCCTGCGGCCTTCGCCCGCCATCAGGTAAGTCATGTCGATTGCTTCCTGCACGTCGCCGCGCGTCTCGGTGAGGATCTTTCCCATCTCGCGAGTCATGTCGCGCGCCAGATCATCCTTCCTGCTCAGCAAAATCTCTCCCGCGCGAAAGAGAATCTCCGCGCGCCTGGGCGCCGGCACCAGCCGCCACGATTCATACGCTTCCCTGGCCGCTTCCACTGCGGCCGTCACGTCCTCTTCCGTGGACGCGGGGAACATGCCCACGAGTTCGCTGGTGTCCGCCGGGTTGCGATTCTCAATGGCTTTGCCGCTGCGCGACTCCACCCATTCACCGTTGATAAAATTCTTGTAAACCCGGGGCATCGTTGCGGTGGCCATACTGCCTCCTGCGTTTGAGTTGGATTCGCGGTGCTAGGAAGATGCACTTGCCCAATCCTGCGCAAAAAGCACTTTAGCAAGCGCGCGAGGACACGTCAACGAGCGCCGCCTCTTGAGCGCGGGCGTGTTTGAGTTTATGACTTAAAAATCGGACTTAGGAAGAAGAGCGCCGCGCCGTGGGGTTGGAAGCCGCGGGACTCGGAGTAGGAGCAACTGGCGGTCGCGGCGCGCCCACGCCGGCTGTATCGGCGCCAAGCCCGAGCTTTTCGAGAGTAAGGGCATCCAGCTTCCCGCTTGGCGTCAGGCCCTGCGCTCCCTGGAACCGGCGCAGAGATTCCTGCGTGCGGTCATCGAGCTTTCCGTTGGGATCGCCCTGGTAGTAACCATCGCGCGCAAGCGCCGATTGAATTTCCGAAATGCGATCGGGATTCGGCGCCATCTGCCCTTTCACTTTCTTCGTTTTCGCCTTGCTGTGCTTTGCCGTCTTTTTTGAACTCTTTGTGGAAACGAGATTCGCGGACTTCGATCCTGTGCCGGTTCCATTTGCGGATGGGCTTTTTGCGTGGAGAGGATTCACCACAAACAGCAGGATTGCCGCTGCCGGCAAGATCGCCCATCCTCTTTGCGGTACAGCCGAAATCAAATGAGATTTCATCTATTGCCCCTGTGGCACAGTTCCGGCCAGGAATAGAGTCAGCACGCGTTGCGGGTCTGCGCGTCGCTGGACCTTGAACAACACATCTTGTCCCGGCTTGAGTTTGGAAATCTCTTTCTTGTAATCGGCCATCCCCGCTACCGGCACGTGGTTCACTTCGGAGATCACGTCGCCGCGCGAGAAGCCGATGTCCTCGGCGAAGCTGGCAGGCTCCACTTCCGTGACCACAATTCCTTGCGTCTTATCCATTCCCAATCGCCGCGCCACTTCGGGCGTCAATTCTTCCGCTCGCAGACCGAACTGCATCGACTCGGCTTCTTCCGGCTCTTGTCCCGCGGCATTGTTCACCGTTTCCGGGAATATCTTCGACCGGTCCGCCACGGTAACGATCACGTCCTTGGTTTGCTTGTTGCGGACATACCGAAGCTGCACTTTCTCTCCGATTGTGGTTTGGGCGATGGGGTTGACCAGGTCCGAACCAGTGCGCACCGGTTTTCCATTCACTTCCGTAATCACGTCGCCGGGCTGGATACCCGCCTTGTCCGCTGGGCCTCCCGGCTGCACCTGTTCCACCACAATTCCGTAAGGCGCGCCCATCTGGCGCATCAACACCGGATTATTGCTGCGATCTTCCTGGAAACTGATTCCAATTGAGCCGCGCGTCACATGCCCGTTGGTGACCAGTTGATTGTAAACATTGATGGCCGTGTTCGACGGTAACGCAAAGCCGACACCCTCGAAGCCGCGGCTGCCCGTGAAAATGGCGGTGTTGATTCCAATCACTTCGCCCGCCATATTCGCCAGCGGCCCGCCGGAATTTCCCGGGTTAATCGCGGCGTCCGTCTGAATGAATCTCTGAAATTGCTTGCCCACGTTGCTGCGGTCCTTGGCGCTTACGATTCCGGCCGTAACCGTGGCCTGCAATCCAAACGGGCTGCCAAATGCCAGCACCCAGTCTCCCACCTGCACTCCATCGGAATTGCCGAGCCGCGCGACCGGCAAATCGTGGTCGGAGTCAATCTTGATCACGGCGACGTCCGTTTCCGAATCCGTGCCGATCAGCTTGGCGGTGTAATTCTTCTGGTCTCCGTTCAGCGTCACCTGGATCTTGGTGGCCTGATCGATCACATGCTGGTTGGTCAGGATGTAACCCTTCTTGTCCACGATCATGCCGGAACCCAAACTGCGCTCCGCGGAAGGTCCGTCCTCCGGCGATTCAAAGAATTTATCGAAGAAATCCTGGAAGGGATCGCCATTGCGGCGTGGGGTCTTCTTGGTCTTGGGATGGTCGATCACCTGGGTCGTGGAGATGTTCACGACGGCAGGCTCGAGCCTCGCGGAAATTCCCGCGAAAGTGCCGGAGAGTTGGATGGGCTCGGGAATCGCCAGCAGCGCCACGCCGCTTGGAGATGTCTGCGCCTTGGTCGCCAGGGCCCGTCCGGAGATCAGCGTCCCAATCATGATGCCGATCGCCAGCGTAAAGATCACTAGGAGCGTGGCAAAGATCTTTCGCCGTCTTACCCAATCCACCAGTTCTTGAATCTGGATCCCCATTCTGTGGCTCCCTTCGCTCCGTGGCGAGACAATTCCAATTTCTAATTATACCATTGCAGGGCAACTCCCGGCTTTAGACGTTTGACGCATTCGCGGGTAAGCAAGTTGCCGCACTGGGCACAAGTAGTACTATGGTTTTCCGGCTTAATTTGACGCTCCAGTCCGATAATGGGTCACATCAGACGGTTGCTGCCGGCTGGGATATTCCGGCAGCGTTCGGCAGAAATAGGTTCCGGCGTTGAATGTGACCGGCTTGCAGTTGCTCGTAGCGATTGGAATATTTCGTCCAGCTTGGTAGAGTAAGGAGTGGAGACCTATGCCACCATCTACGCTCTACGAAAAGATCTGGAATGCGCATCTCGTCTACGAAGCTCCCGGCCAACCGTCGCTCATCTATATTGATCGTCACCTGATCCACGAAGGGACTTCGCCCCAGGCATTCGCCGGACTGAAAGCGGCCGGGCGCAAAGTGCGCCGACCTGACCTCACCTTTGCCGTAATGGACCATTCCGTTTCCACCAAGAATCGCCTATTGCCGGTTCTCGATGCGGACGCCAAGGGACAGTTCGAGGCCCTCGAACGGAATTGCCATGAATCCGGCGTGCATCTCTTCGACATGCACAGCTCGAATCAGGGCATCGTGCACGTGATCGGCCCGGAACTCGGAATTACTCAGCCGGGACAAACCATTGTCTGCGGCGATAGCCACACCTCCACGCACGGCGCGCTCGGCGCTCTCGCTTTTGGCATCGGCACCAGCGAAATCGAACACGTTCTCGCGACGCAGTGCCTGCAGCAGTGGAAATCGCAGACCATGCTGGTGCAGGTGAATGGCAAGCGGCCAAAAGGCGTCACCGCCAAGGACATCATTCTCGCCATCATCGGCAAGATCGGCATCGCCGGCGGCAATGGCCACGT
>JBGQGW010000121.1:0-11529 GCA_041497605.1 Terriglobia bacterium | reverse complement strand
CAACATAACGCTCGTCAGTATCCACAAGGTGGCAAAGGGTCTTGGCATTTCAGCGTCCGCCCTCGTCGGAGAGAGGAAGCGTTGATGCCGAAGAAGCCAAACTTTCCCGAGAAGCAACCAAAAATTCCTAATATCCCGGTAGTTCCAGAGAAAGCTGAGCGTGCTATTACTTTGGATGAGGTTCTCGACAATATCCGTGACCCGAAGCACTGGATTCATCCTAAACCTCTCCGCAGACTCATCATGGAAAATCCGAGTCTTCGCGGCATCATCTATGGATATGTCGCAGAAGCGGCTTTTGTTAACTTCCTCGACGATCTGAAAGTCTCAGACCACTTCAAGCCCGACGACCATAAGAAAACAAAATCGGACCGGACCTTTGACTATAAGGGCAGACGGTACACAATTCAACTGAAGTCCCTTCAAACGAACTCGATCAGAGAAGTCGAAAAAGGAAACTTTAGAGGGAAGGTCCAAAATGACGCCTCTGATAGAAGGAAATTGACCCTTGCCGATGGGACTAGGATTGAAACGACCTGCTATCGGGCAGGTGAATACGACATTCTTGGTGTCAGCCTGCAACCATTCGTCGGAACGTGGCGATTCGCGTTTAAAAAGAACAGAGACCTGAAACATTCGACGTACAAGAAATATCCTCCCGAAGTGCAAAAGGTGCTCCTTGCAACTCTTGAGGATATATCGTTTCCACTGACGCCAGACTGGACAGAGGACCTTTTGTCCCTTCTGAAGCACCCTCGTCTCGGCACTCCTGTGGTGCTCCCTCTGTAGTTGTAGCTGTTCACAATTCTAGTTCCTTGCGTTCCTTATTCACCATAGGCTGTGCCTCCATAGAACGAAGTCACTCTACTCTGTCTTCGGGCAGTCCACGGGCGAGCAGGCTGGTGTAGACGTTGGGCCAGGGTCAAAAGAAACCAAGAACATGTGCAGCAGTCAACACAAAGAACGCGACGCCTACGATGGTCAAAAACACCAACGGCCAAGACCACCAAAGGTCTGCCCAGCCTATTCGCCTACCCAAACTTTCTTGGTGTCTGATTGCCAACCAGACGGCCAAGAACGCCAGCAACAGTTTAAGGGCACGACTAGTGGAATTAAATACGGACCAAACGGCAAATGCTTCTGCCACTAGCACCGGCAGCAGAGTAGTGGACCTACTTTTGAGAATCTGCCACATCCTTCAACCATCGGAGAACAATTGATTTTGTGATCTTATACCTCGAATCACGATGAGTCACTACCCACGATACGCAGCAAGGCGCTGCTGTTTGTGCACACTTTTAGGCGACTTTTTTGGAAGCAACAAATTAAAACGGAAACGCATAATGGCGACGCTCGAAAAAGTATCTGGCTGGTTCAATACTTCAAATCGCTAGGTTCTACCGTAGCGACTGCTGTAAAGCCTTCCTTACCGGTCGAAAACTCAATCAGGCTCATTCGTGGTTGCTCGAATCTGTGTCGGCATCGTGGGCACGAAACCAGAATGATCTTCGGAGTTTTGATCTTCTTTCCGCCGAGCTTCCAAACGAGGCGGATTCTTTGCTTGCAAGCCGGACAGTCTGCGACCGCGAAGGGCATCTCTACAATTTAACGCACTCGTTGAAGTTTGCAGAGTGGCCAGCCGACTGAGGGGGCGCGGTGCGTCTACTGGCGGCCTGGTATTCCAATTGGCCTTAACAAGTGCTATATAAAATAGACGTTAAGCATGGAGTCTGGAGCGATCTGATTGGCTGCACCCTTGCGAGCTATCAGGGGAGGACTCCCGTGGAAAAATTAATGTATTTCAGTTGCCAGGTATGCAAGAAGATGTTTCAGGTCACAGGATCAACTGACATAGAGACAGTCTTGGCAAGCCTCACAGTTGAATGCCCACTTTGCGATTCCGCCAACTGGATTATGTGGCCTAGCGGAATGCCGCACGTCGTAACAGCGTTCAAGACCGCCTATAGTGCATAAACTGCGCGGTCGAAGTCTAGACGGCGAAAAATAAAAATAGAAACGTAAACTGGCAACGCCATGCCGCTTCCGAGACTGCTCAAAAATCAGTGGTACTATTTCTTTGAAAGCTCTCCCTTGAAATGGCTTTCAACATCTTCACGACTAAGCGGGTTTCTTGCTTTGGTCAATACGACCGAATAGACGACCTCATTCCGTTCAATCTGCGCGGTTATGAATGCTCCGTCTTCCACCAGTTCTTGGTAGATGAATTTCACTCTTCTGCCGTCTTCAAGTGTTTTAATCCAGTCTTCGTCTCGCATCTTCGCAGTTCCTCGGCGGGGTAGTGTGCGGCGCAAGTATACGTTGTTCGGTGCAATAAATTGCGGGCCGGTAGTGATAAGTCGAATTATCGAAAACTGACCCGGCAGTGTAACGCCAATTGCCTTACTGCACACTTTTGGGCCACTTCAAAACCGCGAAAAAACTTGTGCGCAAGGGACGCCATACTCTGCGGCGTCATTTTGTAAACTGAAGTTGTTTCGTCTCAGCGACGCCCCGTTGCGAGCGCAAGTCGAGAAAGAGGCCGGTCGAGAGACTATTGGCCAAAGAATTAAGATATGCGGGTATAGCGTCGGGGTTAGCAGCTTGCGAAAGAGCTTGACAGCTTTCAGGGTAGAGCTATATTCGCGATTAGCCGGATGCTATTCTTTCGATAGCACTTATCTTCTGGCAGGGGAGGGGTGGCTATGAAACGCATTTTGATTGGGGTGTGTTTTTCCGGAATCGTTCTCGTGGCATGTTTTGCTGTTCTTGGTGGTTCCGCGGCCGCGCAGACAGTGACCGCCACCATCAATGGCCGGGTGATCGACCCGAGCGGAAGTAGCGTAGCCCAAGCCAACGTCACCGCGGTGAACAAATCGACCGGTTACTCGCGCACCGTGCAGACGAATGGCGATGGCGAGTACAGCCTGCAGGCCCTGCCGGTGGGCACCTATGACATTACTGTCGAGCATAGCGGCTTTCGCAAAGAAACGAGGACGGTGACCGTCCAGATCGGCGACGTTCTCACACTTGATCTGAACCTGGTGCTGGGCTCCGTCTCGCAAGAGACCACAGTGCAGGCGGAAGCGCCAGTCACAGAACCAACGCAGACACAAGTGAGCACGGTGATCACCCAGAATCAGATTCAGAATCTTCCGGTGAATGGCCGTGAGTTTATCGACTTCGCTTTATTGTCACCGGCGGTGCAAATCGGCGATACCACCTCGGGATCGACCGACGTGATTGTGGAGCCGGTGACCAAGATTTCCTTCGCCGGGCAGAATATTCACTTCAATTTCATCGCCGTGGACGGCGCCGACGACATTTCAACAGCATCGGGCATCCAGCGGGGAACGCCGCCGCAGGAATCGGTGCAAGAATTCCGCGTCATCAACACGCAATATAATACCGATTTCGGCCGCGCCACCGCGGGCATCGTGAACATTCTGACTCGCAGCGGCACGAACGACTGGCACGGCTCGCTCTACGAATACTTCCGCAACGACGCCATGGATGCGACCAGCATTCTGGCCGCTCCCGGATTCAATGTTCTGCGGCAGAATCAATTTGGCGCGTCCATTGGCGGGCCAGTCAAGAAAAATAAAGCCTTCCTATTCGCCAACTATGAAGCACAGCGGCGCGCCGAATCGCCGACGTATAACTCGGCGGTGCTGAACAATCTCACCGCGATCAACAACGTGAAGACCACGACATTCCATTTGCCCGCTGAAAATCTTTTCGTTTTGCGCGACGGCAATACGGATAACGGTTTCCTCCGGTTCGATGAAAATATAAATGAGAAGAATTATCTTTACGTTCGCTATTTCGTGAACAACGGCCGGCTGACAAATCAATCGCCGCTGAACAACGGATTCGATCTGCCCTCGGCGTTCAAGAACAACTACATCAACGATCAATCGGTGGCCGGCGGGCTGACCACGTCGTTTTCGCCTAGCCTTGTGAACGAACTGCGCATGCAGTATGCCCATCGCTCATTTGATTTTCCGGTGGTTTCCACGCAGCCACACCTGGAATTGGCGAATACGTTTGCCGTGGGTGTGAACCGCGGGAATCCCGACATATACCGCGAGAGTCGATTCGAATTGGTGGACAACGTCACGTACACCAAGGGCAAGCACACGGTCAGCTTCGGCGGCAATTTCGACCGCGTAAGCACCTATGAGTCCTTCCCGTTGTTCTACCCCTTCGAGGCCGACTTCGGGACTCTTCAGGCGTTCCTCGGCACGGACGGCCAGGCGTGTGCTCCGCCTCCGGCGGGCCCGGCATGTCCCGATCCTTTCGTAATTTTCTTCGAACGATTTAACAGCTCCACAACCCCGCCATTCAGTGAACCATCGCTGGCCGGCGGCACGGCGGTCTATCAAGGCGGAGCGATTTCTCAATCCATTCGCAACGCAGCCTCGGCAACGCTCGACCACACCTACAATGGCCTTTTCATTCAGGACAAGTGGCGCGCGACAGACCGGCTGACGCTGAACGGCGGATTGCGCTGGGAATTCGAGACGTGGCCATCGAATGTGCTTAATTCGCAACTCAAGAACTTCGATCCGCGCCTTGGCCTGGCCTACAACATCGGCACGTCGAAGCATTTCGTGCTTCGCGCGGGCTTTGGCTTGTTCCACGGGATTATTCCGTCGCCGCTGTTGATGTGCCAGGCGCCTTCCTGCGGCGGCCTTACCAAATATCCCGGGCGGCCATTCGAAAACGGGCTGAACGCGAAAACGGGCCTGTTCACCTTTGCCAGCGCGCCGTTCATCACGAATTTCGCGCTCAACGCCTTGTTGAACAATGGGACCTATCCCGATGGCACGCCGGCCGCCTTCCTCGGCTGTCCGGGCGGCACGCTGGCGGGTTGTGGTTTTGAGCAGGATGCGACAGTCGTGCGATTTGTGCAGGATCACAAGAATCCGTACGGCATTCAGGCGAGTATTGGAATCGAATTCGAGCCGATGAAGGACATGGCAGTGAGCATCTCCGGCATCCATCTGCGGGGTGTGCACCTGGGCAGTTTCTATAACGTGAATCAGCCCGACCCCAGCGGCTCCGTGCAAGTCCACAGTTCCAGCGGCGCGGTCGGTTGCAAGAAGGTTTTCTTTAATTTCGCGTTCCCACCACCCGTGACGCCACCGAACTGCGGACCTTACCCGGCGCCACCCAACGCACTGATTCCAGGGTTCCGCAACAATCAATTCAGCATCTTCTTCGAAGCCACGTCCCGCTGGGATTCCGTGTACGACGGTTTGCTCTTCAGTATGGAGAAACGGTTGTCGCACGGTTTCTCTTATGGGCTGAGCTACACATTCGCGCATTCGATCGATGACGGCCCCAATCCCAGCTTCGTGCTGATTCCGCAGGACAGCTTAAATTTCCGGGGAGAGCGGGGCAACTCCGCTGACGACATCCGGCACCGGTTCGTCGGCAACGCCACGTTTGCCAGTCCGAATACCTGGAACGCGGTGGCGCGCAATTTCACGTTCAGCACGATCATCACTTTGCAAACGCCGCTTTCGTTCACAAAGTATGCAGGTTCAGACGTGAACGGGGACGTGTTCGGCAACAACGACCGCGTCGGTATCGAAGGCCGCGACACTTTCCGGGGCGATACTCTGCAGACGGTGGATATCCGGCTCGCGCGCAAATTCCCCTTCAACGAGAAGATGAATTTCCAGTTGATGTTTGAAGCCTTCAACCTGATGAACACGGTGAATATACGTTATTTCAACACCACCTATGGCGCGACGGATTTCTGCCCGTTCAATCCGGCGGCTCCCGGCTGCGGCGGATCGACACATGCCGGAAGCCTCGACGGCTCGCCCAATCCGCTCTACGGGACGCCGAGCGCCGTGTTCAACCCGCGGCAGCTTCAATTAGTGGCTCGTTTTGAATTTTAAGAATCACGAAAGAACTCGCGATAACGAGTAAACCGAACGCTGCGGCGAATCGCCGATTCCCAAATCGGTGATTCGCACCGGCGCATTCTGCCATCATAAGGCAGGCTTAGGTGCAGTGTAAGTCACGGGAAAGGCAGCGCTCTCCTCGGGCCATGATTGATCCAACCATGACTCCGGTGTCTGTCGAATCGTTCCGAAAGGCGCTGTCGCATTTTGCCACCGGAGTGACTGTGATCACGGTTGATCACGGCGCCGGACAAATACACGGGATGACGGCCAATGCATTCGCATCCGTTTCTCTTGATCCGCTGATGGTGCTGGTTTGCATTGGCCGGAATGCCCGCACGCATGGCTTCGTCCACATCCAGAAGCGATTTGGAATCAACGTCCTTGCGGAACATCAAGAAGAATTGGCGCGATATTTTACGCAGGTGGAGCAGGACCCGGAAACCGCCGGAAGACTCGGCGTAAATTTCTGGCGAACGCAGCAAGGCACTCCGATGTTGCAGGGCGCTCTGGCCCATCTCGATTGCAAACTGGTGGAAGCGCATGAGGCCGGGGATCACACCATTTTTCTGGGAGCGGTCGAGCAGATCGAGACTGGAGAGGGGCAACCTCTGCTCTTTTACCGCGGCAAATATCGTAAGTTACCGAAAGACGAAACTTGATCCGCCGGCCGGCGCCACGCTTCCGGCGGAAACAGAGTGGTTTCCAGGCGAGGAGAGAGTTGCCATGAGATTTGGAATTTATTGTGAGATGCAGACGCCGCCCGGGAAGTCCCACTCGAAGTTGACGTGGGAAATCCTGCGGCAGATTGAGCATGCCGACCAGGTGGGATTCGATGTGTATTCGGTGATCGATCATCATTTCTTCCCGAAATTTTCCATCTCCGCGAATCCGCTGGCCTTGTTTGCCGCAGCGGCGCAACGAACGGAGCGCATCCGTTTTCGCGTGGCTTTGTTGACTCTTCCGCTGGAAAACCCGATGCGGCTGGCCGGCCAAATCGCCGAAGCCGACATCTTGACCAGAGGGCGGCTGGAATGCGGCCTGGGGCGCGGTCACGCCTGGCTGTTCGGGCCTTCGAGCCTGCCGCTGGAGGAAAGCCGGCCACGCTATGAGGAAGGCATTGAAATTCTGTTGAAGGCGTGGACGGAGGAGAAATTCTCGTACGAAGGCAAGTTTTACAATGTGAGGGATGTGACCGTGGTTCCCCGGCCGGTGCAGAAACCGTATCCGCCGCTGTACACGGGCGGGACCAGCGATATCACCTATCAAATGGCGGGCGAGCGAGGCTGGGGGATTTTTGTGCCGCCGCTGTTGCCCTGGAAAATTCTGGAAGCGCCGCTGAATATTTATAAGAAAGCCTGCGCGGAGCACGGGCACGAGCCGAACATCGTTTATATCCGGCCCGTGTACCTGGATGATGACGAAAAGCTGATTCGCCGGGAGGTGGAGGCCGCGCTGCACAATTTCCTGGCATTCAACGCCTCCCCGGTCGAATCCTTGCAGAGTGAGGAGAAGAAGGCGGAGTTGCGCCAGAAAGGGTATGGGTTCTATGCGAGCGGCGCCCTGGAATCGCTGACCAAGCTCACTTACGAGGAAATCGTGGATCAGGAAATCGGCTTCATTGGCACTCCTGAAAAAGTAATCCGCCAGATCGAAAACCTGCAAACCAAGGGCGGCATCGCCGAATTGGCGATTGTTTCCAACTTCGGCGGCTTGGACCACTGGAAATCGATCAAGACTCAGCAGCTATTCGCCGAAAAAGTGATGCCGGCATTTCGGGGAAGCCAGTCAGCCGCCCAGGCGAAAGCGTAAGCGCATGCAGCAATGAGCAGCCTCACGCTGATGGGAAGGATCTCGGAGTCTGATGGCTACAAAGCAAGAGTCGATGCAGAGCAGCGCGTCGCTGGCTGATGCGCGTGAGTTTGCTCCGCTCAGCGCCCGGCGCATGCTCCTGGTCGGTGGGATTGCGCTGATCCTTGTGGGGATGATGCTGGGGGATATCTTTGCGGTATTTATCCTGCATCAGAATGCCGGGCGAATTGGCAGTGCATTGCTCGCGGCTACGCACGCCGTGACGGCGCAGGACCCGCAGGGAGCAGCCGCGGCGTTCCAGAACATCGGCGGATTCCTCGAAAATCGCGGGACCAAAGTCGATGCGCACGTCCACATGATTGACTTCGGATACCTCGCCCTCCTGCTGGCATTGTTGCAACCCTACGTCGCCCTCGATGAGCGCCGGAAAAAGTCTCTCGCGAAACTTTTTCTGGTTGGGGCGGTATTGTTGCCCATTGGAGTATTCCTGATTCACTACGTGGGCCAGGCTTATAGTCCGCTCGAATCCATTGGATGGGCCAGCATTTTTGCCGATTTCGGCGGCCTGCTTATA
Source organism: Terriglobia bacterium (assembly GCA_041497605.1). Taxonomy (GTDB): domain Bacteria; phylum Acidobacteriota; class Terriglobia; order Acidiferrales; family UBA7541; genus JBGPTK01. Next base: position 3,228 of record JBGQGW010000121.1, on the reverse strand, counting down.
TTTCTGGCCTGCGCTGGAGAACTCGCCGGGGTTTGGCGGCGCCTGCGGCAGTCCTCCGCAGTTGCAACGCGCGATGAATTAATCGCGGATCGAAGCTGGTCGAGCCGGGTGCTTCTGGTTGGCGGCACGCTCTTGGTGCTGCTCGGCTTTATTCATGGCGCAGCCTATTCGGGACTTCACCTCTATGAGTATGAAGCGAGGGATGCTGCGCTTCTTTCCACCATGACTTCGAAAGCGGCGGCGGGAGATTCCGCGGCGGCGAACCAGGCGGTTGCGGAATACGGCCAGTTGCAGGGATCGAAAGCGGTCAACATCGCCGCCCACGCGCATGTCATCGAATTTGGAACGCTGGCGATTCTTCTGGCATTTTTTCAGCCGTACGTTTTCCTCCGCGAAAAGTGGAAGCGCACCTGGGCGGTGTTACTGCTGGCCGGATCGTTCACATTGCCTTTCTTCGTGCTCATGGAACTCGATTGGGGATTGTTGGCGGGCGGAATCGCGGACCTAGGGGGGCTGCTCGTTGCCGCCGCGCTGCTCGCGATGCTGGTCGGGATCTGGCGTTACACCGGGAAGCTGGACGCGGCTGCAGGAGAGCGAGGCGCATGAGCGGATCGCGAAAGGTCCTGATCATCGGAAGCCTGGTGATAGCCATTTTCGGGATGGGATATGGCTTGTATTACGCGGTGTTCACCGAGCATCAGACGCTCGATGGACTTGGTTCTTCTCTCGCAACGGGCTTCGCCCGAGCTGCCGAAAGGCGCATGCCGGAATCCCAGGCCGCGCTCGACGATGCGGCGCAGCGAAGTTTTGTTTATGTCCGGCAGGTGGACGCTCACGGGCATTGGATAGGCTTGGCGATTTTGCTGCTGATATTGGGAATCGGCTTCGAGAGGGTCGCCTTCGGGGAGCGGTTACGCTTCTATCTGGCGCTGGCATTGCTTAGTGGGGCAGTCCTGTTTCCACTTGGCGTCCTGCTCGAAACCTGGAGTCGCGGGCCGGGGCCGCAAGCGATTGCGATCGTCGGATCGTGTTTCGTCATCCTGGGGCTCAGTGGCGTGGCATGGGGATTCTGGCGGGGAGAAGCCTCGCGTTGACGCCCGGATAACTCATGTTTTTCTTTTTCCGCTTTGGCTTTGAGATTTGCGCTGCGACCGGGACCAGGGCTTCGAGGGCTCGTAATCCCGCCAGATGGCTGGAGTCCTGACCGGAAGGAAGAACACTCGCCGCGGATCGCGATAGACCACGTCCCGGGCCGTAGGAGCGTGGCGAAGTTCTTCGCGAACGCGCGCGGAGAAAATCACCGGATGCCCGGCGCGCCCTTTAAATCGAGGCATCAGAATTTCTTGTCCCTTTTTTCTTTTTTCGAAGGCGCGCACCAGGCGATGGATGAGCGCCGGCGTGAGAAAAACATGATCCACCGGATAGAGCATGAAGGCGGCTGCGCGCGGAACATGCCGCAGAGCCGCGAGAAGGGAACTGAGTTGGCCGGCTCGCCATCCGCGGTTAATAACAATCCCCGCTCCGTGCGGAACAGCTTTTCGCAGTTTGTCCGCGTGGTATCCCAGGACCACGATCGGTTCAAGGAGGCCGGCGCAATTACCGGCGGCAATTTCGAGCGCGTTTTTTCCGCCGAAAGCGGCGAGGGCTTTGGGAAATTCGAGACGCGGCGAGGGGCCCGCCGCCAGGAGAATGGGATAGATGTTGGGAGTCTTCATCGGCAGTGTGAGACCAGGGACTATAGATCACCCTCGGGCGCTTCGCCAGGGATCATGGAATATTTTGTTTCTTGCTTGAATGAGCCGGAGAATGGTTTTAGAATCGGCTCGCTTCGAAGTTGCTGCACGCTGAGCCCCTCCGGACGGAATCTTACGGGTGGCTAATCGCGATGCAAAGAGGAATACACAGTGTATACAAGTTCCTTTCACTACGTTCGGGCTTCGTCGCTGGAGCAGGCTGCGTCGCAGCTTGCCGAGCTCGGTGAGGATGCCAAGGCGCTGGCCGGCGGCCAAAGCCTGATTCCCTTGATGAAGCTGCGGCTCTCGCGGCCGAGCGCACTGATCGACTTGAATTTCATCCCCGGCCTGTCCCGTGTGCGCAAACACGACGGCAAGATTCAAATCGGTGCGATGGCCCGGCACACGGACATTGAAGATTCGGCGGACGCGCTCGAAATTCCAATTCTGCACGACTGCGCCGCGGGAATCGCCGACGTGCAAGTCCGCAATCGCGGGACACTCGGCGGCTCGCTTGCCGAAGCCGATCCGACCGGCGATTGGGCGCCGGTTCTCCTGACTCTTGCAACGGAGGTCCATAGCGTCGGCCCCAAAGGATCGCGCACGATCGCGCTCTCGGAATTCTTCCGGGATGCTTACACCACGGTGCTGGATCACGGCGAGCTTTTGCGCGAAGTCACTGTAAAAATTCCGCCGAAGAAATCTGGCGGGGCCTACTTGGCTTTCAAGCGCTGCGCGCCAGTCTATGCCAGCGCCAGCGCAGCGGTGCAAATGACGATGGCCGATCATGATACCTGCGAAGCCGCGCACATTTTCCTGGGTTGCGTGGGGCTGCTGCCGGTGCATGCGGTGGAGGCGGAGCGTGAATTGCACGGCCGCAAAGTCACGCCAAAATTAATCGAGGCAGCCGCGGAAGCCGCGATGGCCGCGTCTGACCCGCAGTCCGATATGCGCGGCTCCGCGGAATACAAACGAGTGCTGGTGCGAAGCCTGACGAAGCGAGCCATTGGAGTTGCCTTGCGGCGTTGCCGGGGAGAACACGTGGAGGTGAGCCATGAATACATCGGGCGCAGCTAAACTCGTGCCTGTGCACGTGACGGTCAATGGGAAACCGTATGACCTGGAAATCGAGCCGCGCCTGTTGCTGGTGGACCTGTTGCGCGAGGAACTGAACCTGACCGGCACCCACATTGGCTGCGATACCAGTTACTGCGGCGCATGCACTGTTCTATTGAATGGTCAGACGGTGAAATCCTGCACCGTCTTCGCGGTGCAAGCGGATCAAGGTGAGATTCTATCCGTCGAAGGACTGGCGAAAGACGGAGAATTGCATCCGATCCAGAAGGCATTCGCCACTTGTCACGGGTTGCAGTGCGGATATTGCACGCCGGGCTTACTGATGTCCACGTACCATCTGCTGTCGAAGAATCCACATCCGAAAGAAAAAGATATGCGCAAAGCGATTGCCGGAAACACTTGCCGCTGCACGGGCTAT
>JBGQGW010000120.1:0-11686 GCA_041497605.1 Terriglobia bacterium | reverse complement strand
GCGCTGGTTCAGTTCGTCCGCGAGCCGGGGCAGGGAAATGTCTTGAACGATCAGTTCCATCATCAGGTTTAGGATTTCCATTTCCGATGGATTTTCTTCCAGGTGCATGCAGTCCTCGGCAACACGCATGCCGTAGGGCACCTCTTCCAGGCGCCTGGGCGGCTCCGTCTCGGCAGCCTCTCCCTGGGTTTCTCGCTCCCACTCAATGGCCACCAGGCGCCACCCGGCCTGCATCCTCTGCTGCAGGTATTCGAGATCCAACGAGCGGCTCAGAGCCTCTCGAATGCGTTCGATTTTCGCCATGGCGTTTTCTCCTCGCAACAAAAGTCAGGGGGCTCGCTATTCCCCTTTTCTGGGGAATCTCAGATGATTAATATCCTCCGCCAGCGCACACTTCGTCCCTGTTCGGTGCAGAACTGGCATTTCCGATGCCGTTCCCCCGATTACGCGAAGTGCCTCTCAATAGAAGACTTAATCAAATACGGTGGGAGCTGTTAAGTGTCTGAGTCGCCCGCTTCCGGGACTCGATTGTCGCTCATGCGGACACATTGGGCCGAAATTGCACCCAGCCATCCTCTGGAAGAGGGCGCTGGAAGTGTAACGAAGAATTAACAGACCGCTCACAGTACGTTCAAAACGCTACTCCATACTGCCGCTGCGTACTAGTTCCATCAATTCACCCGAGCTACACGAAAGGTTAACTCTCTTTGTTCGACCGAGACTGTGCAAGGCCGAAATGTATTTCTGCAGACAGTGTCTCCGCCGCTGTGCCTGCCGAAGCCGTTACGCAAGGCAGTCGATTCTCACGGTTTTGTAACCGATCCTTCCCGTCAGTCGGGAACTCCGCACTGTGCCGCGCGCTTCACAGGCCGGATTGCGAGGCCCAAGCGAATCGTTGAGGCAGGAGATGATTTCGAAGGCTGAGGAATTCATTTGCAAAATCGAACCATTCAACTCAAGGAGAGACACATGCGAGCGATTTTATCCTGGATTCTGGCGATGGGACTGGCCGTGACGCCAGTCTTGGCCGGAACCGAGGGAACGGCTAGCAAAGAATCACCAGCACCAAATGAGGCGGAAAGCTCATCGCCGTCGGGCAATTCCAAAGCCACGGCGCCGAAGACCCCTGCATCCAGCACTCCAGCCGCGGCGCGCAAAGCCGATGCTACGGCAAAGCCGGATCTCACGGCGAAGCCGGAGAGCTCATCTCTCGAGCGTGAGCTGCAGCAACTCCGGGAGATGATCCAAGCGCAGACCCAGGAACTCGGGGAACAGCGGGCGGCTCTCCGTGAGCAGAAGAAGAAAATGGAATCGCTGGAATCCGAGATTCGGGAATCCCACATGGAGTCCAAGGGCACGGGTGCCGCTTCCTCCGCGGGTGCTTCCCCAGCAGCCGCGAACCTCGATGCGGTGATCGCGGCACAGGAAGATCTCGGTCAAAAAGTGGGCAAATTACAGACGCAGGTGGATGCCACGAAGAAGTCTCTGGAGGAGAGCATCAAGAAGATCGGCCCCTTCACATTCAGCGGCGACCTTCGCCTCCGCGATGAGCCTTTCTTCGGCGGGCCGAGCAACCAATCGCAGGTTCGCGACCGATTCCGGTTCCGCATGCGCTTCAACGCCAACGTGAAGCTAAACGACGAATTCAGCGGCGGATTCTCACTTGCATCCGGCGATATCAATGATCCGATCTCGACGAACCAGACAGCCAATCAGTTCTACACCCGCAAGCCGTTTCTTCTCGACCGGGCCTTTATGAATTACACCCCGCACTGGTTTAAGCCACTGATCCTGACCGGCGGCAAGTTTGCCTATCCGTTCTATCGCACCGAACTCACTTGGGATAACGACTTGAACCCCGAAGGGCTGGCCCAAACGCTGGCATTCAAGAGCGAGAGCGCCGTGTTCAAGAAGCTGACTCTGGTCGGCTTTGAGCTGCCCTTCTCCGAAGTTGCCGGCACCGCGGCAACGAATCGCAGCATTCATCAGAGTGTGGTGTATGGCGGACAGATCCAGACCCAGTGGCAATTCGGCTCACGGGTCAAATTCAGCGCCAACACCGCTTTTTACAATTACATCAACGCGGACGCGCTCGCCGTGGCCCTGGCCACCGCCAACGCCAGCAATCCGCAGTCGCCGGCCAATGGATTGCTTGCCGTGGGCGGCAGCAGCGTTCAGAACTCGGTATACCGCGTCGGTGGAGTCGCAACCACTGCGCGCTTCGCATCGCGCTTTGGTCTGCTAGACACCATTGCACGGTTCGACTTCGACACGCACGTTCCGCGAGCCCCGATTACGATCCTGGGCGATTACGTGCAGAACACTCGCGCCTGCGCCAATGTCGGAGCCATTCTTTCGGCGACCCCGACGGCCACTCCCAACGTAGCCTGCAATTCGCGCCAGCGTAGCGGCTACTGGCTCGAAGCTCGTCTGGGTCGCGCCGCCGAGAAGGGCGACTGGCAGTTCGCCTATACCCGCATGTTTATCGAACGCGAAGCGGTGATGGGCGCCTTTAACTTCAGCGACCTGCGCCAGAACAGCAACGTCAGCCAGCACCGCCTGGAAGTTTACTACCAGGCGCACAAGAACATCCAACTCGCCTTCACCGGTTTGTTCGGACGGCCGCTGGTCACGGCGACCAGCCCAGCCCCGGCGGAGGATATCCTCAAGCGTCTGCAATTCGACGTGATCTACAAGTTCTAACCCGGTGCAGGGAATAACGAGCAGAAGACGCCGAGTGGAATCGGCGTAAACCAAGCAAAGGGCGCCGGCCTCATCCCCCGGCGCCCTTTGCTTTTCGGTTCCCGCCTTCTTGACACAAAGGCAACGGACAATTTTGGTGGCGGCACAACAGGCCGCGCGCGAAAATCTATCCAACTTGCGGTTCGAACGGGTAATGCCTTTGCGTGTGCTGTACCGAGATCCACTTCAGCGTTGTGAATTCTTCGAGAGCCCATTTGCCGTTTAATCTTCCGACCCCCGAAGCTTTTTCGCCGCCGAACGCCACCAACGGTTCGTCATTGATCGTGCCATCGTTGATGTGAATTGCTCCGGAATCGATTTGTTTGGCCAATTCGGCGCCATATTCCACGTTTTTCGTATGGATGGCGCCGCTCAGTCCAAACGCGCTGTCGTTCGCAATTCGAATGGCTTCCTCCGGCGTATCAAAGGGAATCACAGACACCGCAGGACCGAACATCTCGCATTGCGCGACAGACATATTGGGCCGCACGTCGGCGAATATCGTGGGATAAGCCATGTTGCCTTCCACTTTTCCTCGTAAAACCGCTCGCGCGCCTTCGTCCACACCCTTTTGAATTTGTTTCGAGAGGGTGTCCGCCTGCGTCTTATTCATTAGCGGACCAATATCGGTCTTGGGGTCGCGCGGATCGCCGACTTTCAGTCCCGAAACTCTTTTCACATATTTTTCCAAAAATTGCGGATACAGACTGCGATGCACCAGGATGCGGTTTGCGGACATACAGATTTGCCCTTGATGCGTAAAGCGGCTGAATACGGCGGCATTGAGGGCATACTCCAGGTCGGCGTCCGGCAGAACGATCAGCGCGCTGTTTCCTCCCAATTCCAGAATCGCTTTTTTCAGGCAACGCCCGGCTACAGCCCCGATGTGTCGGCCAACGCCCTCCGAGCCGGTAAATGAAATGATTCTGGGAATGGGATGTTCGACGAACGCGTCGCCGATTTCGCGGATGTCGGCAACGATTACGTTTAAGAGCCCCTTCGGCATCCCCGTTTCTTCAAATACTCGTGCGACGAGCGTTCCGCCGGTGATGGGAGTATCGTCGTGAGGCTTCAGAACCACTCCGTTGCCGGCGCCCAGCGCTGTAGCCACCGAGCGCATGCTCAGGAAGAATGGGAAATTGAAAGGACTGATTACTCCGACCACTCCCACAGGCACCCGGTAGAGTCTGTTTTCTTTTCCTTCCACTGAGGACGGCAAGATTTCGCCTTTCATGCGCAGGGGGTAAGTGGAAGCCTCTTTGATAATGTTCTTCACCAGCCCGATTTCGAAGAATGCTTTCAGCCCCGTTCCGCCCAGCTCCTCGATAATGATGTCGGTGATCTCCGCTTCATTTTTCTCGACGAAAGTTATGGCCTTCTCGAGAATCGCCCGCCGCTCGAAGGGATTGATCTGCGCCCAGATTTTTTGCGCGGCCGCGGCCGAGCGGTACGCCGCATCCAGGTCGGCCAGGTTGGCCAGTTTAAAATCGCAGATCGGCTTGTCGTTATAAGGATTCCGGTCCGTCAGCACCTTCGCGCTGGAGCCATCACGCCATTCTCCTGCGATGTATTGCTTGTTGAACTTCACGAATGGATTCATTCGATTCTCCTATGAAAACTGAATCAGCGGGCAGGATCATATCCTGAAACTTTCGATCAACTCAAATCACCGGGTGCACAGGAAGGGTGCCGGGATGATTCGCTGCGAGGCCGAGCTTTTGCCTCAGTTGCCCCTTGGCGATGACCATCCGCCCGCGCAGAGCGGACAGCAGCCAGCTCTTTCCGGTGAGTTTCTCAATCAGCGCGCGCGCCTTAACCATGTCGTGAAACGCTTCCGTAATGTATGCGGGATCATCGAAATTTTCGATGAAGGCGTCGGCCAGCGCTTGCCGGCCGCTGTGATCGCCGGGCATTCCGGTCGATCCGTATTGCGCAATCAGAATTTCCTTGCCCGGATCGGTCAGCGGTTCGAGCAAAGTGTTATTGAAAGTATTGATCAATCCGTGCCGCGCCCAGAAACGCTCAAATGTTCCGGCCATCCACTCGCGGTCGAACGGCAAATCCTTCCGCTCGAATATGCAATTTACCAAATTCCGCGCCATCTTGTTGCCGTTGTTTGCGCCTTGTCCACCAATCGGATCGAGCGATTGGGCGGTATCGCCCACGGACATCACCAGCCGCCCCGAAGGAAGAGCGCCGAAGGATTGCCGCACCTCAGGAGTAAAACTTCCGACTAACCATGAATTTTCATCAGCCAGTTCGGCGTCTTTCATCCAGGCGGCGTCCCACGGCGCCATCTCGCGCGTGACTTTCTTGGCGGTATCGAGCGCCTGCTCGCCTGTCTTCCCGCCGCGGAACTGGTCCATGGGGCCGTCTTCTTTCGCTTCGAAAACCAGGCTCCAGCCCTGGCCGCGCTCTTTGTGATACCAGGGAACCCAGAAGCATTCTCCGTACATTCCGAAGAAATTAAACTTCACTGGAAGGAACGGACAATAATCCAGATGCATGTTCACGCCGACGACGTTGACCATTGCCAACAATCTCGGCGGGCGGGTATAAAAGCTGCGCTTTTCGTCGCGAGGAAAGAGCTTTGCAACAGGGCCGCGGCCCGCGGCAACGATCGTGAGGTCATGCGCCGCGGCAATTTCATCCAGCCGCGCCATCGTGACGTCTTCGATCACCAGTTTGCCGCCAAGCTTTTCGAAGTCTTCCATCCAACGGGCACTCTGCAATCGCAAATCAATCGCAAGGAATGGATGCGAGAGCCGCCCCAGCAGCGTCAGCAATACGTTTCCCAGTTCACCTGGGACAAACGTGAGATGCACCCCCTGTCCCTTGGGCGCCAGATCATCCCAGTGATTCAGCCCGAGTTCGCGCTCCCATTCCAACGACATGTTGAAGCGCGCCGCCGTTCCGGTGGGCCTGCTGCGTTGCAGAAAATCTTCAGGAGTCTTATCGGAAAACAATGTGATGGTGTAGCTGCGCCTGCGGAGAGCATGCGCCATCAGCAAGCCCGCTTGTCCCGCGCCGACGATGGCTATGTTCCTCAAGATGAGCTCCCCAGCGATTGCCGCGCGTGGACGTGGAATATTCTGTAATTATGGTTGCTGGCGCAAGAGAAAACTAATATTGCACCAGCTCAAGCTGATTTCCCCAGGGGTCTAGAAAGTAATTCACCAGCATGCCTGTGCGCGGGCCTTCGCCAATCACAATGGGTCCATCCATGACCCGAATACCATTCGCTCGTAGGAAACGAACCGCCTGGTCCAGATTCTCGACGCGCAGCGCGATGTGATGGCTACCCAGATCGCAGTTGCGCGGTGGAATTCTGCGCGCGTCGTCCGGTTTGTCGTACTGGAAAAGCTCCAACATCGCGCCTGATCCGAGTCGAAGCACGGCCAACCGAATCCGCGCGCCGGCCACGTTGACATGCGCTTCGCCCCAATCGCGTCCGTCGGCGGTGCGGGGGATTTCAGCGGAGTCGTAAGGCCCCAACCTGTAAAATTCAGTGGCGCCGAGCACGTCGCAATAGAATCGCACGGCTGCATCGAGATCGGGCACAGTGAGCGCAACATGATCCACGTACATCAGGCCGGGCAGGGTATTGACGGCCATGAGTTCGCTCCTCCCACCGGTTGTTTGCGTGCTCCCGCTGGCTGCGGTTCTACATTGCGGCCGCGAGCGGTAGCTTGGCTCATTCCGGCAAATCGGGGTGGCGCGTCGTCACATGGTAGCGCCCGGAATGGAAGACCAGCGGTTCCCCTTCAGTCCATTGGTAATCTTCCACTTCGCCAAGGAAAATGACGTGGTCGCCACCATCGAATTCGCGCACCTTGCGGCACACGAAGTGCGCCGTCGCTCCCTTCAGAAGAGGACAGCCCGCCGTCCCCTCGGTGCATTCGACTCCCACGAATTTGTCCGGAAGCGGCGTGGAAAATTGACGCGAGAGATGGTGTTGGCTCGCCGCCAGCACATTGATCGCGAAGTGACTCGCTTCGCTGAAATCCGCGAAGCTGGGCGACTGGCGAGAGATGCTCCACAGGACAAGCGGCGGATCGAGCGAAACCGATGAAAATGAATTGACCGTCATCCCGACGCGGCGGCCGTCTTTCCCCCGCGCGCTCACTACGGTGACTCCCGTGGCGAATTGCCCCAGCGCGCGGCGGAAATCACGGCGATCGAAACGATCCGCCGCTGCCTTCGCAGCTTGCTGTAGGAACGCATCCGCTTCATGGGCATCCATGAACCACGGGAAGAACTCTCGCGGATCATCGAAATCATTTACAACCGCCTCGGCCACCTCGCGCAATCTTCCGGCCGATTCCAGAATCTTGAGAACGTGCGGTTGGGGGTGCAGCAACAGATTCGTCCACTCCGTGGCCCAGCGCGCGTAGCCGGACCAATAGCGATCGAAAGTTTGCTGCATCCACTCTTTGTCCGCAACTTGCTCACCTTGTTCCAAAATACTCTTCAAATAAATATCGGCGCACCGCGCAGCGTTGTTCGAGCCCTGGCCGGTGATAGGATCGTTCAACACCACGGCATCCGCCATGCCCAGAACGAAGCGGCCCGAGGGAAGGGTGGCCACCGGTTTGCGCACGACGGGCGCGAAAGAACCGGTCAGGATTCCGTTCGCATCCGTCAACTCGACATCGCGGCAGCGCTCCGCTTCCCAGGGAAGGTACGTTTGCAAAATCCACTTCGATTTCGCCAGGTGTTGCTCGGGCGTTTTCACATCGCCCCAGCAATCCATCGGTCCGCCAGGTATGCCTTCAAACACCATGATCTCGCACGGGCCGGAGGTTGCGAGAGCAGGGAAGACGAAGTATTCGCCGACTCCAGGGATCAGGTTGAAGCAAACGGCCGCGAAGGGTTGTCGCGGGCGCATGTTCTTCACGTAGGTGAGCGCCAGCGCACGTTGGGGCCTATCGTATGGGGAACGGCTGGCATCGCGCTCAAATAGCCAACCGAGGTTTCCCTTACCCGCGGCGATGAGGGTGAGATCGTGGCCGGCAGCATATGACTCGACGTCGGCGATTTGAGCTTCTTTCAGGACAAGCTCGCCACCTTTCCGCTGGAACTCCGCCATCCATCCCGGCATCTTCAGCCGCTGGTCCACCGCTTGCGCGTAGCTATCGAGACGCGCCGCCCAGTCAATCGTTTTTCCACCGCGGCCATCGGGAACAGCGAAACTCATTCCCTCCACTTTAGGGCACTGCGCTTCCCAATGGTTCAGCCCCAAGTCGCGTTCCGTTTGCAAGGCGCGGTCAAACATGCACTGGCTCGACATGACGCGGCCATTGCGAATCTCTTCGGCCGAACGGTCCGAGACCAGCGTCACTTCGTAGCCGGCAGCCAGCAGGCCTAATGCGAGTTGCAAACCGGATTGCCCCGCGCCGATGATGGCGATACGCTTCATGGTAGGAAATTTTATTCGCAGCTACTGCATCAATTTTGGAATCGCCGGCTCCGCCATTTCCGGGCCCATGGCGGAGTAGCCCCCATCCACAGCCAAATCCGTTCCGGTGATAAAGGATGCGTGACTCGAACACAGAAAGAGGACGGCATCCGCTACTTCGCTGGGTTCGCCAACACGCCCAAGCAGATGGTACGCTCCGCCCACTCGATTCGTTTTCACCTTATCTCCGTGCGTCAGTTCGTCCATCAAGCGGCACCACGTCCAGCCGGGCGATACGGAATTCACACGAATCTTATCGGCAGCCAGGTCCATGGCCTCGTTGCGGGTGAGCTGCAGGATTGCAGCCTTGCTCACGGGATAGAGCCAGCGTCCCGTCTGCGCCACTTTCGCGCTGATGCTGCCAAAGTTTACGACAGCTCCCCCGCCGCGCTTCGCCATGTGCGGGCGCGCGGCTTGCAGCATCAACACGCCGCCAACAACATTGATATTGAAGCTCTCGAGCCACTCCTGCCGAGTGGACGCCAGGGCGTTATCTGTATAAACGCAGGCAACGTTCACCAGAAAATCGATGCCGCCGAAAGTCTTCGCGGTTTTTTCGACGCACGCCGCGATCTGCGCGTCATCAGCCAAATCTGTTTTCACAAAAATGACGTTCGGGCGGAGTTCATCGGCAATCGCGTGCCCATCTTTCGCATTGATGTCGGCAATCGTAACTTTCGTTCCCGCGCGGTGGAACGCGCGCACTACATGGGCGCCGATCAACGTCGCGCCGCCGGTCACGATTGCTACTTTATCTTTCAGTCCTTCCATGCTGCGGCACCTCCGTATTCCGTCTTATCACTCGCCGTACCTTATCACGCGCTTGGCGAGCCGCAAAGTTTGAAACAGTAAAATTGGGCCTTGCGACGCACATAAAAATTCCGCGGGAAAAAAACTGGACTATCGTAAAAGGAGCGAGCAAAATAGCCCGCTCTTGGATGTAACGGAGGTGATCGATGAGGAAAATCGCAATCGTTGGCGGTGGGCAGTCGGGACTGCAATTGGCGCTGGGCTTGCAGCAGAAGGGATACGAAGTCACTGTCGTTTCCAATCGCACGCCGGAGCAGATTCGAAAGGGCCGCGTCACTTCCAGCCAGTTCATGTTCAACGACTCGCTGCAGAACGAAAGGGACCTGGCCATAAATTTCTGGGAAAAGGAATGCCCGGTCACCGAAGGGATTACGTTTACCGTCCCTGGACCCGCTGGCGCCCGCGCCTTGTTCTGGGAAGCAAAGCTCGATCATTACGGGCAATCCATTGACCAGCGCGTAAAATTCTCGGGATGGCTCGAGGAATTCGCCAAGCGCGGCGGCAATGTAGTCTACGAAGATGCCGGAGTTTCGGAACTCGAAAAATATGCCGGCAGCAACGATCTTGTCATCGTCGCCGCCGGGAAGGGAGAAGTGGCGCGCTTATTCGAAACGGATGCCGCGAACACTCCTTACACCACGCCGATGCGAGCGCTCGCGCTCACTTATGTCAAGAAAATGGCGCCACGAAAACCATTCACCGCGGTAGCGTTCAACTTGATTCCGGGCGTCGGTGAATACTTCGTTTTCCCGGCTCTCACTACCACGGGAACGTGCGAAATCATGGTGTTCGAAGGCGTCCCGGGCGGACCGATGGATTGTTGGGGCGACGCGAAGACTCCGGAACAGCACCTGGCGAAATCGAAATGGATTCTGCAGACGTTTCTTCCCTGGGAGGCGGAGCGCTGCCGGGACATCGAATTGACCGACGACATGGGAATCCTGGCAGGCAGGTTCCCGCCTACAGTGCGCAAACCGATCTGCCGGCTGCCTTCAGGACGTCTTGTGCTGGGCATGGCGGATGTGGTGGTGGTCAACGATCCGATCACGGGACAGGGCTCGAACACGGCCAGCAAAGCGGCCAAGGTTTACATGAATCGCATCCTGGAAAATGGCAACAAAGCGTTCGATGCCGCCTGGATGCAACAGACGTTCGATGGTTTCTGGAATTACGCGCAGTGGGTGGTGAAGTGGACCAACACCTTACTGACACCTCCGCCGCCGCACATTCTGCAATTGATGGGAGCCGCGTCGCAGATTCCGCGGCTGGCCAGCCGCATCGCCAACGGATTTAACAATCCTCCCGATTACAATCCGTGGTGGTTCAGCCCGGATGAAGCGCAGAAATTAATGGCTCCACAGTAGCACCGGCGGGTTTCGGCCCCGCGGACACAAAGTTTACCGAGTAGTGAGTTAATTCGTTTTTTTTGGGTGAAGGATCCCCCTCCTCGCGTTTTCACTTGCCTTGCTTCGTTTAATTTTTTGGATTCCGCCTGCTTGACAAACCCCGGAGGGCGGTATTGAATACGATCATCTTGCGGATCGCGCAGCAGAAAATAAGTTTGTTTTCTAAATCCGGTGCGCGCGCGGCAAATCTAACTCTTCCCGCAAGGAGGATTCCATGATCGAACAATACATGGCCCTGGCTCTTCAGCCGATTATGCGAGGCTGCAAAAAACGCTCCGAAATAATCGTCAATCTTCGTCATATATCCGAATTAATCGACGCTTCCGTCTGGCTGAGCGCGATTGATTTGCCCGTCCGCCTGGTCACCATTCCCGAAGGATGCTTGCAGGGATTTACCGACGAGGTTTTCGACTGGGACCACACCAAGTATGTAAAAGAAATGGCCATTGATATTCCCGGCGACGAGACAGACTTTCTGGGCCGCAAGGCCAAGCAGATGGATACGTACATCATCGGCCAGGCCAAAGCGAAGCACCCGGAATTTCCGGAACGCTTCTTCAACTGCGGATTTGTGATCGCGCCTTCCGGCGAGGTGATTCACAAGCACTATAAACTGCAAGTTTTCGCGCGTGAACACTCCACGGTTCCTCATGACGTGTGGGATCGCTGGATCGAATTGTACGGCGACAATCTGAACGCATTTTTCCCCGTCGTGGACACCGAAATCGGCCGCATCGGGATCGTGATCTGCATGGAAGGTTCATTCCCGGAAACGGCTCGAGGCGTGGCCATGAACGGCGCGGAAGTGATCTACCGGCCGGCGTATCCCGAACCCTACGTGGCCAATGATATCTGGGAAATTCAAAACCGGGCGCGGGCTCTGGACAACACCTGTTACGTTGTCGCGCCGAATCCCGCCACGTATTACCTGACCCAGGAATCCATCAACCCGATCGACACTTTCGGCGGAAAATCCATGATCGTCGATTACCAGGGCCGCGTTCTCTCCAAGCATGACTACGGCTCCGGCGCCTCGTATGCCGGCGCCATTATTGATATCGAGGCGCTCCGGCAATATCGCAGCCGCTCGCTCTGGGGCAATTGGATGCGCGATCTGCGTACCGAGCAATTCCGCTGCATCTACGAGCAACCCATCTATCCGAAAAACCTGTGCCTGAAGGAACCACCAGGCCATCACGAAGATCACGATCAAATTCGGCGCGCGGTGATGAAGAACATGATGGAGCGGGGCCTCTACAAGGCGCCTGCT
>JBGQGW010000119.1:0-11730 GCA_041497605.1 Terriglobia bacterium | reverse complement strand
CGGCCGGGTCGTCATCGACGTGAACTCTTGATCCTTCCTCGCATCTCATAGCGCGCAGACGTATACCTCTCTATGCACAAGGCGCGACTCTTACTTGCTTCACGCAAGCAACTACTTGACAGCAGCAACTAGTTATGAGATATGCTTAACATGCAAAAAACGTTGCCCTTACGCACAATTTGAATGCTACCGAGGTCACTATGGCTCAAGCAAGCACCTCCGCCCCAGAGCTGGACCAGCGCATCGCCGCAATCCGCCGTTTCAATCGCTTCTATACCAAGAGAATCGGCGTCCTCGGTGAAGGTCTTTTGGATAGTCCCTTTTCTCTCACGGAAGTCCGCATCCTTTACGAACTGGCGCATCGTGACAATCCCACGGCCACCGATCTCGCGCGGGAACTCGGGCTCGATCCCGGCTACCTGAGCCGCATCCTGAGCGGCTTCGAAAAACGCGGCTTCCTCAAGAAGCTGCCCAGCGAAAGCGATGGACGGCAAACACTTTTGTCACTGACACCGCAGGGCCGCGAAGTTTTCGCTCCACTCGACGCGCGCTCGGACGGCGAAATCGCTGCGATGCTGCGTGAACTCCCGCCCTCGGGACAATCGCGCCTGATCGAAGCCATGCACACGATCGAAAAAATTCTGGGCGAGCGATCGCAACAAGAGAAGATCTCTTACATCCTGCGGCCGCCCCAGCCCGGAGACATGGGCTGGGTGGTGCATCGTCACGGCGCCCTCTACGCGCAGGAATACGGGTGGGACGAACAGTTCGAAGCGCTGGTGGCGGAAATTGTGGCGAAATTCGTGCAGCACTTCGACCCGAAAAGAGAGCGCTGCTGGATCGCCGAACGCGACGGCGAAATTATCGGATCCGTTTTTCTGGTGAAGCAATCCGATGAGATTGCGAAGCTGCGCATGCTTTACGTGGAGCCGACCGCGCGCGGCCTGGGCATCGGCCGGCGCCTGGTGGAGGAATGCATTCGCCTGGCCCGGCAAATTGGCTACCGCAAAATGACTCTTTGGACGCAGAGCAATCTGGCCGCGGCTCGAGCCATTTATGAAAAATGCGGATTCCGGCTGGTGTACGAAGAAACCCATCACAGTTTCGGCCACGATCTGATTTCAGAAACCTGGGAGATGGATCTGTAGCAATTCAAGCTGACACCTCGCTGATAAGCCGGGCGGCGGGAACGTATCTACATTGTTGACACATGCCGACGAATCGGCATCCTGTAGATACAATATGGAAACGTGGGAGGCTGACCGTGAAAGCGAGGGTGAAGAAATGGGGCAACAGCGCGGCGGTGCGGATTCCGGCATCCCTGATGCAGGCCACGCAGCTTGAACTGGACGAAGTGGTGGACGTGCGCGAAGAGGCGGGACGGATCGTGATTGAACCGGTCCGGCAAAAAACGTACGAACTGCACAAACTGCTGAAGCGAATCACTTCGAAAAATCAGCACCAAGCAGTTCATTTCGGCCCGGCGTCTGGCAAAGAAGTGTGGTGATGGCGCGGTGTCGGCCGATGAACTGGCGGACGTGCGAGCGAAAATTCTCGCGCTCATTGGCTAACCGCCGGTTATTTGAAGAAGGAATAGCCGAGGAAAATTACGTTGAAGGTGACGCCGGGATTGACGTCGCTGACCGCGGCATTGGAGATGTGCTGCAACTTGTAGCCGAGCATCCAGGCGCGATTGTGCGCGGAATTGAAGCGCTCGATGCCGCCCTGAAAATCAAAAGTGAAATTGAATTGCGTGCCGCCCACGCGATTGATGGGGACCGGCGCAACCGAAGCGATGAATCCCGCCGTGGTGGCGCCGAAGACTTGCAAACGCCGCTGCCGCAGAAAATTTACTTTGAAGCCGAGCGGGCTCACGCCGCCGCCGTAGACGGCCCGGCGTCCGCTCTCGATCAATAAATTGGATTGCGGGCCGTTCGGGTGCATCACGATTGTTTTTTCCGGCTCGATCACGATCTCGACAGGATTCACGTCGAGTGTCCATTCCAACGCCACCGTGCGCCATCCGACGAGCGTTCTCCCGTAACGCAGGCCCAGAACCGCCAACTGCCGGTGATTGGTGATCGAGAGCATTTCCGTGGTGCCATACGAATAACCGGCCCATATTCCGAATTCATTCTTTTTCTGAGCGAAGGATTGCGCGTGCGCGAGGGGCGCACAGATGAGGAGGCACCAGAGGATCGCAACAGGAACAAATCTTCGCATTCGAAAATACCGCCGCTCTGTCTCGCCAATCCACGTGGACGAGTTCTCCCATTGCGCCTGAGGGGAGAACTGCTGTCAATTGCTTTGGAGACGGAAGTTGCGGATTCGACGATAGACCGTTTTGACACCTTGGAATGATTTCCCTTTTCAGAACACGGAGTGTAGCCGGTGCTTTTGTAACCTGTTCTATCCTGTGTACGTTACTCACAATGAGGTGTTTGAAATGATGACGGAAAATCGTCAGTATGGAAATGGGCTTGCGTCTTACCGTTTTCGAATCGCATCCAAGAGGTGGTTGGAATCATGATGAAAGTGAGGATTGCATGACGAACGCGTTGGTTGAAATCACGAAGAGGCAGGAGAGAGAACCGGGTGCGCGTGCGAGAGGAAAAGGGCGCAGAGGAAAAAAGATTCTACTCGTTTTGCCTCTGCTGCTCTTTTTCCCCGCCACGCGGGCGGGGGCGCAGGAAAAAGCACCGCTTCACGTGACGCTTCACGACGCCGTGCAACTGGCGCTGAAGCAAAATCCGCAGGTGCAGATTGCCGCAATCAACGTGGCGGAAAGCGAGCAGCAGCGGACGATCGCGCGCGCGGATTTATTGCCGCAAGCGTATCTGGGTGTGCGCGACAGCGCCGAGCGGCTGAACATCGAAGCCTCCATCGGAATTAAATTCGCGGGCGTTGCCCAGCACGCCGGGCCGTTTCAGGTTTTCCAGGCGGGAGGAAATTTCTCGCAGCAAATTTTCGATCTGACGCTGTGGAGGCGGTGGCAAGCCTCGCGCGAACGAGTGAAGAGCAGTTCAGCGCAGCGGCAATCGATTCGCGAACAAACAGTGCTGCTGGTGGTGTCTCAATATCTGGGCGTGCTGCGCGCGGGGGCGGAGGTGCAGGCGGCAAAATCGCGGATGGACCTGGCGCAGGCTCTTTTCGGCCAGGCTTCGGACATGCAAAAGAACGGAGCGGGAACCAGCATCGACACGCTGCGCTCGAACGTGGAATTGCAAAATGAGAAGCAGCGATGGATCAACGCGCAGACGCGGCGGCAAACCGCGCTGAACGGGCTGGCGCGACTGTTGAATCTCGATCCCCACCAGCCGGTGGAGCTGGGCGACGAAATGAGTTTTTTCGAGACGCCGGAATTTCAGGCGGAGCAAACTCTGGAGAGCGCGTTCGCAAACCGGCCGGAATTAAAGGCGCTCGAAGCGCAACGCCACGCGTTGAATGACGAGAAAAAAGCGATCAGCGAATCGCGGCTGCCGTCCGTGCATTTCAACGGCGCCTACGCGCAGCAAGGAATTTCCTCGGCCACGGCGATTCCGACTTATATTTACACGGCCAGCGTGGACATGCCGCTTTTCACCGGCGGGCGCATTCATGCGGAAACAACCCAGGCGGACCTAGAAGTGCAAAAGATGGCGCAGCAAATCCAGGAACAGAAAGATCAGATCGCGCTGGAGGTGAAAAACGCCATGGCGCAACTGGCATCCGCGCGCAGTGAAGTGGATGTGGCGAACCAGGGAGTGCAACTCGCACAGGAAGAAGTGAACCAGGCGCGCGACCGTTTCCAGGCGGGCGTGGCCAATAACATTGAGGTGGTAACGGCGCAAGACGCGCTGGCCCGCGCCAGCGACAATCAAATTTCCGCGCTCTACAGCTACAATCAAGCGCGGGCGGATCTCGCTCGAGCACTGGGCCAGATGGAATCGATTTATTCGCGATGATGGAGAACAAATAGATGGCAACGGACGTGACAGTACCCGAGGTTGAAAAGAACGCGGCGGGACAGAATGGGGCTCCCGAGACGGCCGCGATGCGCCAGCGAGTGGCGCAGCGCTGGGCCAATCCGCGGCTGCGGGGATTGATCTGGGGAACGGCGGCAATTCTTGCGGTGATTCTGACGGCACTTTATTTTCATTACCATTATCGCGAGAGCACCGATGATGCGCAGGTGGACGGCCACATCGCTCCGATATCCTCGAAGATCTACGGCACGGTGGCCGGAGTGCTGGTGAACGACAACCAGCAAGTGAAAGCG
Source organism: Terriglobia bacterium (assembly GCA_041497605.1). GTDB lineage: Bacteria > Acidobacteriota > Terriglobia > Acidiferrales > UBA7541 > JBGPTK01. Next base: position 7,472 of record JBGQGW010000119.1, on the reverse strand, counting down.
GGACAGGCGCTGGTGCGGATCGATCCACGCGATTACCAGGTGAAGGTGGATCAGATGAAAGCGGAACTCGCGCAAGCGGAGAGCAAGGCGACGAGCGCGAAGATCGGCGTCCCGATGATGCAGACCACCACGAGCAGCGGAACCACCGGCGCGGAAGCTCAAGTGGCAGCCGCGCAAGCGGAATACACGAGCGAGCAGGCGGCGTACGAGCAAGCAAGGACTTCCCGCATGGCAGTGGCCGGCGCGGACGTGGCCAAGGGGCAAGCAGACAATGACAAAGCTCAGGCCGATTTGCAGCGAATGAAACCACTGGCGGCAAAAGATGAAATTTCCAAACAGCAGTATGACGCTTACGTGAACGCTGCGAGCGTGGCGGAAAGCGAATTGAAGTCCGCGCAAGAAAAACTACAGCAGGCCCAGCAAAACGTGCAGATCCAGCAATCCATGCTGCTGGCGGCCGATGCTCGAGTGAAGCAGGCGCAAGCTCAATTGCAACAGGCGCGGGGAGAGACGAGTCAAGTTTCCATCAGCCGGGCCGGCGCGGCCACCGCCGTCGCCGCCGTTGCCAAGGCGCAAGCGGATCTGGAGGCGGCACAGCTCAATTGGAGTTACACCACGATCACGGCGCCGATGGATGGAGTGGTGACGAGAAAATCGGTGGAAGTGGGGCAAATCGTGCAGCAGGGACAGCAGTTGATGGTTCTGATTCCGCTGGACAAGGTGTGGGTGACCGCCAATTTCAAAGAGACGCAACTCGCCAAAGTGCGGCCCGGACAGAGAGCGGAAATTCATGTGGATATGTACAACAAAACATTTACGGGCCACGTGGATTCGATCGCCGGAGCCACCGGCGCACGCATGAGCTTGTTGCCGCCGGAAAATGCCACGGGAAATTTTGTGAAAGTGGTGGAACGAATTCCGGTGAAGATCGTGCTCGATCCGATTCCGCCGGACCAGGCAATTCTGCGCCCGGGGATGAATGTGAACGCGACGATTTTCACGAAGTAGGCGGGGGCCTATCGAAAGATGCCTGCACCGCAGTATCATTTTGTTGCTGGCTCCTCTCCATGCCTCGAAAGAACATCCTCCTTCTTCTGCAAGGAGGAGATCGACGGGCGATCGGCCGCTCCGACCAAGTAGCGGCAATCGTGTCGAAGGATCCAGGATTATTTCCGAATCTGATCGCAGGTTTGTGGTCCGAGGATCCCCTGGTACGAATGCGCGCCGCCGACGCGACCGAGAAAGTCACTCGCAGTAATCGTGAGTTCCTTCGGCCTTACAAAAAGGAACTGCTCGCTTTGATGGCCGAGGCCAAGGAACAAGAACTGCGCTGGCATCTCGCGGTGCTGGTTCCACGGCTTCCGCTGAACCTCAAGGAACGGAAACTGGCTACATCTTTATTGAACGGCTATCTGGAAGATCGCAGTTCCATTGTGAAGACCTTCGCTCTTCAGGGGCTGGCTGATCTGGCGCAGGAGGATGCGGGCATTCGACTGGGCGTGATCGAAATTCTGCGAGATTCGACTCGAAGCGGCACGCCTGCCATGAAAGCGCGCAGCCGGAAGTTGCTGATTCACCTGGAACGATTGTCACAGCCTCAATAACAGAGAATGAAAACAAGGGCGTGGCCCTTCGAGGCTCAGGGTAAACGTGAAGCCGGCCCCTACGGAAATGAAGGAAACCGTGGGCGCGGCCTCGAATGCGCGCGAGACTATTGGGCGGAGGCAGTGGGTGACTTCGGGGGCAATTCGGCGCGGATCAGGGATTCGACTTTATTCCAGACGGCGGGATCACATTCGATCTGGGTGTGAGCTTTGGCGAAGAGATGGTCCCACCAGGGATACTTCTTGCAGGCGATGGGACTTGACTTGTAGTGGGATTGGAAATTTCCGATGATTTGGGTGCGCGAGGGGTCGGCAGCTCGAATTTCGGCGCGCCCTTTGAGATGTCCGTCGGTTTGAAAGAAATTTACGGCCTGGGCTACGTTGGTGGGGATCACGGCGTCATCCTGGTCGTGCTTGGCGACGCTATCCACCTGGATGGTGAGGAGAACGGGAATGCCGTCACGCCCGAGTTTGCGGGCCAGAGTGACGGCTTCCGAAGCGCCCCAACTGTGACCGTAGAGGATGATGCGAGCCTGCTGCTTTTCTTCGGCTGATAATTTCCCGTCGTGATCCGTGTCCAATAGCTTGAGAATCTGCTGATAAGCCTGCTTCCCACGATGATTCTCAATCGCGGCGACGTAGACGCCCGTGGGATATTCCTTGGCGAGATGCGCGGCGAGTGAAACCTCGCTGTGTACAAGATTATCGTGACTGACGTAACCGCCGACGAGGCCGATGACAATGGCCGGCGGTGGTGCGGGAGAGCCGGCCGCGTCGGCCGCTTGCAACGAAGCGGCAGGGACGGAGGCATGGAAGTTTGCGATGAGAATGGAGAGAATGAAAATCGAGATACGCAACGGTGGCATCGCGAGTGCTTTGATGATAGCAGAAAATGGAGGTTTGAGATGCGAGGGCGAGCTGTGATCAGAAGACCTGCAAGCGGCTGGAGTGTGCGCTACGGCACACTGGAAACGCCGATGGAGAGAGGCTGAGATAGAATCAGCGGGGCATGTATTGTTGCGGGAGAGGCGGGGAGGCGAGAGAAGCGATGGATGGCGGGAATTGAGATGAATAATTCCTTCATGGCTCGGGCGATTGAGCTGTCGCTCGAAAATGTGCGCTCGGGGCGCGGCGGTCCGTTTGCGGCGGTGGTGGTGAAGGATGGAAAAATTATCGCCGAGGGAACAAATCGCGTGACGTCGACGAATGATCCCACGGCGCATGCGGAAGTGGTGGCCATTCGCGCAGCGGCGAAGGCGCTGGGGAACTTCGAGCTGACGGGATGCGAACTGTACACAACGTGCGAGCCTTGCCCGATGTGTTTGGGCGCGATTTATTGGGCGCGGCCGGCGAAGGTTTATTTTGCTAATTCGGCGGAGGATGCGGCACAGATCGGATTTGACGACCGGATGATTTTCGAGGAGTTCAATTTGCCCTATGCGCGGCGACGGATTCCGACGAGCCAGTTGATGCGGGATGAGGCGCTGGCGGCATTCCGGGCGTGGGAGAAGAAACAGGATAAGGTGCGGTATTAGTTGCTTAGCAATGAAGGCGCGGGTTTGGGACGTTTGAGGTTTGTTCGGGATTTCTCGGGGTCCCGATTGAAACCAATCGGGCCCCCTCGAAATGACGGGCACATAGAATCGAGGAGCTTGATTCGGGACGCACGCGATGCAGGATTCGGGGCGCCCCGATAAAAGACATCGGGGTAAACTCCAAAGCCGGCCCCTACAAACGATTGAGAATATTGAGAATATGAAAGAGACGATTGGACGGGGAGTGCCGCGGAAAGAGGGGCGCGAGAAGGTGACGGGGCGCGCGCGGTACGTTGACGACATTACGATGCCGGGAATGTTGTATGGAGCGACGGTGCGGAGTCCCTCTGCGCGGGGGCGGATACGCGGAATCCATTTTGAAGGGAACATTCCGTGGGAAGAATTTACGGTTGTCACTGCGAAGGATATTCCCGGGGAAAACTGCATTCTACTGCTGATTGACGACCAGCCTTGCCTCGCCGCTGGCAAGGTGAACCATCCGGAAGAGCCCGTGCTGCTGCTGGCTCATGCGGATAAAAATCTGCTGGAAGAAGCGCGACGCGCGGTGCGGATTGAAATCGAACCGCTGCCTGCTGTTTTCACCATCGAAGATTCCCTGGCAAAAAAAGAAATCATCTGGGGCGAAGACAATATTTTCAAATCGTTCCTGGTGGAAAAAGGGAATTTGGACGAGGTGTGGGATCAGGCTGATTTTATCGTCGAAGGTGAATACTCCACCGGGGCGCAGGAGCAGCTTTATATCGAGCCGCAAGGGATGATCGCCACGGCGAATGCGGAAGACGGGGTGACGATCTGGGGGTCGATGCAATGCCCTTATTACATTCACAAGGCGCTGATGAATTTGTTCGGGCTGCCGAAAGATAAAATTCGCGTGATTCAAACGGAAACGGGCGGCGGATTCGGGGGCAAGGAAGAATATCCGTCGATGATTGCGGCCCATGCGGCGCTGCTGGCGTGGAAATCGGGAAAGCCGGTGAAATTAATTTACGACCGCGCGGAAGACATGGCGGCGACCACGAAGCGGCATCCGTCGCGGACGCGGCACCGCACGACCGTGACGCGTGACGGGAAATTGCTGGGAATGGAAATCGATTTCACTTTGGATGGCGGGGCGTACGAGACGCTGTCGCCGGTGGTGCTGTCGCGTGGCACGGTGCACGCCGCGGGACCGTACCACTGCGCGAATGTGCGCATTCGCAGCCGGGTGGTGGCCACGAATGCGCCGCCGCACGGGGCGTTTCGCGGATTTGGCGCGCCGCAAAGCGTGTTCGCGCTGGAACGGCATCTCGACAAGGTGGCGCAAGCAGTGGGAATCGCGCCGGAGGAATTGCGGCGCCGGAATTTTATTCACGAAGGCGAGACGCTGGCGGTGGGGCAAGTAGTGCGCGAGAAGATTGATATGAACCGTTTGCTCGATCGCGCGTTGGAAATGAGCGACTACGCGGCAAAGCGAGAGCGATTCGGCCGCGAGAATCCGGGCAGCCGGATCAAGAAAGGGATCGGGCTTGCGGCGTTTTTGCACGGCGCGGGGTTCACGGGTTCGGGCGAAGAATATCTGGCGGCGGTGGCCGGCGTCGAAGCAACGGCGGAAGGGCGGGTGCGGGTGCTGGCCGCGAGCACGGAAATTGGACAGGGAACGAACACAATTTTTGCGCAGATTGCCGCGGACGCCCTGGGAGTGGATTACGAGCGCATCGAAATCGGGCAGCCCGACACGGCACATGTGCCGGACAGCGGGCCGACGGTAGCGTCGCGGACCTGCATGATCGTGGGGAAACTGGTGGAAACGGCGGCGATTGAATTGAAGCGGAAGTTGATGGCTCAAGGACTGCTGAAGGAGCGCTACGATTCGGAGGAATTCGAGAAGGCCTGCCGGGAATACCTGGAGAAATTCGGCGAGCTGAAAACGTCGTGCAAATATCATCCGCCGCCGGGACTGCACTGGGATGACGCGAAGTATCAAGGCGATGCGTACGGAGCCTATGCCTGGGCGGTGTACGTAGCGGAAGTATCGGTGGATACGGTGACGTGCGAAATTCACGTGGACGATTTTGTGGCGGTGCAGGAAGTGGGCCGGGTGATCCATCCGGTGCTGGCTGCGGGGCAGATCGAAGGCGGAGTGGCCCAGGGAATCGGTTACGCGCTGTACGAAAACGTGGTGTGGAAGGAAGGGCGGATGGTGAACGGGCAAATGACGAACTATGTGATGCCCACTTCGATGGATCTTCCCACGATTCGTGTCTTCTTCGAGGAGAATCCCTATCCGTTCGGTCCAGGAGGCGCGAAAGGAATTGGCGAATTACCGATGGACGGAACGGCGCCGGCGATTGCGAGCGCGATCGAGCACGCGACCGGAGCGCGGATCACGCAAATTCCTGTGACGCCGGAAGCGCTGATGGAAACCTGGGAGGGCGCGCTTGCCTGACGCCGCGCAGAAAATCGTGATGCGCTGCACGGTGAACGGCCAGGCGGCGAACCTTTCCGTCTATCCGATGGCCCGTCTGCTGGATGTGCTGCGCGAAGAATTGAAGCTGACGGGCACGAAAGAAGGATGCGGCGAGGGGGAATGCGGCGCGTGCAGCGTGATGATCGACGGCGAACTGGTGAATAGCTGCCTGGTGCCGGCGATGCAGGCGGAAGGCGCGGACATTCGCACGATTGAAGGAATCGCGAGCGGCGAGCAGTTGCACGCGGTGCAGGAAGCATTTCTTGCGTGCGGCGGAGCGCAATGCGGAATTTGCACGCCGGGGATGGTGATGGCGGCGGTGAATCTGCTGGCGCGCACGCCGGAGCCGACCGAGGAGGATGTCCGCTCGGGACTTTCGGGAAATTTGTGCCGCTGCACGGGATACATGAAAATATTCCAGGCGGTTCTGCACGCTTGCCGGCAGGCGAAAGTGGGCGCATGAGATCGTATATTCCCGCATACGAATTGCGCGCGCCAAGGGATTTGGCGGCGGCGCTGGAATTGCTGGCGCGCGAGCCGGGAGTGTGGAAACCGTTCGCGGGCGGCACGGATTTGATGGTGCTGCTGGAAGCGGGGAAACTCGATCACCGGAAATTCGTGAATTTGCGGGGACTGCGGGAGTTGAGGGGGATCGAGGAGAATCCGGAGTTTATTACGGTGGGAGCTTTGACGACTTATAGCGATGTGCAGCGCCATGCAACCATGCTGCGCGAGTTTTCGCTGCTTTGCCGGGCGGCGGCGGAGACGGGCAGCGTGGCGACGCAAAATCGAGGGACGCTGGGCGGAAATATCGCGAATGCTTCGCCGGCGGCGGATTCACCACCAGCTTTGCTGGCCTATGACGCGGAGTTGGAATTGATTTCCGCGGGAGGATCGCGATGGACGCCTTATCGGAGATTTCATACCGGCTATAAGCAGATGAATCTGCGGGCGGATGAATTGATCGGGCGAATTCGAATGCGGCGCGGCGGCAGATGGAAGACTTATTTCCGGAAAGTGGGAACTCGAAGGGCTCAGGCGATTTCGAAGGTTTGCCTGGCTGGAGCGGCAAGGGTGGAGGGCGGGAAGATTGAGGATATTCGCATCGCGCTCGGAAGCGTGGCGCCAATGCCGTTGCGCTGCGAAAAGACGGAGGCGGTGCTGCGGGGGCAGCGCGTGACTGCGGGGTTGGTGCGCGCGGCGCGGGAGGAATTGGCCAGGGAGATTGCGCCGATTGATGATATGCGGTCGTCGGCGCGATACCGGAGGAGAGTGGCGCAGAATTTGTTGGAGGAGTTCTTGGGGGAGGTGGATGCGGGGGGATGAAGAGGATGGAACATTGGGAAACTGCGCTGGATCCCTCGCCCGTAAGCCGGGCTCGGGATGACGGCGTTTGGTGGCGGGGTCGGGATGACCGTACTCGGAAGTGGGCTCGCGATCACGGCGGGGAGAGTGGGCTCGGATGAAAATGGCGTTGTGTGAACTGCGCCATGACGCTGGCAAGAGCCGGGGCGCCCCGATCAAAAGCATCGGGGTGCAAAAATCGCACGGCTGAAGCCGGCCCCTACAAAAACCAGTTGAACCTGCTGGAAATTGCCTGAAATTGTGAACACACAAAGTGTCCCCGAATTGATCGTGCGCGGGAAGCGGGTGGTGCGCGCGGGTGGAGTTGCCCCGGCGGCGATTCATGTCCGCGGGGGAACGATCAGCGCGATCACTCCGTTGAGTGCCATCGCACCGCGCTGTCCGATTTATGAAGCGGGCGAATCGGTGGTTATGCCGGGGATTGTGGATACGCACGTCCACATTAATGAGCCGGGGCGGACGGAGTGGGAGGGATTCGAGACGGCGACCCGGGCGGCCGCG
>JBGQGW010000118.1:0-11858 GCA_041497605.1 Terriglobia bacterium | reverse complement strand
TGGTGCGAATCGAGCCGGAGGACATCCGCAAGAAAGGCAAGGTGCCGAAGAACGGAAGCCTGTTCTTCACCATCTTCCAGACTTTTATGAGCGGGCCGCCTAAGGACGGCAAGCCCTCGCCCTATTTCGGAGAATATCCGCCTGACTTCTTCGATTTTATTGTCATCGACGAGTGCCATCGCGGCGGCGCGAACGACGAGAGCAATTGGCGCGGCATCCTCGACTATTTCGCGCCTGCGGTGCAGCTCGGCCTGACCGCGACGCCAAAGCGTAAGGACAACGTGGACACCTACGCCTACTTCGGCGAGCCGGTTTATATCTATTCACTCAAAGAGGGCATCAACTATGGCTTCCTCACGCCATTCAAGGTGAAGCAGATTTCCACCACGCTCGATGAGTATGTCTACACGCCGGACGACAAGCTGATCGAGGGCGAGATTGAAGCCGGTAAACGCTACACGGAACCCGATTTCAACAAGATCATCGAGATCAAGGAACGCGAAGCGCACCGCGTGAAGCTGTTCCTGGAGCTGATCAACCAAAATGAGAAGAGCCTGGTCTTCTGCGCTACTCAGGACCACGCGCTGGCCGTGCGCGACCTGATCAACCAGATGAAGTCCAGTAAGGACCCGAGCTACTGTCAGCGCGTCACGGCAAACGACGGCGCACTGGGCGAACAGCACCTACGGGACTCTCAGGACAACGAGAAGAGCATCCCCACCATCCTGACTACGTCACAAAAGCTATCTACCGGTGTTGATGCGCGCAATATCCGCAACATCGTTCTGATGCGCTCCATCCGTTCGATCATCGAGTTCAAGCAAATCATCGGCCGTGGCACGCGGCTATACGACGGAAAGGATTACTTCACGATCTACGATTTCGTGAAGGCGCACCACCATTTCAATGATCCGGAGTGGGACGGCGAGCCGCTTGAGCCGGACCCGAAACCAACGCCGCCGATTCCGCCGCCACCCGGCCCGCCCGATCCGCCAGGCCCTGAACCAGATCCGGGTCAGCGGCGACAGAAGATCAAAGTGAAGCTTGCCGACGGCAAAGCCCGCACCATCCAGCACATGATGGTGACGAGCTTCTGGCACCCGGACGGCACGCCGATGTCCGCGCAGCAATTCATGGAAATGCTTTTCGGCAAGCTGCCCGATTTCTTCAAAGACGAAGCCGAACTGCGAACTCTTTGGAGTGCTCCCGATACACGGGTGAAGCTTCTGCAAGGGCTGGCGGAAAAAGGCTTCGGCAGCGAGCAGATGGGCGAGATGCAAAAGATCATCGACGCTGAGAAGAGTGATCTCTTCGATGTGCTGGCGCACGTCGCCTATGCCTTGCCAACGCTCACTCGCGAGGAGAGAGCCGCCAAAGCCAAAGTGGTGATTAGCACCCGCTTCAACACCAAGCAGCAGGTCTTCCTCGACTTTGTACTTTCCCAATACGTCAAGGTCGGGGTGCAGGAACTGGACCAAGAGAAGCTTGCGCCTTTGCTGAGACTCAAGTACAACAACGCCATCGCCGACGCCGTGGCCGACTTGGGCAGACCGGAAGAGATTGGAAAAGTCTTCGCGGGCTTCCAGAAATATCTCTACCAAAAGGTGGCCTGAGTGAGTCTCCGTAACGGTCCATGGAACCGCAAATCTCGCTTTCAGAAGCGGTTGGTGCGGGAATACCAGAAAGAATTAGCGGAACTTTGAATCGGCGTACTCGTGGTTGAGTAGCGTGCGACTCCTGAGGATGGGCGGCGCGGAATCTAGCCCAGCGCGCGCTGCAGGCGCTTGGTAGTTTTCACCAACTGGCGCTTGAGGGATTCCACCTGCTTCGCAATTTCGGCAAGCTCTTCCTTCGCGACGACCCCCGCTGCTGCCACCTTGTGAGCTGTCCGGTCCACTTTCCCGGCCGCTGTGCCGATCTTTACCGCTACTTTCTTGAGCCTCGTGTTTTTCGCCATCTTCTCGACCCCCCTTCAAGCAATTGCAATCGTATACGCCGCTCACCCAGTCGTCAATCGGCCGTCAATCGCCCAGGCGGCGGCACCAGGCTAGCCGTGATGGCTTCCGCCACTGAGCTCGCGGACGATGTTGCCCACAAAAGATTTCGCGTCGCCGAACAGCATCAGCGTCCGATCCAGGTAGTACAAAGGATTATCGATTCCTGCGAACCCCGGACTCATGCTGCGCTTGATGACCATCACCGTGCGCGCCTTGTCCACGTCCAGAATCGGCATGCCGTAGATCGGACTGCCGGTCTCGTTGCGCGCGGCCGGGTTCGTCACGTCGTTCGCCCCGATAATCAGCGCCACATCCGTCTGCGGAAAATCGCCGTTGACCTCGTCCATGTCCAGCAATTTATCGTAAGGAATATCCGCCTCGGCCAGCAGCACGTTCATGTGTCCCGGCATGCGTCCGGCAACCGGGTGAATGCCGAACTTCACGTCCACGCCGCGCTTGGTCAGCAAATCAAATAGTTCGCGCACCTTGTGCTGGGCCTGCGCCACGGCCATTCCGTAGCCGGGCACGATAACAACTTTGTTTGCCGCGGCAAGAATCGCGGCCGCCTCTTCCGCCGACGCGCTCCGCACCGGCCTCCCGGCAGCCTCGCCCTTCGCCGCAACCTGCTCTTGCCCGAACGCTCCGAACAAAACATTCGAAAACGAACGATTCATCGCTTTCGACATGTTCACGGAGAGAATGAAACCCGACGCGCCATCCAGCGCCCCCGCAATGATCAGCAGCTTGCTATCCAGAACGAATCCCATCGCCGCGGCGGAAAGTCCGGCATAGGAATTCAGCAGAGAAATCACCGTGGGCATGTCGGCGCCGCCAATGGGAACGATCATCAACACGCCGAAGATCAACGGGATCGCCACGATTAGCGGAAACAGGTGCACGCGCTCCGGATGGAATACCAGGAAAATCGCCACCGCGATGGCAATGCCCAAAAATCCCAGATTGACGATGTTCTGTCCTCGATAGGTGATTGGCCGCTGCGGCAAAAGTTCTTGCAGCTTCCCCGCCGCCATCAAGCTGCCCGTAAACGTAAGCGAGCCAAGAATCACTTCCATCGAAAGCACCGCCATCATGAACCGCGGAACATCCGGCGACCGCAGATAAAACTCCGACGCGCCCACGAGCGTCACGCAAAGCGCGCCGAACGCGTGGCTCAGAGCGGTTCGCTGCGGCACCGCCGTCATGTGAACCATCCCCAGCGGCACACCGATCATCGATCCCAGCACCAGGGCAATCGCGATCCACTTGTATTCAACGATGCCTTGATTCAGCAGCGTTCCGGCAATCGCCAGCAGCATTCCCAGCTCGCCCGCCCACACCCCGCGGCGCGCCGTGCTCGGCGAGCTCAGCCATTTCAGGGCAAGAATAAAAAGAACGGTAGCGATCAGGTAGGTGATTTCGATGATTTGTCCGGTGGGCAGCATCGAGGTCATGATTTCGGCGAGCTGCTCGACTTGAACATTTTGAGCATGCGGTCCGTGATCAGAAAGCCGCCCACCACGTTACTCGTGGCGGCGATAATGGCCAGCGTGCCCAGCACGGTCGAAAGTGTGCTCTTGTGTTCCCCGGTCAGGATGATGGCGCCAACCACCGCGATCGCATCCAGTGCATTGGTCAGCGACATCAAGGGCGTGTGCAGGAGCGGGGATACCCGCCGGATCACCTCGAATCCGATGAACCCCGCCAACATGAAAACGTAGAGGCTCGTTAGTAAGTCCGCCTTCATTTCTAGCTTCCCCCCTTGGGCGCAGCCATGGCCGGCAACGAGAAAAATTCGCGTACGCGGGCGTTCACCACTTCTCCCCCTCGCGTCAGCAGCGTGCTGCGAATGATCTCATCCTCCGGATTCAGCCGGAGTTTTCCTTCCTGCACCAGGTACAGAAGAAACGCGCTCAGATTGCGCGCGTACATCTGGCTGGCATGGTAGGGCACGGTGCTGGCCAGATTGAACCAGCCAATAATCGTGACGCCGTGCTCCACGATCTTCTCTCCGCTCTTCGTGAGCTCGCAATTTCCTCCCCGCTCCGCCGCCAGGTCAACGATCACGGAGCCAGGCGCCATCGCCGCCACCATTTCCCGCGTCACCAGCACGGGAGATATTTTGCCGGGGATTACGGCGGCGGTAATCACGACGTCACTTTCGGCTACCACGCGTCCGAGCAATTCGCGCTGGCGGCTGTAGAACGCTTCGTCTTGCGCCTTCGCGTATCCGCCCGCATCCTGCGCGTCCTTGGCTTCGATCGGCAGTTCGACGAATCGTCCTCCCAGGCTCTGCACCTGTTCCTTCGCTGCCGGACGCATATCGTAGGCGGAAACCACGGCACCCAGCCGCCGTGCCGTGGCGATCGCTTGCAGCCCGGCCACGCCGGCGCCGATGATGAAAACCCGCGCTGGCGTAATCGTGCCTGCCGCTGTAGTCATCATGGGAAATAATCGTGGCAGCGTGTCAGCGGCGAGCAGCACGGCTTTGTACCCGCAGATCGTGCCCATCGACGAGAGCGCATCCATGCTCTGCGCGCGCGTTGTGCGCGGCATCAGCTCGACCGAGAACGACGTCACTCCCGTGGCGGCAACTTCTTGGATCGTTTCAATCGCGCCCAGGGGCCGCAAAAATCCGATCAACACTTGATCGCGACGAAGAAGCGGCAGATCAGCCTTGCCGGTCGCATCGTTCGAGCCATGGCACAGCACTTGCACCACGATATCCGCCACGCGAAACACTTCCGCGCGATCCGCAAGAATCTTTGCGCCCTTGGCGGTATAGTCAGCGTCCGGATGGCAGGACTCGGCGCCCGCTCCCGCCTCCACCACAACTTCCAATCCCGCTTTCGCCAGATTGGGAATCACCGCGGGAACCAGGGCCACTCGCCGCTCGCCGGGATAGCTCTCTCGAGGGACACCCACAATCATTTACTTTCCTCTCTCGCTAACAGGCTAATTTCCTGACGCAGGGATCAAACGACTGATCGAATACTTTCATGCTGATCGAAGCCGATTGCGTCATCTGAGTAGGCTGCAGACCGATAGCACCGCCTGCACTTTGCCGTTGAGGGGCGTGACAAAGGGTTGTCCGGCCCGCTCCAACCCTCGTGTAGATTTGCCGCAATGTCACGGCAGATGACTTTATCTAAGTTACAACAGCTTCCAGCCAAATCATTCTATCCACTATTTCGCTAAAGTCCATCCGAAGATCAATGGGGATTTTCTTAATGTCCACTAACGAACGGCGCTTCCCGGTTCCAATTGAGGCATATCTTTCCGGCGCTGCAAATCGATCATCGCCCGGTAAATTCGCGAACGAACTTCGTGCCGTTCATCCGCCCGGGTGATGTAGCGGATCACCACGGTGACTCCTGAACCCGTCGGCCGCACGCTCATCACCGGCTCGCTATGAAATGCCTTGGGCGCGGCGCTCGGCGCCACTTTTTGCCATTCGTCGGTGGCAAGCTGTGCATTTTTCTGCGTTTCCGATGCAACAATCCCCTTGATCGCCTCGGCCACCGCAAAAGGATCGGCGTCCGCCGGCACTGCAAACTCAATCTCATCCCACATCCACTGGCCGGAGGTTGAGAAGTTGAAGTAATTTCCTTCCACGGCAAAGCCGTTCATGAATGTGACTTTTCGTCCAGTCGGATGCCCCGCATCAGACCAGTTCCCTGTTTCCAGCAAAATGGTGCGCATCGGGCCGATCTCCAGCACTTCACCAGAAACTCCGTTGATTTCCACCCAGTCTCCCGGCCGGATCCCATTGCGGCCCATCAGCACGAACCATCCGATAAAGGCCACGATAAAATCCTTCAGCGCAACCGTCAGCCCCGCTCCAGCCAGCGCCAGCACCGCGGCGAATTGGGTGGGCGGGCCGAAAATCACCAGGAGAATTAGAATCAAGCCGCCGGCGCGTATGGCGTAGCCCCCCACGGAATGCAAGGTATGCAGTTGCTTGCGATCCGCCATCAGGCGCGCAAACGAACGGCTCACCCAGATGTCGATGAGGACCGTCAAAAAAGCGATGACCAGAATCCACAGCACGCAGTAGAGCAGGAGGTGCATGAATTGCCGCTCGCGTTCCTTGACGAATGTGGACCATCTCTTATACGTGTCGGCGAGCTGTTGTTCATCTTCAATCCGCTTGTCGAATACCTCTATATTCTTGCGATTGGCCGCGCGCCGCTTGAGAGAGGAAATTTTCGCCGCTCCTGAATTTGGAGGATTGGAGGCCGCCGGCGCGCTGCCGGATTGCGCAGCATTCGCTGCTTTTGCAGGGGGTGTTGGTTCCTGTGCGTTCTGCTTCTCTGCTTCTTGTTCCAATTTCTCGTGGCTCTTGTTCAAGTCGGCGCTCTGGGCCCGTGCGTTCTGCTCGGCCTGTTGCAACTGTTCGTATTTCCCTTGCAGCGAATACCAGGCCCGGACGAGCGCAACAATGTTTCGTGCTTGTGTTTCTTCGATCGAGTTCTGCGGGCCGGAAGGCACTAGATTTTGAAGCCCGCCATTCGCCTGCTCCCGCGCTTCGTACCGCTGTTTCATGCGCTGGATGATGCCCTGGGGATCGCCTCCCGCGCGGATCAAATCCTGGTGGGCATCGTCCACTTCATCTTGATCCAGATCGGCTTGCGCCTGAATCAACTGCAGTTGTTGCTGCAGTGCATCCTTCGCACTTTCCTTGGCATCAGCGAGCACCTTCTTCAGACGGTCGATCTCCGCCTGATCGAAATCCATCTGCGCCTGCGCCTTCTTTAGCCGGTCGGAAATCGCCTGGGCTTCGGGTGTCAGCGGCGCGGGATGTTCCACTGCTTCCTGAAGTGCGGTCGCGAATGCAAGGTCTACCTCGTTATCGGCGATGCGCAAGGCTTCCCGCGCCATCCACTGCTCCTCGCGCGTCACCGCGCGTGCGGCCAGCTTTCGCGCCGTGTCGAACTGATCCTGAGTCACGATGGCCAGGCGATAGAAGGGAGCATTTCGATAAGAAGGCCCGCTCCTGGGCGAGCCAACAGGCCGGTTCGTCAACACCAGCCCAACGATCGTCAAAATCAGAAGCGCCAGAAGACCGGCGGAAATGATGCGGTAGTAGGGACTCATAACTCCTCGATTCCAGCCCTAATTGTATGATGATGCTTCGTCCTGAGCGAGCCCAAAGCCACTCCAGGTCGATCTTGCTCTTCGGGAATGCTCAACTCATGAAAACCCACCAAGGGAACTTTTTCATCCGGCCCCGCGTAATGCAATGTATAGAATGGCGGGCGCGTTCGGCCTTCTGGCTCGCGCCCGCGGCAGCGGGCCCGACGGATGCTTTCAAGGATGGGGGGGCGTCGATGGAATCTTTCTGGCAAGACATTCGCTACGGTCTCAGGATGCTGGTCAAGAGCCGCGGCCTGACCATCCTGATCGTCATCACCCTCGGCCTCGGCATCGGCGCCAACGCCGCCATCTTCAGCGTCTTGAACAGTTTCTTGCTGCGCCCGCTCCCCGTTGACCACCCCGAACAATTGGTCGTCCCGGCCATCTCGCATCCCGGCAACGAAGATCCGCACAACATGTCCTATCTGGATATCCAGGACTATCGCAAAAATTCCACCGCGTTCTCGGACTTCGCTGCTTACGATTTCAATTTTATCGGCCTGAGCGCGGATGGCCGCGCCGACCGCATGACCGTTGCCTATGTGACTGGAAATTACTTCACGATGCTGGGCGTCCAGCCCGCCCTGGGCCGGCTGCTTCTTCCTTCCGAAGGTCAAACGCCCG
Source organism: Terriglobia bacterium (assembly GCA_041497605.1). Lineage (GTDB taxonomy): Bacteria > Acidobacteriota > Terriglobia > Acidiferrales > UBA7541 > JBGPTK01. The sequence continues at coordinate 4,104 of JBGQGW010000118.1, read as the reverse complement.
GCGCTGATCCGGTTCTCGTTCTCGGCAACAAATACTGGAAACGGCGCTTCGCTGCGGATCCCTCTGTCGTCGGGAAAAGCGTCAAGGTCAATGGAAATGCTTTCACTATTGTCGGCGTCGTTCCGCAAAGTTTCCACGGCACCTATGCTGTCGCGGACTTTGATGGATATTTGCCGGTCGCCATGTCCGCCATGGACCCCGAAAATAAAGATCGCTTCACCAAGAGGGATCAACATTCACTGCACCCTCTGGCGCGGCTGAAGCCCGGAGTCAGCTTGAAACAGGGGCTCGCGTCTCTCCAGGTTGTCGCGCAGCAACTCGCCGTGCAATACCCCGAGACGAATAAGGATATTCACGTCTATCTCTATCCGGAAAGATTGTGCCGTCCGGAACCGGAATCCTCCCGGCAGACTCCACTCGTCGCCTCAATTTTCATGGGACTCGTGACGCTCGTCTTGCTGCTCGCCTGCGTGAACGTGGCCAACATTTTGCTCGTTCGAGCCACCACGCGTCGAAAAGAACTCGCCGTTCGCGCGGCCATGGGCGCCGGCCGCGCGCGGCTGATTCGCCAGTTGCTGACGGAAAGCATCATGCTCGCCCTGCTGGGCGGCGCTGCCGGCGCTCTGATCGGAAAGTGGAGTTCGTCATTCATGGGCTCCATCCATCTTCCCGGCGATCTGCCTTTCCGCTTCGATTTCTCTCTCGATTGGAGGGTGTTCAGCTATGTGGCCGCCATCGCGCTCCTGACGGGAATCCTGGTGGGGCTGGTTCCGGCTCTTCGCGCTTCACGGATCGATTTGAACGATGCTCTTCGCGAAAGCGGACGCTCGCTCTCGGGCGGCGCCGGAAGGCATCGCCTCCGCAATATCCTGGTGATGTCGCAGGTCGCCGGCTCGCTGGTCTTGATGATTTTCGCTGCTCTTTTTGTGCGCAGTCTCGCCAGCGCCCAGGGAGTGAATCTCGGCTTCCGCTCCGAAAATGTGATGAATTTTACGATGGACCCGGCTCAACTTGGATACAACGAAGACCGCGGCAAGTCCTTCTATCGTCAAATGGAAGAACGCGTCGGCGCGGTGCCCGGAGTCCAATCGGTCAGCCTGGCGTTTTCCATTCCCTTGGGCTACAACAATGACGGCAGTTCCATCCTCGCCGAAGGGCAAACCCTTCAGCCAGGTGACCGAGGCCCCTTTGCCGGTCGGAATTCCGTCAGCCTCGACTATTTCAATACCATGAGCGTCCCCATTCTCCGCGGCCGCGCGTTCACCGCCGCCGACACGGAATCATCTCCTTCCGTCGCGGTCGTCAACCAGGCCTTGGCCAACAAACTGTGGCCCGGTCAGGATCCCATCGGGAAGCGATTCAGTTCCCACGGTCAAAAGGGCCCCTACATCGTGGTCGTTGGTCTCACTTCGAATGGCAAATATCAGTTCATTTTTGAAGATCCGACTCCCTTCTATTACATGCCGTTCTCGCAGGATTATCGATCGCTTCGCAGTCTCCAGGTGCGCACCACTGTGCCTCCAAAAAGTATTGCCCTCGCGGTCCAAAAAGAAATTCACTCGCTCGATCCCGAGCTTCCGGTCTACGACGTGATGACCATGGAAGAATCGCTCGACGGCGGGAATGGATTTTTCCTGCTCAACATGGGCGCCGCGTTTGCCGGAACGCTTGGCGTGCTGGGCCTGATTCTCGCGGTTGTCGGCGTCTATGGCGTGGTCTCTTACTCCGCCAGCCAGCGCACCAACGAAATCGGCGTTCGCATGGCGCTTGGCGCCCAGAGCGCGGACATCCTGAAGCTGGTCGTCTCGGAAGGATTGAGCCTCGTCCTGATTGGACTCGGCATCGGCCTGGCGGCCGCGCTCGGTCTCACTCGCCTGATGGCCAACATGCTCTTCGGGATCAAGCCGTACGATCCCATCACCTATAGCAGCGCTGTGATCCTGCTGCTGGCGGTGGCTTTCGTCGCCTGTTTCATCCCGGCCCACCGCTCCACTCGCATCGACCCAATGGTCGCTCTGCGCTACGAGTAGCGTTCCCATTCAAGGGCGGCGTTTTCTCCGCCGCACGCTGTAAACATCAAGTGCTGTCCTAATTTGAAACTAGCCTAGGTTTTTAGGGGGTCGGAGCTTCAGCTCCGACATTCGCGTTTGCAAGAAGAGCGGGCTTTCGCGCCTTTTGCGTCCCGACGCTTTGAGTCGGGAAGCCCTGAAGCTTCCGCACAGAAGAGCTGTGTTGCGCATCGCATCCCCGAACCAAGACACGACCAAACCTTAGCCGCGCTTGCCCTGCAGCCGCCTCAGCAGCCGAATCTGCCCCGCGTGGTAAACATCATGAAACGCCACGCCAAAAATTAACGCTTTCGTCTTCCTGTCGAATCTTCCTTCCGGCAGTTCCGCTACCGCCGCCCGCAATTTCTGGTGCTCCGCCTCCAGCAATTCTTGATCGCGCCGCCAAGCCGCTTCATCCCCCGCATCCGTCCGTGGAATCCAGTTGCTCCCCTTCAGCGCGAACGAGCCTCGTTTCTCTCGACGCAGCCTCCGCCGCGCCACATATTTCCAATACGCCGCGTGTACCACTTCTTCCCAGATATTGTGCCGGCCCTCGCCCGGCCGCCAGGCCGCTTCCCGCGCGGAAACTCCTCGAATCGACTGCTTCAGATTCGGCCCGTGCCAGGTTTTCCGCTCGTACCCCTGGTCCATGATTTCAAGTAGCAGGCGGATCTCCGCTTCGGCTCTGGTTTTCTTCCCTTTCATCCTCTGCCTCGTCAGCTATCTCCCCATCCAAGAACGCTCGCACCTTCCATCTCTGATTGGGTTCTTCCCGCCCCACCGCCCGCTAACAGGCTGCGGAAAAATCCAGTTCGGGGTCATTCCGAGCGCAGCGCGCCGTTTGCGTCCCGGATGGTTTTACGGGACGAGGAATCGCGAGTAGATCCCCAATGCTTGATCACATGATAGATTTGTCGGCCTTCCTGTGGGGTGTACCTTCCCTGGGAGAGCGGCTATCGGCTTTTCCCGCAGACTGCTATGCGCTCGCGCTCATCGCCATCAATTCACTCACCCGCGTGAGCGCTTGCTGCAAATGCCCCGCCTCGCCGCCAAATCCAATCCGCAAATACGCCTCCATCCCCATTTGCTCGCCCGGCACCAACAACACTCCCTTCCGCGCCCGCAATTCTTCCGCGAACTCCGCGGACTTCCGGTCGCCCTGATAGCCTATCCACGCAATCGCCCCGGCTGCCGGCGAAATATGCGTGAACACGCCTTCATGCCCCTTCAGCCAATCGCGCACCACCGGATAATTGCGCCGCAGAATCTGCCGCGTTCGCTCCAAAATCTGCGCGCGCCTCGCCGTCCCCAGCGCGTAAGTTGCCAGCCGGTCCGTCAGCATCACCGGTCCAATGCTGGTGTAGTCGTGATAGCCCCACAGTTTCTCGGCCATCTTCGGCGCGCCGATCACCCAACCCGTCCGCAATCCCGGCAAGCCGTACGCCTTCGATAATCCTCCGGTGCACAGCACGCGTTCGTACCGCCCCCAGAATGTGGGCGAAAGTGCGCCGCTGAATTCCGCGCCGCGATATACCTCGTCAGCCAGCACGTAGGCGCCCACTTTTTCCGCTGCCGCGCAAATTCCTTCCATCAATTCTTCGGAAAGCACCGATCCGGTGGGATTGTTCGGATGGCAGATTGCGATCAGCCGCGTCTTGGGTGTGATCAGGCGGCGCAATTCGTTTAAATCCGGCTTCCAGCCAAGTTCTTCGCGCAGCCAGAACTTCTTCACGGTGGCGCCGAAGGCCTGCGCCAGCCCGCGCACCTGCATGTAATTCGGCAGCATGAACACCACTTCGTCGCCCGCTTCCAGCAGTGACCACGCCACCAGGTAATTCGCCTCCGAGCAGCCGCAGGTCACCAGCACATTCGCGGCGCTCGCGCCGGGATAGAGTGCCGCGATCCGCGCGCGTAATTCTTCGCTGCCGTTCGTCTGCGGGTAGCCCAGCGGAACATTTAAGATCCGCTGCAACTCTTCCGGTTCTTGCACCAGTTCTTCCACCGTCATCGGCATCACGCCGCTTTCGGAGATATTCAACTCCACCTGGTTTTCCCA
>JBGQGW010000117.1:0-11886 GCA_041497605.1 Terriglobia bacterium | reverse complement strand
TTGATCGGCGCGGGACTGATGATTCGCACGCTGTCGCGGCTTTGGAGCGTGGATCCCGGCTTCGATTCCCACAATGTTTTGAGGTTCTCGATTTCGCTGCCGCCTCCCATGCAGGCGGCCAGCCCGGACGCGATTCGCGCATCCTTCAGGGAAATCCATCGCAGGCTCGACTCCATGCCGGAAGTCCAGGCGGCTTCGTTCTACTGGGGGGCCTTTCCGATGGATGACGATGATGAAGAGCTCTTCTGGCTCCAGGGTGAACCAAAACCGGCGAATCTGAATGACATGAACTGGGCGCTGAAGTACGTCGTCGATCCTGATTACTTGAAAACAATGCGAATTCCCATCCTGCGCGGCCGGTTTTTTACAGCGCAGGATACGGAGCACTCGCCAAGGGTCGTAGTGTTGGATGACGTTCTTGCCCATAAATACTTCGGAAATGAAAATCCCGTAGGGAAGCTGATCAACATCGATGATTCGGATAATCCCGTGCAAATTGTCGGCATCGTGGGCCACGTGAAGCAGTGGGGCCTGGATTCGGATGACCGGAACAGCCTGCGCTCGCAGATGTATCTCTCCTTCATGCAAATGGGGGACGGCCCCATGAAGATGATGCCCGGTGGCGTGGGCATCGTCGCGCGTTCCGCGGGAAATTCGCCGGGGCTCTTCGATTCGCTCCGGCACACCCTGCAAAGCATGAACAGCCAGCAAGTGGTCTATGGCGCGCAGACGATGGACGAAATTATTTCCGATACACTCGCCACGCGACAGTTTTCGATGATTCTGCTTGGATCGTTCGCAGCGCTCGCTTTGGTGCTGGCCAGCGTGGGAATCTACGGTGTGATTTCCTATCTGGTGGGACAAAGAACGCACGAAATCGGCATTCGCATGGCACTGGGCGCGCAACGGAGGGATGTGCTGCGGCTGGTGCTGGGCGAAGGGGCCCGGATGGCGCTCATTGGAATCGCCATTGGACTCGCCGGGGCTCTTGGGCTCACGCGCTTGATGTCGAAAATGCTTTATGGTGTGAGCGCGACCGATCCACTGACGTTCGCCGGCGTGGCGGTAATCCTTGCGCTCGTCGCGCTGGCGGCCTGCTACATCCCCGCGCGGCGCGCGATGCGCGTGGATCCCATGGCGGCCCTTCGCCACGAGTAGCCGGAGTCTTGGTAGCACAACCACTCCTGGCTGTGCGAATGGAGCCACGCACGGCACACCCAAAAGTGCCAAATGCCCCGCCAGGTATCCCACCTCTCAACAGGATAGAGACATCGCAAATGTCCACAGGCACCAGGTCTGTTTATTGGGGGCGAAATATGCTATCCGATTAGAGGAGGTCAAAGTGATGCGAACTACCCGGAACCGGGTAGCGAGGGGGAGGAGTGGAGCCATCGGGCGGAAATCGTTAAAAAGCCGTCAAAGGAGGCTTAGAAATATACGATTTTAGGCGATTCTAATCGCCTGGTTAATCGCCAAGGCGATTTATATCGCGGAGGGTTAAGCGGGCGAACATTCAACAAGATAGATTTTTCTAATCGCCTCTATATCGGCTTTTTTCGATTCAATGGTGAAAACGTTAACCCAATACGAATTGATACGAATTGCGGGGGGAAGGCCCGGTGACCGAGCTATCGGCTCGTTTGGCTGGCGCATCATTTTCTCTTCTTCGCTGCCGTCACGTTATGATGGGAGCCCATGGTGAATGCCGTTGCGCCATCGCGCCGCAGCTATGACGCCGTTGTGATCGGTTCCGGACCCAACGGTCTGGCTGCCGCGATCACGGTCGCCCAGGCGGGCCGCTGTGTCCTGGTCGTCGAAGGACAAGCGACGATCGGCGGCGGCATGCGCTCCGCCGAACTGACGCTTCCTGGATTTCTTCATGATGTCTGTTCCGCCGTGCATCCCATGGCAATTACTTCCCCATTTTTTCGGACGCTTCCGCTGGCGGAGCATGGCCTGGAATGGATTCAGCCTTCACTGCCCTTGGCTCATCCGATGGATGATGGCACCGCGGTGATCGTCGATCGCTCCGTCGACAAAACGGCCGCGAACTTGGGAGAAGACGGCAAGCGTTACGCCGCACTCATGGCGCCGTTCGTGGCCGACTGGCCCAAGCTCGATTCTTTTCTGCTCGGGCCGCTGAGCTTTCCAAATCATCCCTTCGCGGCGGCTCGATTCGGCTTGCACGCGTTGCGCTCGGCTTCCGGAATTGCTCGAAGCAATTTTCGTGGCGCACGGGCACGAGCCGTCTTCGCAGGCATCGCGGCACATTCGCTGCTGCCGCTCGAGCAAATGCCGAGTGGTGCGTTTGGACTTGTGCTCGGAATCACGACGCACGCTGTGGGCTGGCCGTTCGCGCGAGGCGGTTCGCAGAACCTGGCGAATGCGCTGGCGTCCTATCTGCGTTCGCTCGGCGGTGAAATCGTGACGGGCAAGCCCGTCGAATCGCTGGAACAACTTCCTCCATCGCGCGTCGTCCTGTGTGAAGTTTCGCCCCGGCAACTTTTGGGAATTGCGGGATCGCGTTTCCCCACTGGTTTCAAGCACAAGTTGGAGAGCTTTCGCTATGGGCCCGGCGCTTGTAAAGTCGATTGGGCTCTCGATGGACCGATTCCCTGGAAAGCGGAAGCGTGCAGCCATGCCGGCACCGTGCACGTGGGCGGGACGCTCGAAGAAATTGAAGAATCCGAGCGTTTACCTTGGCGCGGCGCCGCCGCCGAAAAACCATTTGTGTTGCTGGCGCAGCCGACTTTGTTCGATCCCACGCGCGCTCCTGCCGGAAAACATATCGCCTGGGCCTATTGTCACGTTCCCAACGCATCGAACTTCGATATGACCGATCGCATCGAAAGCCAGATCGAGCGTTTTGCACCTGGATTTCGCAGCCGCATTTTGAAACGAAACGTTAGAACCGCCGTGAACATCGAGTTGCACAATCCAAACATGACGGGCGGTGACATCAACGGCGGATCGCCGGAGCTCAGCCAATTATTCTTTCGTCCGACGTGGCGCATGTATCGCACTCCCGCAAAGGGCGTTTATATTTGCTCGGCCTCGACACCGCCCGGCGGCGGCGTCCATGGAATGTGCGGCCACCTCGCGGCTCGCGCCGCCCTGCGCGATGTCTTCTGAATCATGGACATTTGATGAGGTTCGCTCTTTTTCTCGGCCTGGCAATTTCCGGCTCTCTACTCGCGAGCAAACCTCCGCAGGCCACGGCCTCACCCGATTTACAAGCAGAAGTCGACCGCGCGATGGCATCGCGGCCCGGATCGTTCGTCGTCGTGGACGTTGTTTCCGGAACGATCCTGGCCGCGCACAATTTGAAACTTGCCGCGAGCCGCTTGGAATCGCCGGGATCTACAGTGAAGCCATTCGTGCTGATGGCGCTTCTCGACTCCGGCAAACTGGACGCGAAGCAACGATTGATTTGCAGGCGGCCGCTGAAGATCGGCAACGCACAAATGGACTGCACGCATCCCGTGCAGATTGCCGAACTCGACGCTACAGGCGCTATCGCCTATTCCTGCAATTCCTACGTTTCGGAAGTAGCAGCCCGCTTGACCAATACGGAGCTTGTTGAACTGTTGCGGCGCGCGGGCTTCGATTCTCCCAGCAAGCTGGTGGCGCACGAAGCGAGCGGGCGGATCACTCTCCCTTCTGATTTGGCAAATCTGCAATTGGAAGCCCTGGGCTATCGTGGCATCGAAGTGACGCCGCTGGAATTGCTGCAGGCGTACCGGAAGTTGGCGTTGCGTAAGCGGAGCAGTGAAATTGGAATGGACGCTCCCGTTTTCTTGGGCCTCGAGAGTTCAATCGCATTTGGCATGGCACATGCCGCCAACGTAGATGGAATGAACATCGCCGGAAAAACAGGGACCGCGCCATCGCGCAACGCGCGCTACTCGCATGGATTTTTTGCGGGCTACGCCCCGGCGGACAAACCGGAAATTGCTCTCGTCGTATTCCTCGAGCAGGGCCGCGGAGCGGACGCAGCCGCAGTGGCGCAGCCTGTTTTTGACGCATTTGCGAAGCACGGGAACAAACATTGAGGCTCGCGCGAATCATTTTCGTTTTGGCTGCATTCACGCCGGGGATTGCGCGCGCGCAGGATGTGCGTTTGCGTTTGTATTCCCTCCACGCGCCAACCGAAATAAACCTAACGGCTACGGTGGGCACGTTGCACTGGCGAATCTGCGCGGGCTGCCCGGACAATTTGACGAGCAGCTTGTATCTGAACGCGTTCGGAGAGGTGCTGCATCTCGGCGGCGCCGGAAGCACTCCGGAGATTTTTATCTCCGGAGCCTACCGCATCGATTCCACCGGCCTTCCATCAATCGCCGCGAGTTTCCCGATTGAAATACAAGCGCGCGAAAATCATCTGTTTGTGATCGCGGCGATCCCCATCGAGGAATATGTGACGGCGGTTTTGGCGGGAGAGAGCGGCGATTTCAATAATGATGAAGCCATGCGCGCGATGGCCGTTGCCGTGCGAACTTATTCCACACGTTTCCGCGGCCACCACGGCAAAGACGGCTTCGATTTCTGCGACACCACTCATTGCCAGGTTCCGCACTGGAAGAATATCCCGGCGCGCGTTCGCGCCGCTGTGAAAGCAACGCAAGGCGAAGTCTTGTGGTTCTCCGGCGCGCCGATTGAGACGTATTACCACCAGAATTGCGGGGGAATGGTTGCGGCCAGCAGTGAAGTGTGGCCGACCGTCCGCGAATCTTACTTGCGCGGCCACCCCGATCCATTTTGCCTGGCCGCATCCCAGCTCAAGTGGGAGACTTCGATTCCGGTTGAAGATCTGGACGGCGCTCTGCGGGATTCCGGAATTGATCCTCCGGGACACTGGACCGGGCTCGCGATTGTCTCGCGCTCCGCGAGCGGGCGCGCGAAACGATTGCGCCTGGAAGGAGGAAAATCTCCTGTCACTGTAATTTCCGCGTCTACGTTTCGATATGCCGTGGACCGAGCACTGGGATGGAACAAGATTCGCAGCGACCTGTACGACATCCGGAATTCCGGCGATCACGTTTTGTTTTCCGGACGCGGGGCGGGCCACGGCGTGGGATTGTGCCAGGCGGGGGCGGAAGAAATGGGACGCGAAGGGAAAACCTATCGCGAAATTCTCAGCTTCTACTATCCTGGGACTCAATTAAATAAGCCCGAGCAGACGAAGTGGCAAAAGCGAACCACGGAAAGATTCCAATTGATCAGCACAGCGCCGGAAGAAGATACGGCGCTCCTTCCGATCGCCGGGAAGATTCTGAAAGAGGATGAGAGCGCTGTCGGCTGGAAGCTCTCCTCTCGCGTGAGTCTCCAGGTCTTCCCCACTCTAAATCTTTTTCGCGACACGACGGGTCAGCCGGGCTGGGTTGCCGCCGTCACGCGCGGGCCTACGGTTCGATTGCAGCCGTTCGCCGAGTTGAAGAAGAAATCCATCGTGGAATCGACGCTTCGCCATGAATTCTTTCACCTGCTGGTGGAATCGCACATTCACGCGGATATTCCGCTCTGGTTTCGCGAGGGATTGGTGCTTTATCTTGCCGAACCGCGCGCGGCGAACCCCGCCACGCAGACGATGACCGACGAACAGATGGAAGCAGTTCTGCGGCAACCAAGCGATCATGAAGACGTGAAGAGAGCCTATGCCTCTTCCCGCGCGCGCGTGGCCGCGCTTGCGAAGCAAAACGGAAAGCAAACTATTCTGGATTGGCTAAGGAGTGGAATTCCCGCGAGCGCCCTGCCGCAATCCGCAACTGCGCCCGACCAGGGAACAAGCGAGCATCCAAGAAAATAATCCCAGGAGATAGGCCGCCAGCAATCGCAAAACAAGACTGGTTGTTTCACCCGCAAAGGTAGAGTTCTGAGAATGCGATTGCCAATTCAGGATCAAGCCGCTGAAATAAACTCCCACGACAGCCGCTAGAGTCATGGTGGCCCAGTAACGCAAACTCCAGATGGCGGTTTTCAGCGCAACCCAACCGCTCCTTCCGAGTCCGCGAAAACCACGATCCGCCGCCTGCACCGCCAGTGGAAGCAAGATTCCCGGCGTTATGATCCAACGATAAACAAACATCTTTATTTCGAACATCGTGGTGAAAGCACGAAGGGAGATGAGCCTCCGGAGAGGCGCCGGAAGGATCGAGCGGAAATAGGTCAGGAGCGCATCGCGATTTTGTTCCAGCTTTCCCCATAGTTCCCAGATCAGGTAAAAGACGGCAATCCACAGAGCGATGGCCAGCACATGCCGCAGAGCGCGCGCGAACGCGGGCTTCAAAGTTGCTTCGCCGGTTTTTGACCGATCGCAAAAATAATTCAACGTGCCGGCGTGGAGCACCACAGCCGCCACCACAATTGCCAGGATCAGAACGGCATTCAAGATCAGTTCCCAGGTGCGCGCTTCCGGAATCAGCAGCCACAAGGCAAACAACGTAAACAGAATCGGATTGGCGAGGAATTGGATCAGCAACAGCCGTTTATTCTCAAAGCTGCCGGCGAAAACATCACGAGTGGATGCGGGTTGCGCCATCACTTCACCTCCACCGTGGCCGCATCGCTGGTCGCAATCACGGAAGGCTGGTACATGGGCTGGACCATCGCCGGACTCACCTGGAATTTTCCGGGATTTACAATCTTAAGCAGGTAGACGTACTCATGTTTTCCGGTGAAGTAGGTCTGGAAGAAAGCGGCGCGGTCGTCGTGGAATTCACGCCGCGTCCAGAAAGATTCCCACCACGAAGGATGCTGCTTCAATTCGTACAAATCATCGCGCTGAATAAATTCGGCTCCGGCAGGAATCGGATCTTCCACCAGCAAATAGCGCCACTCGCCGCCGCCCACCGTCACGCGGACGGCAACCACATCCCCAATGTGAACTTCTCCGCTCAACGGATCGAGGCGGTACACAATTTTTCCGTTGGTCTGTTCGGGAGCGAGGCGGAAATAATCCCGCGTGATATTCAACGAAAGTTTGTTGTTCTGGATCAAGCGCTTCTCGTTCGAGTAATAGCTGCCGTTCACGGCCCAATACAATCTCCCCGGGCCGGCCTTGTGAATCCGAATTTCATTTTTGCCGGATTGCAATTGTTCCGAGCCGAGATGCACGGTTGGCTGCACGGGATTGAATCCATCGGCTGCGGTGAATCGGCGCGCCATCACCTGCTTGCCATTGACGTACACTTCCGCCTGGAAATTCGCTTCCAGTTCGTGGCTGGCCTTCAAATACTCGGTCAAACCGAAAACAACCATGGCTGTTTGTTTGGTGCTGTCCCAATGGAATCCGCCATTGCGGTGATCCACGAGCCAGAATGCCGCCTTCGGCAGCAGCGGGCTATCCGGCTTCGTCAGGCTGAGCAATCGAACAGCATAAGCGGTGGTTTCCGCATCGTCATCAATCGCGAATTCCATGAAATAGTCGTAGGCCGAGGACCAATATGCTTCGCGATCGTTCACCGTCGCGGTGGATTCGAGCTTCGCTGCGATTTCCTTGGCGCGCGCATCGTCGCCGGTGGCTTTGAGCGCCAGGCCAAGCATTGACAATCCCTGGGTGCTCATTGAATCGCGCTTGCCCCATGCCGTTTCCAAATATTCGGGCTTCGAAGCACCATTCACAGAGAGAGCGTACACAACGTAGGGGCGCAGGTCCGGGCGCATGTTGGGATATTTATCGAGCGTTGCTCGGAGCCATTCCTCCGCGCGAGCGAGCGAACCCGGATCGACTTCATAGCCGGCGGCGTGCGCTTGCCCGAAGCCGCTCACTACATAAGCGGTCATGAACACGAGGCTTTCGTCATCTTTCCACCATCCCCAGCCGCCGTCTTCGTGTTGGAAATCTTTCAAGCGGTCCATTCCGGCCTGGATTTTCTTTTGCAGATCAGGCGTATTCACACTGGCGGAGAGATTAAGATCCTTCAGCGCCTTGGCGACAACAATATCCGGCAAGAAGCTGGACATGGTCTGCTCGGTGCAGCCGTAGGGATAGCTGGTCAAATAATCGAGCGCGCCGAAAATGCTTCCCGCGATCGAAGGACTCAGGGTGATATCCAGCGCGGGCGCAGATTGATCGGGATTTCCGGGCAGCGTTACGGAAGTATCTTCCTGCTGCTCGGCGGCCACGAGTGCTCCGGATTTTGCATCGCGCAACTTCACGCCAAATGGAATCACCGGCAGGGTCAACTCCATCGCGTCGGATTCCTCGTTGGTCAAGGCCTTCGCCAGAATCACCGCTTCCTGAACCGGCTTCGCCTTCACCCGCCAATCAAGCCTAGCGTCGCCCCTGCTGGGCACTTCTAATTGCCGCGTGGAGCCTTCAAGAACATCCAGGCCTTTCAGATCGAGCGACACCTGCACGTTTTTCGTGCTCGTCAAATAATTGTGTACGATCGCCGAGATCGTTACTTCGTCGCCTTGGCGGAAGAATCGCGGCACCGCGAGACGCACCATCAGATTCTTGCGGACGATTACCTTATTGATGGCGTTTCCGACCTTGGTATCCACCGTGACGCCGCGAACCGTGGCGCGCCAAGTGGTCAGCGAATCAGGAAATGTCAATTCCGCGATGGCGCGGCCAGTCGAGTCCGTATGCACATCCGCTAGCCACAGCGCGGTATCCGGAAATACTTTTCTAACCTTCGGCTCGACCAGGGTTTCGGACGGCTTGAGCTGCGCGAGCATGCGGCTGTTTCCGGACCCAGCTCCTCCCGCCAAAAAGATTTGGCGTTTTCCTGCTTCTCCGCTGAAATAGAAACTCAAGGAAGAGTCCGTAGACACGGCATCGTACGTCCAGCCGTAGAAATACTGATGGATGTCCATCGTGGTGTCCGGCCGGATGGCATAAATCGCCTCGTCCACCACTCCCAGGCTCAGCTCGCCGGCAACCGGCTTCCCCGCTGAATCGTGAACGATCAGCGTGTACTTTGCTTTCTCCCCCGCCTGGAACTGAGGCTTGGATGGCTGAATTTCAATCTGCAACGCTTCCTGGACAGCGGGGACTTTCAGGTTCTTGGCTGACTGATAGAGTTTGTTGTCGTGCAGAAAAACCGCCGAGACAAAAACATTGGGCTGGTTATCGGCCTGAATGGGAAGGTCCACGGTCACCGACTGCGAAGTGGCATGAACGATCTTTTTGCTCTGCACAGTGCGCGCTTCGGTTGTCACCAAGAGATAGGATTCCGGCACCCCAGTCATGACCAGGACGTGGGCCGTGTCGCCGACTTTGTAAGATTTCTTGTCCGCGACCATGCGAATTTCGCGATTCTCGCCGCCCCACCACGCGCCAGCCGGGCCGGCGACCCAGATCCACGATGTCCCTTTTACCTGCCGTTTTTCCGGCGTATCGGCCGTCACACGCAAAATAAAACTACCTTCGCTCTTTGCGGTGAACGCGATTTTGGCGGTGCCATCGGGCCCAGTTTGCGCACTTTGTGAATCCACCACTTCCTCTTTCTCTTTCGAGCCACTATTCTCCCTTCGCGGAAGCACCAGTTCCACGCGAATGGGTGTGCGAATCGGGCGGCCGTCATAATCTTTCGCGACGGCTGTGGCGTTGATCGTATCGCCCTTCTGAAAGACATAGCTATCGGGCGAAATCCCAACCTGGAAACTTCCGTAAGTAGCGATGACGGAATTGTGGCCGGCAATCTCGCGATTGCCGGCATCGGTTACGCGCGCCTCGATCCGGTAGCGAACATCCTCGTGGTGCGCGTCCGCTAGAGTGGGCACCTGAATCACCAACTTCCCGTTGGCATCCAGTTTCCCGCTCTGCTCCGATACTTGCTCTCCTCCGTAATCGCCTTCCGGGGCTTCGCCGCCTTCGTCTCCCTCGCCTTCTTCCATGGGCGCGCCGAAGGATCCCTCCCCATTCTCATCTCGATCGATGAACGGCGACCAGTAGGGCGAAGTGTGCACCACCCATTTCACGTTCGCTCCGGCAACGGGCTCGCCAAAATAATATTTTGCTTCGATGGTGGCGGTGACCGATTCGCCCTGCAGGACACGGGATTTGGCCGGCGCCACCTTCACTTCATATTCGGGCTTTTTGTATTCCTCCACGTGAAAGCCGCCGCTCATGTTGTATCGCCGGGCGCCGGCAGCGTTCACGGAAATCGAGTAATAGCCAAGGGCGGCTGTGTCCGGGAGATTCAGTTCGCCATGAACTGTGCCAAACGAAGAAACCGGCATATTCGATTGATAGACTTGCTTGCTCGCGGGGTCCTCAATGACCACTTGAACCTGCTCGCCTGCCGGCACTTTGTAGCGTTCGCCGCTTCGCGTGCGGATGATGATTTTGAAATGCACGGTATGCCCCGGTCGATAAACGGGCCGGTCGGTATAGACGTAGCCTTTCCAATCTTCGTCAGGGTTGCTGCTGAGGCTGTAGGAATACGGAGTGACCAGCGCCACATCGTCACCGTGAGTCGCCAGAACGCGCACATCTTCATATTTTTGCCGCGGGAGCGATGATTCCGCCAAGCCATTCGCGTCGCTGACGAGTTTTGTGCGCTCCTTCTTGTCGGACCAGACCAACACGTTGGCGTTCGCGACCGGTGTCCCGCTCCGGCGGTCTGCAGCGAAGGTTACGATCTGGCCCGTTGTGGTCTTCGTCACCACAGCCAATTCGCTGATGATTAGGACGGTGTAGGCACGCAGGTCGCCGTTGGTAGCTTCGACCAGGTAAACGCCCTTGGGCATCGTATTGAGCGGCACATCCTGCGATTCCGAGAAGAAATGCGCCGGCAACTGTTGCCGCCAGCGGGCCACGAGTTGTTTGCTGTTGAGCACCGGGACCTGCGCGAAGATGGCTGCCTCGCCGGCTTTGCTCTTCTGGGCGCGGCCCGCTGTTTCCCGAATCCGCGCGCGAACCCGGCCGGAATATTGGTAGCGGAAAAAATCACGAACTTCGATCCACAGACCGCGCTTCCAATCGTGATATCGCTCGACCCACGTGGGGGCTTCGATTTGTTCCTTGGGAGAAACGTGGCCGAAACTGTGGGGGTCTTCCAGTTTCTCGAAAAACTGAACGGGATCATTCACTTTGTAAACGCGGAATTCGAGCGTATCCACGCCATTGCCATCCAGGCGAATGCTGACTTTTTCTCCGGGCAGAAAGGTCTTGTTCGCGGAGAGAGAGAAGAACACGCCGCTCCGCTGGCCGCCCGCCGGCAGGCCGAAGACGATCACCAGAAGGAGCAGAAGAATCAGTTTTCCGCGCACTAGTCAGCCTCTTTCAAAATATTCCAACGATACACGCCGAGGAAATTGCTATTGCCTTCCACCGGGCGCCAGCGCGGGGACGGGTGATGAAGCAAATCCTCGAGAGTAACCCGGCGGATTTCGCCGGAATTTTTCCCGATCGGCCCGGTGTGATACACGATCACACTACTGGATTGTTTAGACTCCGAACCGGCCGGCCACGGACTCCGCCCGATGAAAATCATGGAGTGAAATGGCGAGCCCTGCCGGAGTTGGCGATAGAAGAGCAGATCGCCCGGGCGCGCCAGGCGGACCTCGCGCGTCAGGAAGAAGGTATTAAAGTCTTTCAGTGTTTGGGCATTCGCGAATTCACGGAAAGCGCCGTCTTTGGCATCTTCGGGCGCGTAAGCTCCCGGCCGCACGCGGAAAAGCGCGGCGCCCAGGGGAGTATTCGGGTAGTGATATTTTTCGATCGAGGAGAGCGCCCGGGGAGGACGGATTTGCGATTCGCGGAACCATGCGGTGTCGTGCGCATGCAGAGCATTTCGATAGGAAAAGCGGATCAGCGCGGCACAGTCGTTGATTTCCCTGGAAACCTCGACGCCTGGCCGAATGGCCTGGTATTCGGCGATCAGCGTAAACCAGCGGCGAAAAGCGTCCTGGTCATTGGGAGAATCGAGGCGGAGG
>JBGQGW010000116.1:0-11911 GCA_041497605.1 Terriglobia bacterium | reverse complement strand
ATCGACTGAGCTATGTGCGCCGCGAATATCTGGGTGAGGTGCGCTGCCTGGTGTTCGATGTCTATCCGACGGATAAAGACATCCGGGAGCGTTTCCTTGGGCGCATCTGGGCGGAAGATCAGGAATTCACGATCGTGCGGTTCGACGGCACGAACGCCCCGGACAATCCGAAAGGTTTGCGCCCGCATTTTGATAGCTGGCGCGTGAATGCCGGCCCCGGCCTTTGGGTGCCTGCCTACATCTACAGCGCCGAAGCGGAGATGAGCGATTTGCTCTGGACTCGCGTGCGCTTCCGCGCGCAGACGCGCCTGTGGGGTTACAACGCGAAAGTAGAAACGGAAGCGGACCGCACGCCCGAAGAAAGCGAGCGCGCACGCAGCCGCGAAGCGGAAGGGAACGCAGTGGACCGCCTGGAATCTTCAGGCCTGCTCGCGCCTTCCGGGCAACTGGACAAAATATTGCTCACGGTGGCCAACAATCTGGAAGTGAGCAACAATCTCGATATCGATCCCGAAGTGAAATGCAGGGTTCTGCTGACGTCCACGCTTGAATCGTTCACCATCGGCCACACGATCATCGTGAGCCGCGGTTTGCTGGACGTGCTGCCGGACGAAGCGAGTCTCGCCGCCGTTCTGGCGCACGAACTGGGACACGTGGCTTCCGGACGCGTGATGGGCGATCAGTGGGCATTCAGCAATTGGAGCATTTTCCCGACGGATGGAAAATTCACGCACTTCGATTATCCGATCGACGCGAATGGAGAGCAGGCAGCCAATGCGAAGGCCATGGAAATTTTGAAGAAGTCTCCGTACAAGGACAAACTGGCAAGCGCCGGCGCCTTCTTGCAACTGATCGACACGCAATCGAAGATCCTGCCCAATCTGGTGAGCCCGCACCTCGAAAGCCGCGCCATCCTGGCGGCGCAACTGACCGGCAGCGCGCCGCACGCGGCGCCTGTATCCGCCAAGGGTGCGGAGATCGCCGCACTGCCCATCGGTTCGCGCGTAAAAATGGATCCGTGGAGCAACCAGGTCGACATGATGAAGACGAAACCGGTCGCACTGGTGGAAGGCGCCGATAGGCAGCCTTTCCAGATCAGCCCCTTCATGCCGTTTCTTTCCCGCCTGAATTCCGCAGGCGGCAAACAAAAGCAAGTTTCACAACAAAAGACCGACGAAGCACCAAAGAAGTAGCCGTCTCTTCATATAGGGAGGGTCTCCGACCAGGGAGTCCCGAAATAATCGGGACCCTCCCAATATTCCTTCCGCCGCGATCTGGCCCCATCCCAAGAACGAATCCAACCAAGAAAACTGCCTTAGAAGCGAGCTAGGAGCCAGGCGTACAATCTCCGGTCAAGCAAATCGTGAACGAGATTGCCGTCCACGGCTGTCGCCGGAATTGAGGTGCATTTTTTGATCCGGCTTGTAAAACGATCGGGCGACGAGCGAGTGGGAACCAAGAGGGGGCGGGCCGTGGCGAGCTATGTGGGAGCAATCGATCAAGGAACCACAAGCACGCGCTACATCGTGTTTGACAAGTCCGGGCGAATCGTGGCCTCGGCGCAGATAGAACACGAACAAATTTATCCCAGGCCCGGATGGGTGGAGCACGATCCCGAGGAAATTTGGCGCCGCACGCAAGAAGTGATTGCCGGCGCGATGCAGCAAAACGCGCTGCGCCCGAAAGACCTGTCGGCCATCGGCATCACGAACCAACGCGAGACCACCATTCTGTGGAATCGAAAGACCGGCAAGCCGGTGTGTAACGCCCTGGTCTGGCAAGACACTCGCGTGGAAGATGCCGTGGCCGAATTCGCTCGCGAAGGCGGGCAAGATCGCTACCGTTTGCAGACGGGTCTTCCTCTCGCCACCTATTTCAGCAGCTTGAAAATCCGTTGGGTGCTGAACAATTTCCGCGGCGTGCGGGAGCAGGCAGAGGCGGGCGATATTCTCTTCGGCAACGTGGATACATTTTTACTGTGGAAGATGACGGGCGGCGCCGAAGGCGGCGTACACGCTACCGACGTGACGAACGCCAGCCGCACGCAATTGATGAATCTGCGCACGCTGGCCTGGGACAAAAACATTCTCACCGATCTCGGAATTCCCGAAAGAATCCTTCCGCAAATCCGTTCGAGCAGCGAAGTCTACGGGACCGCGCAGCTCGAAGCGATCCGCGACGTACCCATCACGGGAATCCTGGGCGATCAGCAGGCGGCTCTGGTTGGCCAGGCGTGCTTCGAGCGCGGCGAAGCGAAAAATACTTACGGCACGGGCTGCTTTCTTCTGATGAACACCGGCACCGAGCCCGTCCAATCGAGCTGCGGCCTGCTCACCACGGTGGCCTATCAATTCGGCCGCGAGCCTGCGCGCTATGCGCTTGAGGGAAGCATCGCGATCACCGGCGCTCTGGTGCAATGGATGCGCGATAACCTGGGACTGATCGAGAAAAGCTCCGACATCGAAACGCTCGCGCGCACCGTGAAGGACAATGGCGGAGTCTATTTCGTTCCCGCATTTTCCGGATTGTACGCGCCCTACTGGAAGGCGACTGCGCGCGGCGTGATCGCGGGCCTCACCCGCTACGCAAACAAGGGCCACCTTGCAAGGGCGGTTCTTGAAGCCACCGCTTTTCAGACGCGCGAAGTGATCGAGGCAATGGAGCAGGATTCAAAAATCACGATTGACGTACTGCGTGCCGATGGCGGCATGGTGGAGAATGAACTGCTAATGCAGTTCCAGGCGGATATTTTAAACCGGCCCGTGGTTCGCCCGGCGGTGAAGGAAACGACCGCGCTCGGCGCCGCGTATGCAGCCGGCCTGGCCGTGGGTTTTTTCAAGGATACAGATGAGCTTCGAGCCAACTGGGCTCCCGGCCAAACCTGGAAACCTGTTCTGGAACAGAAGCCTCGCGAAGAATTTTACCGGTTCTGGAAAAAAGCCGTGACGCGTTCCTTCGACTGGGTGGATGAATCGCCGAGCGCCGCGCAAAATTCGCAGCGCAGCGCGGACGACGCGCTGCGCCCAGGATGATCGAAGAATTATTTTCTCAGCAACGTGCTAGTGGGACAGCGGCTTTTTTGCCCGGATGAAGGCGCTCATGAATTTGCCGTCCACTTGCGCGGCAATCGAATCGGCGTCGATCCCGTGAGTCGAGAGGAACTGGCGGGCGTCCTCCACCCGGTAGACGCGAGTCGGCTCGATGGAAATTTGCTCGAAGCGCGCCGCCGCGAGCAGCGAGCGATATTCGGATTCCTCGAGCGCACCGGCCACGCAGCCGACCCACAGTTCGATGTTCCGCCGGATTTCCGCGGGGACCTTGCCTTTCACGACCACGTCGGACACGGCAAATCTGCCGCCGGGCCGCAGAACACGAAAGGCCTCCCGGAGAACTTTTCCCTTGTCCGCGGAAAGATTGATCACGCAGTTGGAAATCACTACATCCACGGAATTATCGGGAAGAGGAATGTTTTCGATTTCACCTTTCAGGAATTCCACATTCTGCTGGCCCGACTTTTTCTGATTTTCGCGAGCGAGCGCCAGCATTTCATCGGTCATATCGAGGCCATACGCTTTTCCACCCGGGCTGACCCGCCGGGCGGAGAGGAGAACATCAATGCCGCCGCCGGAGCCAAGATCGAGCACGATTTCGCCCGGATGTAATTCGGCAAGAGCGGTGGGATTGCCGCAGCCCAGCGACGCGAGAACGGCTTGCTCGGGCAGTTGCGCGGTTTGATTTTCATTGTACAAGTTGGAAGTGATGGGATCGCCGCCGCAACAGGAGGAAGCCGGCGATGCGGCCGAGGTGGATGTGCCGCAGCAGGTAGCACTGCTGCCGGAGGCGGCGCGGGTTGCCGCCTGTCCATATTTCTCCTTCACGGTTTGCTTGATGTCCAGTTCGTTCATGTGCGCTCCTTGGAATCCGGGGACGGATAATATTGGGATTGCATCAACCCAATAACCATACTATATTCGCTTAGGCGAATATAGTCAAATGAAGAAATCGACCGTCAACCTGATGTTCCGCGCGTTTTCGGACCGCACGCGGCTGCGAATTCTGCACCTGCTGCTGAAGGGCGAAATTTGCGTCTGCGACCTGGTGAGTGTGACGCGAGTTCCGCAGCCGACGGCATCGCGGCACCTGGCCTACCTGCGGCGGGCCGGGCTGATCCTCGGACGGCGGGATGGATTGTGGAACTACTACCGGCTGGCCCCGGTGAAAACCGCATTCCATCGCAGCCTGATCCAGTGCCTGAAAGAGTGCTTTCGAGACGTGCGGGAAATTTCCGGAGACGATCGAAGAGCGGCCAAGGCGTGCGTGTGCTGCGTCCCCCCGAAAGGAAAACTCCGATGACCAATCCGAAGGTGTTGTTTCTTTGCACCGGCAATTCCGCGCGGAGCCAAATGGCGGAGGGATTCTTGCGGCAAATTGCCGGAGACCGGTTTGAGGTTCTAAGCGCGGGAATCGCTCCGAAGGGTGTGAATCCCCTGGCGATTGAAGCGATGCAGGAAGCAGGCATCGACATTTCCGGGCAGCGATCGAAGGATGTTCAGGAACTGCTGGGCACGGCGGTGCAGTACGTGGTCACGGTCTGTTCGAACGCGAAGGAAAAGTGTCCCATCTTTCCAAGCGCGTACAAATTTCTGCACTGGGATTTGGAGGACCCGGCCGCAGCGGAAGGCACCCGCGAAGAAAAGCTGGCGGTATTCCGAAGAATCCGGGATGAAATTTTCGTCCACATCGAACAGGAATTTGGCGGCCAGCGCGCGCAAAATGCAAACTAGCCGAGACAAGCGCTTCGCTTCGGAAGCGGTCGGAACCGGATTCCTGGTGGCGACAGTGATTGGTTCCGGAATCATGGGCCGGAGAGTGTAGGGAAAAGGAAAGGGCGCCCCGGATTTGTTTCCGGGGCGCCCTTTCTGACTGCGGGTTGAGGTTTTGGTTAGAAAATGAACTTCGCGGCCAACTGCATAATGCGAGCAGGCTTGGTGGCAAAGGTCTCACCAAACGTCCCAAGGTTGAGCACATTGTTGTCAATCGAACCGCCCGCAATGCTATCGAACTGAGTGTGGTTCCACATGTTGAAGAGTTCCACGCGCAGTTCAAGCGTCGTTGATTCCGTGAACTTCGTGTCCTTGGAGAACTGGAAATCCCAGTTGTTGATCCCGAGAGCGTGAATCGCGCCGCGGCTCACGTTCCCGAGCTGACCCAAGGCCTCCGGAGCAAACGAGTTGGGGTCGAACACGAGGTGGTTCGGACTGTTGCGAGGATTGAGCAGGTGAACCGGCGCGATCAGATTGGGCCGGTCCGGTGGCTGATAGAACTGCCAGTTCCCGCTGGCGAGCAACGAATTGCTGTCGCCCTCGATCGGGAAAATCGGGAAGCCGCCCTGGAAGGTGGTGATCCCGCCGAACCGCCAGCCATTCGCAACCTGGCTGGGCAGCCAGGGAGCAATGCGCTGTAAGTTCGGAATGTCATACGTGTAGCTCATCACGAGCCGGTGCCGGGCATCGAACGCCGAATCCCCGTAGTTCAAATGCGTGTTGAAGGGACTCAGACCCGGGCCAGAGAGACCGCCGAAGCCCGAACCTTCGAAGCTGGAACCGATATCGAGCGAGTGGCTATAGGTATACGCCGCCAGGAACGTGAGGCCGTGAGACATCTGCTTGTTCGCCGTGACTTGCAGCGAGTTGTAGTTGGAGTTCCCGAAGGAGGACTGTTGGCCGATGGTGCCAAACGTTTGTCCGGGAAACGGGAAGTTGGACTGCTGGCTGCCCAGCACTACTGCGTTGTTTGGATCGCCGGCGCAAGCTGGATCGGCCAGGCAGTTCGCTGGATTGATGATGTGGTTCACTTCCGTCTCTGCGATCAGGTGATGAGCCACTGATCCGACATAAGCGACCGAGAGAATGGTGCGTCCCGGAAGTTCACGCTCGATGGTCAGGTTGAAGTTTTCCGCATAAGGCGAACGGAAATTCGGGTCGATGACGTTGAGTCCCAACGGCTCGAAGATCGAGAAGTCCGGTTTGCTGCCCGGCTGCGGAGGAGTGAACGGGTACTTGTTGGCGATCGAGGTTGGCGCCGCCGGCTGACCGGGGAGGAAGGTGTTGCTGGAGACGCAACCAGGAATCGGAGCAAGTGCTGAGTTGATGCAAGCCACGTCGGTGAACGGCGCACTGAAACTGGGATGTCCGCCTACGTCCGCGATGCCGGCATCGGCAAGAGAGAACGGAGGGGCATTGAGGTTCTGGAGCGAGAGTTCTTCCTCGGAGCGGTTGTAATAGATACCGAAGCCGCCGCGAATGGAAGTCTTGCCGGGACCGCCGGTCCACTTGCCCCAATCCGGGCTATAAGCGAAGCCGATGCGGGGCCCGAACTGATTGTAGTGGGAGCTATAGCCGGCCGAATTGCAGCTGGGATCGCCGGGGAAGTTCAGGCCCACCGGGGCATTCGGAAACACCTTGGATTGCTGGAACGGAACGAAGCAATTGATGGCCACGCCGCCATTCGCGAGATCGCTCAAGGGCGTGTCGATCTGCAGGCCGATTCCGTAGGTCAGGGTCAGGTTTGGACGAAGCTTGTACTGATCCTGAATGTAGGAATACATTTGATACGCTCGGGCATCGATGAATCCACCACTGCCCTGCGCGTACGTGTTCGGGAAGCCCAGCAGGAAATCCGCACCGGCATTTCCCGAGCTGAATGGATTGGCCGAGGTGAAAACGTACCGCCCGTTGTGGTTGCCGAAGAACGGGTTGCCGACCTCGAACCGGCGGCCTTCGAAACCCATCTTCAGGGTGTGCCTGCCAACGACTTTGGAGAAGTTGTCGGTGAGTTGATAGGTCTGGTCTTTGCGCGGCTGCGGGCCATTGTTTGAAAAGCCCAGGTTGAAGAAGCCGTTCACCGTGATCCGGGGAATGCTGGCCAGCGCCGGATCCTGTGGATTGATCTGGAAGCCGAGCGAGGAGGGCTGGACGATGTTCTGCGGCTGCACCGCGACGAAGTTAAATCGGGTGTAGCCGAACCGCAGCTCGTTCAGCGTGCTTCCGTTGAACGTGTGCGTCCACGCCGCTGTGTACTGCTTGATGTGGCTCTGCGACACCTGCCCGAAACCGGGCAGTGTCGATCCCGTGAACGGCAGGGAATCCGTTACCGGGTTCGTCTGTAAGAAACTATAGAACCACAGGCTATCGTGCTGGTTGAAGGTGTGGTCAACGCGGTAGATATACTGATCCGCGGAAACCGTTCGCCCCGGGTTGAACGAGAAGTTGTTCCCGTTGGTGGGAAGCGGGATGAACTGGTTCACCAGGTTTAGCGAGAGCGTATTGAAGTCCTGCGTGGGAATCGTGCCGTTCTTGAACAGCGTGGAGTATGGCGTTCCCGCCGCGCAGCGCACGCCCCCAGAAACCGGGCAGGGAGAAGCACTGTCACCGAAGAGAGCGATCGGCGCCGGATTGTTGGAAGCTACCTGCACCGCGCCCGCTGCGTTCTTAAACGTCCCGGCGAGTTGGGAGGCATTGAACACCGTGGTTGTTCCGGTGCCGTTGCCGCTGGGTTGCCGGGCGCGGGTGCCTTGATAGGAGAAGAAACCGAACGTGTGGTCCTTCCAAACTGGCCCGCCCAGTGTTCCGCCAAATTGGTTCTGGTGGAATACCGTCGGCGCCGGCTGGAAGAACGTGCGGGCGTTCATGCTGGTGTCGCGGTAGAAGTTGAATCCGTCACCATGAAAGTGGTTCGTGCCCGACTTGATCACCGCGTTCAGGATGGCGCCGGAGTTGCGGCCGTATTCCGGGTTGATCGTATTGGTGATCAACTGGAATTCCCCGATCGCATCCGGGCTGGGAATTACGAGCGCCGCATTGATCGGCAGGTCGTTCGAGTCCGTTCCGTTGATCAGGAAGCTATTTTGCTGCGTCTGGCCGCCGTTCGTGGAGAAGTTCGTGCCGCCCGACCCGGTGCCGAAGCGATCGGACGCGCCCACGACGCCGGGCTGAAGCTGCTGCA
Organism: Terriglobia bacterium; assembly: GCA_041497605.1. Classification (GTDB taxonomy): domain Bacteria; phylum Acidobacteriota; class Terriglobia; order Acidiferrales; family UBA7541; genus JBGPTK01. Next base: position 3,907 of record JBGQGW010000116.1, on the reverse strand, counting down.
ACTGAATCCAGTTTCGGCCGTTGAGGGGCATGTCGACGATGAACTTGGATTCCAGAGTGCCGCCCAACTGCATGCTGGTGGTTTCGACCTGAGTTGAGGCCGCTTCCACGTTGACCTGCTGCGAAATCGCGCCGACTTCGAGCTGAATGTTGGAGACGAAGGTAACGTTTACTGTGACTTTGATTCCCGCGACAGTGGAGGTCTTGAAGTTCGCCTTCACCGCCACGACTTTGTAATTGCCGGCCAGAAGATTCAACAGTTCGTAGGAACCGTCGGAACCGGAATTCACGGATTTGGAGATGCTGGTGTCCGTATTGGTGGCGGTGACCGTCACGTCCGGGACACTGGCGCCGGTGGCATCAGTGACGATGCCCCGGATGCCGCCGTAAAGCTGGTCCGCTCTCGCGGCTCCGGCTGATAGAAGCGCGAAGGCGACGAGCAAGGCCCCCAACTTTAGAAATAGGTTGCTCTTATACATTCGATTCTCCTCTTTTAGTTGAACTGCCTGACGCAAGTTCGGTCCTAAAGCCCAAATGCACACACCCATACTGTGCTGATCGAACAGTGGTGCTGAGGTGACGTTCTGCCCCCTCTTACAGAGAGGAAAAGCAAGTGGCCTGCCAAAGCCGAACTACGTCAGAAAGCGGCTAATTCGCTATGTTTTCAGTATTTGGGCGAGACGGAAGTGCACAACTTCACAAAAGTATTCGGGAAACAATATCAAACGGCTATGAGGACTGAGAAAGGAGAAATACGAAGAATGGGATATCCGCAAATTTGGGCGAATTAAAATTGGTAGATAAGGGAAATCTGCGGTGGAAGAGCTACACGCCGCCCCGCGCCGGAATGGAAGCACGCGGCCGATCACCGTTCCGGTCCCTCCATTTCCGAGCATGGACCTTGACATACCGATACAGTTTGATACTGTCGCGGAACCAGGAGGCCTCACCGATGAAGAAACAGGGATTCAGCTTCGCCAGGATCTTGCTAGCACTGATGGTCGCCGTCATTTTCAGCGCGGTCACCGCCGCCGCACAGGGTGAATCGGGCAAGACAAAAATGGCTCCGCAAAAGGAAACCGTGACGAAGTCCCAGAAGGGACCCGCGGGCGACGATCCAAACATCAAAGACAAGTCCTTCAGCAACGACATCAAGAAAGTGGTGCCACCGCCGGCCAAGCCTGGAGCAACGCGCGGGGAAGGTCCGTGGCCTTGCACCGTCTACGTGAATAACCGGACGGGCTGGATCGTGCAGGTTTACGTTGACGGGTCTTTCCGCGGATTGGTCGGGCCTTGGGGCAAGGTTTACGTAAACACGGGAAACGGTGGCTCTTTGTTTTATGGCCGGGCTGATTTCACCAATGCGCCTCCCTTGACTTGGGGCACATGGTCATTTAATTGTCCGGCGGCCGGCTCGTTCACCTGGACGATCACTCCCTGAGAGTGAGAGGCGCGGCGCAGGTTTAGGACGCGCGTTTTCGACTCGGTTATTGTGATTGATACTGTGAAGATAGAGAGCCCCCAGGCTTCGGCCTGGGGGCTTTTTATTGGGATTGGGGCGAGACCGAGAAACTGGTTTACTCGCGATCCGGATGTTCATAGGATGCGTTCCATGAAACGAATCGTATTTTTCGCAATTTTTATGGCCACGAGCTGCGGTGTTCCTTTGCACCTGGGCGCGCAGCAGAACGGCGCGTCCCGAGCGCAGGGCGCCGCGCCGTACCAATTGAAGCCTACGCCGAAGACGGTCGCGTGGGGATATTACGACGCCAAGACGCCGCCGGTGCTGCACGTCAAATCGGGCGACACCGTGGAAATTCAAACGCTGATCACTTCGAGCCCCGAGCGATCGGAAGGCGCCGGCGTCGCACCCGAGCAGGTGGAGCAATCGCTGCGGGACATTTATAAAGAGGTGACCAACAAAGGGCCGGGAGGACACATTCTTACCGGACCGATTTATGTGGAGGGCGCCGAGCCGGGCGACGTACTGGAAATTCGAATTCAGAAGATTCGCCTGGCGATTCCCTATGCGTATAACGCGTTCGGACCCGGCCGCGGCTTTTTGCCGGAGGATTATCCTTACCCGCGAATGAAAATTATTCCGCTGGATTCGCAGCGCATGGTGGCGCATTTCGCCGAGGGGATTGAAATTCCGCTGCATCCATTTTTTGGCAGCATGGGTGATGCGCCACCGGAGGTCTCGGGGCGCTTGAGCAGCGCCCCGCCGTGGATCCAGGGCGGCAATCTGGATGACAAGGATCTGGTGGAGGGCACAACGCTTTATCTTCCGGTGCACGCGCGCGGCGCGTTGTTTCTGGTGGGCGACGGACATGCGGGGCAGGGCGACGGTGAAGTGGACATCACCGCCCTGGAAACATCCTTGGTGGGCACGTTTCAATTCGTGGTGCGCAAAGACATGCACCTGCTGTGGCCGCGCGCCGAAACGCCGGCGTATTACATCACTATGGGACTGCACGAAGACTTGAACGAAGCGACCAAGGCGGCGGTGCGCGAGATGATCAATTTCCTGATGACGGAGAAACATTTGTCGCGCGACGACGCCTACATGCTTTCGAGCGTTGCCGCCGATTTGCACATCACGGAATTGGTGGACGGCAACAAGGGCGTGCACATGATGATTCCGAAGGGAATCTTTCTCCCGGCGCGCTGACTTGGCAGCCAACAACGGAGCCCTTAAGGAGTTTTGGCGGGCGCGACCACATAGACATATTCAAGCCGGGCGGTGCCGGTGTTTCGGACATTGTGCCGAGTAGCGGGCGGAATGTAGACGAGGCGAGCGGCGGTGAAGGGATACACCCGTTGAGTTTCAATTTGAGCTTCCCCTTGGCCGTGAAGGATGACCAGGGTTTCCTCGTTTTGACCGGTGGTGTGCCAGCCGACAGATTCGCCAGGCTTCAGCCGCACAAAACCACCGCGCATTCCGGCGGTTTGCGGCGCGCCTTTCAAGAGCGGACAGTCTGCTTGCGGACATTCGAGAGGCAGGGTGAGAGGTTGGGGTCCAGGCGTCTGGGATGAGGCCGGCAAGCGAGCGAGCAGGAGCAGGACGGAAAGAATTGCAACCGAGATTGCTGTGATTGTCTTCATTGGATCGCCTCAAGATTTGGATTTGCCAGTAGAAGTTATTGCATAAGAAAGCCTGGAATTTAAGGGGATTCGGCCTTGGCGAGCAGGCTATCCGCGATTGCGCTATCATTCGAGTTCACGGGCGGGAGGCATGCACGGATCGTGTAGAACGGCCATGAACCCTTCATGAGCACAGCCAATCCATTGCAGGCCTTCGCGGGGCACAAATACCTGAATCTGGAAACATTCCGGAAGAGCGGGGAAGGTGTGCGCACGCCCGTTTGGTTCGTGGCCGATCCGCCGGGGGATGGAACCGCGCGGACGCTTTACGTCTATACGATCGGGATTTCGGGAAAGGCGAAGCGCATCCGGAATAATCCGCACGTGCGAGTGGCGCCGTGCGACCTGCGCGGTGCATTGCAGGGAGAGTGGGTGGATGCGCGTGCGGAGATTTTGCAGGGAGAAGAGGCGGCGAAGGGGATGCGATTGCTGAATCGGAAATATGTGCCGTGGAAGCAATTGCTCGACTTTTTCGCGATGTTCCGGCCGCGGGAGCGGACCGTTTTCGCGATCCGGCCGGAATGAAGAGCGCGCTCTGCAAGTTGTTCGTGCGCGGCCCAGGCCCTGCCCTGCTTGGCTAGCGTAAGAATCAGCGGGCATATCTGAAACCTTAATAAGAATTAATTTCGTTTTCATGCCTTTCGCCGGGGCGCCGTTGCTAGACTTGCTGACGGAAAGAATTTTGCCGCGGGAAGGGTGTGCTGAATATACTAAGCGCAGCGTGTCGCCGGATGGGCGGAATTGAGATTCTCTCTAAAGCTTTT
>JBGQGW010000115.1:0-12035 GCA_041497605.1 Terriglobia bacterium | reverse complement strand
TTGCGCCGGGCGAATCTCGCGGTCACCGCGAGAAGGGCGTCCACGTCCTCCGGCGTATTGTCTTCATGCATGGCCACGCGCAGGCCACCGACGCCGGAGACATAGCGGAGCGAGACATAAACTTTCTCGCGCGACAGCGCGGCGAGAAGCGCTCGATCCTCCTCCACGCCTCCTGGCAAGCCAAAGCATACTATCCCCGAATTTCTATCTTTCTCATCCGGTTCGCCGGCCAGAATCTCCAGGCCCAGATTGGCAAGACCTTTTACGAGTCGTTCCCGTAACCGGAAAATTCGCGCCCAAACCCTATCCGCGCCAATTTCTTCGAACTCGGCGATCGCCTGATCGAGCGCCACAGCGCCGATCCAATTGGGGATTCCGCCGGTCTCCAGCCGCCTTGCGTCGGTGCATTCGAGAAGCGGATCGAACGGCGTCCGCTCGGGTGATTCCATGTATCGTCCCCAACCGGCCTCTGGTTCTTGAAGCGCGAGATAACCTGTGAATGGAGGATCGAGCCGGTCGAGCAACCGCGGATGGACATAAAGGAATCCAAGGCCGAACGGGCTGCGCAACCATTTATGCCCACCGGCGCAGTAGGCATCGACTGGGTGGCTCGTAAGGTCAACCGGAATGGCGCCTACCTCCTGAATTCCGTCCACGATCAAAACGGCTCCAATGCGTGTGGCAATTTCTTGTATCCCCGCCAAGTCGGCGCGAAATCCGCTCACTTCCTGCACCGCGCTCACCACGATCACCCGTGTTCGCGAATTGGCCTGAGCGGCAAAGTGTTCCGGCAGCACGCGCCCGCCCTCGGTGCGAACGGGTACGATTTCCACGCCCCGGCGGCGGGCGATGCGGCGCCAGACGGTGGCCGCACCCATGAATTCCACATCAGCCATGAGCACGCTGTCGCCGGATTCCAGCGGCAGCGAACTCGCGATCAATCCCAACCCTCGCGTGGTGTTCTCGATAAGCAGAATGTTCGCAGGGTCAGTGTGTACGAACCGCGCTACACGCTTGCGCGCCTGTTCCGTGGCCTCCAGCAGCTTCATCGTCCGCTGGGTTCCCGGCGAATTCAACGCCGCAACATCGCGCGCGGCCCGGGTGACCGCTGAAATCGTCTTCCGGGACGGCCGCCCAAGGCAGGCATGATCTAGATAGTGAATCCCGGACTCTGCCTTGCTCTTCATTCCGATCGCCGCCGGCTGCTTATGGCCTGACGATTCCGACATCGCCTTCCTGGGTAATCTTCGTGCCGAAGGGCTCGGAAAGTTTTGCCAGGCGATCGAGGATTGCTTTGCTCTGCTGGGCGTCGGCCCGCACCGGCATGCCCCGTTCCGCTCGCGGCAGATCATGCTGGAGAACAATCGGATGCAACTTCAGTTCGCTCAGATCTCCGTGAACGAAGCTGGCCTCCGCGACCACCGATTCCCAATAGGCTTCGTCCGCGAAACCTTTCATCGCCCGATCGAAAAAGTCGGAAGGGTCATTGCCGGAGATGCCGCAGGTATCATAAATCTCCTGAGGAATCTGGCGCATGCCCTCGGCTCCGAAGATGAAATTGCCGAGGCTGTAGAAGATCGGCTTCCCTTTGTAGATTTCAATTCCCCGGAGCACGTGCGGCCCATGACCGATAAATGCATGGGCACCCGCGTCAATACAGGCATGCGCGAATTCCGGAAGGAACGTGGCCGGGATTTCACGGTCACCATGAGCTTCGTGGGCATGGATGCCGACCAGCACCAGATCGGCGTTTCTTCGGGCACGGTGCACACTGGCTGTGATCCCCCGCAGATCTCGAGGGTCCGAAGTGGTGACCACGTCAGCCGGCGTTCCAGGAACAAATTGGCTGCCGAAGAAATTAATTCCCTCCGTTTTCGGCTCGTCCACAAGGCCACGCCTTCCGCCAGGGAACAAGTCTTTCTGAATTTTCTGGAGGGCTTCAATTTGAGAGGCGTCGACCCGGTAGGTGGTGCGGATGCGCAGCGCGTTCAGCCCGGGCCGGCCGGGTATCTCTCCGTTGCCATCCGTCGCGAGAGATCCCGGGCGAATCGTGGATGCACAAGCAATCAGGGCGGCTCGCCCGGCCGGGGAATCATAAAAAGCCGGAGCGCGCGCGTCTTCCAGGTTGCGGCCCGTTCCAGCATGGACGATTCCTGCAGCGCCGACTTTCTTCGCGGTCGCAAACATGCCTTCGATGCCGTAATCGAGTGCATGATTATTCGGCAGGCCCATGATTTTGAATCCGGCCCAGTGCAATTCTTCGGGCATGTGCCCTTCCGCGCTGTTATTGAGGTCTCCACATCCGCCGGTGGGGGCCGGATACATATCCGGATCGGGAAGGGTCATTTCAAAATTTCCAAAGGTCACGTCGGCGCCTCGGAGGATCGAGAGCAGCGGCTGAAGCCGCGGATCCTCACGAACGAATCCGCGCGTTATCAGGCAATCCCCCACGGCAGCCAGGGTCATCGTTTGTGCTGCGGCAGCGTCTGCGGGTGAGGTCCAGCGCGAGGCTGCCGCGGCCACAGCAAGTTTCGCCACGCCACCCAAAAAGTCCCGTCTTTCCATCCAGCATCTCCTGGACGCTCACTGCATCAAAAACACGCCGTTCATCAACGACGATGCAGAATCAGCTTGCCCGGCAGAGCTCCGGACATTTTTCCGTCGCTGAGAACCACAACTCCGTTCACCAACACGTAGGAAACACCGGCCGAATACTGGTGAGGATCTGGATAGGTGGACCGATCCGCCATAGTTTCCGGATCGAAAATTGTGATGTCGGCCCAATTGCCAACGGCCAGTCGTCCGCGGTCGGTGATGCCGAGGATCTGAGCGGGGAGCGAAGTCATCTTGCGAACGGCGTCTTCGAGCGTGAGCACGTGTTCTTCACGCACGTATTTGCGATACACACGCGCGAAACTGCCGTAGGCACGCGGATGGGGAAAGCCCGCGCCGAACGCCGTCAGGGCGCCGTCGCTTGAAAAAGCCAGGTACGGCTCTTTCATCGCCATCACCACATTCGCCTCCAGCATCGGTCCAATCGAAATGCCCAGGTCAGGGCCTTCGGTCGAAATCAAGTCGGCGACAACATTGAATCCCGAAGTGCCGCGCCACTCGGCGATATCGCTGATCACTTGATTTACGTAATCCTGGTGTTTCTTTGAGCGCACCACGCGAATCCAATCGTAGCCCCACTTGTGAATCCAGTTGGGATCAGCCGGCCCCTTCAGGCCCTCTTCGGTAGCGCGACGCAGCGCTTCGCGTCCGGCCGGATCGGCCAAAGTCTTGACCAGCTCGGCGCGATATTGATTCATCATAGTTTCGCGGGAAGGTCCGCCCGCTGTAGCCGGCGAGTGAAGTTGATCGTAGACCCCGCGAATTGGCTGGAGATCCGGCGGGACCTGGATCAGCCCTTCGAGATTGGAGACGGCGCCGTTGTCCCAGGGATATTGATCGAGAGTGATTTCAAGGCCGCGAGCCCGCGCTTCACGGACGCGCTTGATCCCTTCGGACATCATCCACCAGTTATGCTTGCCGATAATCTTGAAATGCCCCAGGTGAACCGGGATGCCGGCCCCTTCGGAGATCGCGATTCCTTCGTCCACGGAGTCGAGAAAACCGAGAAACTCATCGCGATAATGAGAATCGTAAATGCCGTGATAACCCGCGGCCACCTTCGAAAGCGCGATCACTTCTTCCGTCTTGCTGTAGACCCCGGGAATGTATTCGAGGCCCGTGGAGAATCCGAACGCGCCGTTCTCCATGCCCTGTTTCACAAAGCCCTTCATTTTTTCCAGTTCGTCCGCGGTTGGCGCGCGATCGTCAATCCCCATCACGGTCCGGCGAATGCGGTTGTGGCCGACGTAGAACGCAAAGTTTGTTCCCGTGCCGGTCTCGAGCCACGGCTGCGCGGCTTTCTCCGGCTCCCAGGTGCCATTGCCGTCGACACCGACCATCACCGTGGTCACGCCCTGGCGGACCCAAGGCTCATTGGCACGGAGCGCGGGATTTGCGAACCCTCCGTCGCAGTGGGTATGCATGTCGACGAAGCCGGGGGTAATCAGAAGGCCGTGAGCGTCGATCGTAGTTTTGGCCGAGCTTTTCGAAAGATCGCCGATCGCTGCGATCTTTCCTTGCCGGATGCCGATCTCGGCGTGAAACCACGGATTGCCGCTACCCTCCATCACCCGGCCGTTGCGGATAATCACATCATACTCGTCGCCTGCGGCGCTTGCCGGGACGGAGACCAGTCGCGGCAGAAACGCCAAGCCGCAGAGCAATACCAAAAGGATGGGTAAGGGTTTCGTGAATTTCATCTTTCGATTTTCTCCGCGGCCTTCCTTCGCGGCCGCGAACTACCGGGTCTTGCATCCGGCGATTCGCGGCCTCAAAGGGGTGGGGTGTGAACTAGAAATTAAACTTCAAGCCAAACTGCAGGATACGCGGATCGAGAGCATTTTGGATTTGTCCGAATGGCGCCGGACCGGCCGTCATGTTCGGCAGATTGAAATTGGGATGGTTGAAGATATTGAAAAACTCCGCACGGAACTGCGTGGTGAGGTTTTCGTAGATCCGGAAATCCTTGGTCACCGCGAAATCGACGTCCCTGAAAGGAGGTCCGATCACGGCGTCACGTCCTTCATTTCCAAACTGCCCTGCGTTTGTCACCGCATTCAGGCGCTGGAAACAGGCCGTGGTAAACCATTGCTGCACGGTCTTTGGCCCATTATTCGGATTACACACCATGTTCGGGCGGTCCGCCCCAACTCCGGTGAGTGAGATGTCGATCGGTTCCTGCACCGTAAAAGGTGTGCCGCCTTGCAGCGTGACGATAAAGTTCGTCGCCCATCCCTTGCCCAGAGCGCCGGCGAACCCCGTCAAGTTTTGCCCAAACGGCAGTTGATATACCCCGGAGACAACGAAGCGATTGCGAACATCGAACAGCGAGAGTCCCTTCTCCGGCGCCAGATTGAAAGGATTCATCGGATTGTTCGAGTTTCCGGCGTTCGTCCCTTGGCTGATGTTGTAAAACGATCCATTGTCGATTGCTTTCGACCACGTGTAAGAAGCCAGGAAGCTGAGACCGTGGCTGTATCGCTTGTTGGCGCTGAGTTGCAACGCGTGGTAGTGAGAATTCGCGCTGTTCTCGATCTGGCCCACCGAGGCAAAGTTAGGCGCAAAAATGCGTCGCGCATTAGTGTTTGCCGTGGTGGCGCCGGGGCCGAAGACGGCCGGATTGATCTGCCGGCTCCGGATCAAGCCGGCGCCCGCCGTGCCGATATAGTTAGCTTCCAACAAAATATCCCTGGGAAGCTGGCGTTGAACCGAGAGATTCCACTGCATGTCGTAGGGTAAATGGAGATTGGGCGCAAGAGAGGTCAACGCGACCGGTGTCTTTATTGTCCCCGGCGCAAACGGATTCAGCCCGGCGATGGGATTCGCATAGTTTGCCGGTGAATTGATCGTGACGCTCGGAAATCCCGGCGGCGAAGAGAACTCCGAGTTGAACTGGGCGATGCCAGGAATGTATTCATAAAACATTCCATAGCCAGCCCGGACACTCCACTTGCCGTTGCCGCTCGGATCCCATGCCAATCCAATTCGGGGTGCAAAATTATTTAGGTCGGCGGGATAGTTGCCACTGGGGACGCCGGGATCGCCTGAATAGACCAGGTTGGTCGGCGCGTCGGGCCGGATCGTCGATTTCAGACCCACTCGAAACGCGCCGTACAGATCCGTGCTGTCCGGACCGAACGCCGTCGCCATGGTGTGCCGCACGCCGATATTCAGAGTCAAGTTCGAGCGCAGCCTCCAGTCGTCCTGCAAGTACCACTCATAGGTGTACCCGTGCAAATGGCCGGCGCCCACCACAGATTGCGTAAACACCGACGGCAGGCCGAGTTCGAAATCCGCCAATGCATTGCCGCTGAATTGGCCGTTGAAGGTATACGAGCCATTCTCACCGGAGCCGAACGTGATGTTGTATTGAGTGTTCCGAATGTCGAGTCCGAATTTCAAATTGTGCCGTCCGGTAGTGTAGGAGACAGCGTCGAGCAATTCATATGTGTTGGAGACTCTTATGCCCGGCCCTTGCGGGTTGCCGAGCGCCGAGAATCCCGTGACGGAAACGAACGGAATCGTCTCGTAGCCGGGAAACGTGGAAGGGTACTGGAAACCAAAGCTGCTGAGGCTGTCGCGCCGGGTGAATATCGGGTTGGCAAAATTCGTTCGCACAAAGGATGCATGGAGATCATTGAGCAAATGCGATGAGAATACGTGGGTCTCGCCGAGCGTCAGCGTTTGCGGCGTGGAGCGTGCCGTCCCGGGGAATCCAGGCACAACAGCGCCGAATGGCGCGAACGGCAGAAGTTGCCGTTGGAGGTCGTACAGGTAATGGCCCCAGATCGTATCGTGATCCCCGATGTGGTGATCGACACGGAAGCCGTAGCCATCCCGAGTGTCCGACTGGCTGGGCGAAGAACTAAACGCCCCGGTCGTCGACGTAGGATAGAGTGCGAGGAGCTTGGCGGTGATGGGATTTACCGGGACCGTATTGTTTGGGAATGGTTGCTGCGGATTCGAACCCGGTATGTGCGGCAGGTTGGGCGACCCGTTGAAATTGCCTCCCGCCTGGGCGGTGGTCGGAATGGTCGTGGCCGAGGTAATGCCCTGGCGATTCCGGAATCCATCGTAGTAGGCATAAAAGAAGGTCCTGTTCTTCCCGTTATAGATTTTCGGGATGCTAATTGGTCCGCCGAATCCCCCGCCAAATTGGTTCTGCTTCAGTGGCGGCGGGGTCGTCGCAAAAAAGTTTCGGGCGTCGAAGACGTCGTTGCGCAAAAATTCCCACGCCTGACCATGGTACGTATTCGTTCCCGAGCGGATAACCAGATTCACCACCGATCCACCACCCCAATACTCGGGGGCGTAGTCGTTCGTGAGAATCTTGAACTCCTGGATAGCATCCGGCGGGGGCTTCAAGTTGCTCGACGTGAAGAAAAGGTCGGTGTTCAATGCCCCGTCGATTAGGAACACATTCGCCTGCGTGCGCAGACCGTTCACTGCAAAGCCCTGGTCAGCAGCCGCAGCGGAACCGCTTTTCCCAAGGTTGGTGGTGATCGGCGTGACGCCGGGTTGCAGAACACCAAGTTGGAGGTAGTTGCGTCCATTCAATGGCAATTGGACGATGGTTTTCTCCTCCACCACCTTGCCGATGGTTGCTACGGTTGTTTCAATCTGCGAGGCGTTACCCTCAACAACCACTGTTTGCTGCATCGAGCCCGGTCTGAGCGCGGCGTCCACGCGTGCGTTCTGGTTCACGACCAACTGCATCCCCTTCTGGATGAATGTCGTGAAGCCCTGGTTTTCGATCTTGACCGTATACACTCCGATCGAAAGTTGATTGACGATGTAGTCGCCGTTGGAATCGGACTTGACCACTCGAGAAATACCGGTACCCTCGTTGGTGATCGTAATCGTGGCGCCAGCCACTGATCCACCCGCGACGTCTCGAACCGTCCCCAGGATGGTCCCCGTGATTTCCTGGCCCAGCACTATACTCGTCCCGACGAGTACGAGTGCCAATGTCATCAATACACCTAGAACTGATTTTGATCGCATTGATCTCCTCCACCCCTACTGATTGAACTTCTCCGCCGGCGATGCCGGCGCCAGTTCGTTTTTGTAAACCACCCCGTCCTTCATCACAAATCCGACATGTTGAAGCAGAGAAATATTTTCGAGAGGATTGCCGTTCACAGCCACGATGTCTGCGAACTTCCCCGCGGAAATCGATCCAATGCGATCGCTCCAGCCCATCAAATCAGCCGCATTGACGGTGCCCGCTTGCAGCGACTGCATTGGCGTCAGTCCCAATTCGACCATGGACCAGAACTCCCCGCCGTTCAGCCCGTGCGGATACACGGCCGCATCGGTGCCCAGGGCCACCTTTACGCCCGCGTGGAACGCCCGGGCCACATTCTTCTTCGCCGCTGGAATGATGATGGCCACCTTTTCCACGATCCACGGTGGGAGATTCATCTTCGACTCGTTCTGCTCGAACCAGAACAACGGATAGGAAGTCGGAACCAGATACGTTCCATGCTGCTTCATCAATTCGATTCCTTCCTCATCCAGAAAAATCCCGTGCTCGATGGAATCCACACCCGCCCGCACCGCGTCCTTGATCGCCAGCGCTGAGTGAGCATGAGTCGCCACTTTGCGCCCCAGCCGGTGCGATTCCGTGATCAGCGCCTGCATCTCTTCCGGACTATAGGCTTCCAGCAGTGGATTATCGCCCTTCGAAAGAACTCCGCCGCTGGAACAAAACTTGATCACGTCGGCGCCGTACTTGATGGTCTCGCGAACTTTCGCCATCACCGCCGGAACGCCGTCCGCCACGCCTTCCGCCGAGTAATGGAATGAGAAGGGCAACAGATTGCTGTCGCAATGACCCCCGGTGATTCCGAGCGGCGGGCCGGAAGCCTGCATCCGCGGCCCGATCATGTCGCCATCGTTTATGGCGTCGCGGAGCGCTACGTCAGAGTACCCTTCGGCACCCACGTTTCGTACCGTTGTGAATCCGGCGAACAAGGTAATCCGGGCGTTCTTCGCGCCGATCAGCGTGGACCGAGGAACCGAAACGCCGAGGCCTTCATAACCGCTATGCCCCAATTCTCCGGTCAGATGCGTGTGAACGTCGATGAACCCCGGCAGGACGGTTGCGTTGCGCAGATCGATCTCCCGGGCGCCCGCAGGAACAGCGAGCTTTGCGCCCACTTGCTCGATCTTATTGCCGCGCACCAAGATGTCCTGGTTGTCGAGCATCCGCCCGGCAGGAGCATCAAAGAATCGTCCCGCGTGAATCACTGTTGTTTTTGCCGCCGCGGATTCCTGCGCGTTGGCTACTGAGAAACAAAAGACTAAGGGCAAGTTTGCTAGAAAAACGAGCGAAAAGTGGAGGAGGGAGCGGCCGGAGATCGGGAAAGTTTTCCGTGCAAGAACACTCAAATCGAGTGGGGCTTTTTTGGACTCCGCGATTCCCCGGCCACTCATAGCCACCACCTTTCAGCAAAGGAGTGGGAACGCCCCATTAGCACACTCTCGAGATCGAAAACTTTTGCTGCAGCGATGTTTCCGTCTCGCCCCGATTCTAACCGGGAAGCTACACCTGGGCGGTGTGACATGTCAAGAACAATGTGCGTTGTATACCACCCGTATGTCAGGAAAACTCCCCGGCGCTCGGCTTTGCTCGGCCTTGTAAGCAATTCTTTCTCGATTACCGCGCGGCATTTTTGAACACCACGCCGCCTTTCATCACGAAGGTGACCTTGCGAACCACGGTGATGTCTTTCACCGGATCGCCGTCTACCGCAATGATGTCCGCGGCGTAACCCGCGGCGATTGTCCCGATCTGGTCGCCCATTCCCAGGGATTCCGCGGTCACCGAATTCGCACAAGTCAGAGCATCGATAGGAGACTGGCCGCCGTCCTGGACGCGATAAATCATTTCATCCGCGTTGTGGCCGTCTGCGCCGGCTGTGGCGTCCGTGCCGAATGCGATTTTCAAGCCCGGTGTCTGCAGCGCTCGTTTGAACACGTCAATGATCGGTTCGTGAAGTTTTTTCGTCGCCTCGAAGCCCGCCTCCGTGTAATTTCCAATTCCGAGGTAGTGCTCCTTGTTATTCAAATAGTTCCAGTAGACCAGCCCCACCTGGGGATCGAGCCAGGTGTTATGCTCCGCCATGAGCTTCAGATCTTCATTGGTGGCGTAGATGCCGTGCTCGATTTCACGACAGCCCGCTAGCACGGCTCTCGCGATCGCTTCGCGATAGGCATGAACCGTCACACGCAGTCCAACTTTGCGTGCTTCATCACAAATCGCCGTAAGCTGTTCCTGCGAGAGCGTGGGAGTACCTCCTTCTCTCATGCTCTTGGACGCGAAAACTTTTACCAGGTCAGCACCGTCAGCCTTTAATTTGCGAACGGCGGCGCGCATCTCATCTGGACCGCCCGTCTGAGCGAAAATCGGCTGGAGCGAAGTAAGGAGTCGCGGCCCCGGGATGATGCCGCGGTTGATGGCATCGCGCAGAGGTCCATCGGCTGTGGAGCCGATGCTCTGCACCGTCGTAAAACCGCCCAGCAGAGTCGCCCAGGCATTTCCTTCGTTTCCGTATGCGGAATCGGCCGGCGATTCCGACTGAATCGCGCCCAGGCCGTCGACCGCCAATCGTCCATTAGCTCCGAAGTGGGAAGTAATGTGAACGTGCGCGTCAATCCATCCGGGCATCACCGTGAGCCCGCGCAAGTCGTAGGCAACCGGCTCGGCCTTCGGATCGATTTTCACGATCTTGCCGTTCTGCACCACGATTCGCGTGTTGTGCACCACGTGCCCGCGCCCGTCGAGCACGGTGCTGGCTGCGATTACTACGGGTTTTTCCTGTGCCCGCGATAGTTGCGGCGCCGGCAGACGCAAACCAATCAAGAAAACGGCAAAGAACAAGACAAATCGTTTCATACGGAATCCTCCAAGGAGAACTTCGCGAGGGATGCTTCGGAGTGCTTCTCCTGCCGAAAACAGAAGTCGCTGGGCGCGGCCGCAGCGGCGCAGAAACGATTCGCTTGCGCTGCCATTCGCCCTCGCATACCACGGCGGAAGCTATACCTCGCGCCGGGACAGTGTCAAGAACAATGTTTGTTGTATATCACTCGTATGTCAGAAGAGGCTTATTCGTGCGATCAACAAAAACGATCGGACATGCAACTCGCGCTTGTCATTCCCTGGCAGACGTGTACAATCCGCCCGTTATGAATCGTCGTGAAATTCTGCAGGTTCTCGCCGGAGTTCTCGGATCGGCCGCCCTGCCCCGCAACTCCTCGGCTCATTCGCGCCCCATGGCGGGCAGCCGCCAATTGCCTGCTCCGGAAGCTCAAACGCCGGCCACTTCTTCCGCCCCCGTGAATCTTCTCGAATATGAAGGCGCTGCTCAAAAGCGGCTCTCGAAGATGGCTTACGACTATGTCGCCGAAGGCGCCGGGGATGAAATCACGCTTCATCGAAACCGCGAATGCCTCAGCGCCATCCGCTTGAAGCCCAGCGTGCTGATCGATGTCAGCCGCCTGGATACGCACATTGAACTCTTTGGCCAGAAACTGGATTTTCCGATTCTATTGGCCCCCGCTGCCTTTCACAAACTGATGAATCCGGAGGGCGAGATCGCCACGGCGCGAGGAGCAGCGAACGCGGGCGCAACGCTGGTGGTGAGTTCGGTGGCGACAACCTCCATTGAAGACATTGGGAAATCGGCGCAGGGGCCGTTGTGGTTCCAATTGTACGTGCAGCGCGACCGCGGCTTCACTCGCGAACTCGTTCAGCGCGCAGAGGCCGCCGGATGCCGCGCCTTGTGCATTACGGTGGACTCGCCAGTGCCCGGTACTCGCAATCGCGAGACGCGCGATGAATTCCATCTTCCGCCGGGATTGGTTTTGGAAAATTTGAAGGCTATGAAATCCGAGGCAACTCAGCGGAACAATGGTTCCGGCGCGGACCAGCAAAAGATCTTCAGCTTATTGATGGATCCGAAGCTTACTTGGGAAGGAATTGATTCCATCCGCAGCTATGCGAAGGTCCCTGTGCTTCTGAAAGGCATTTTGAATCCGGATGACGCTCGCCGGGCCGTGGAACATGAAGTGAGCGGCATCATCGTGTCCAATCACGGTGGCCGGCAGCTTGACACGGTGCCCGCTACAATCGAAGCTTTGCCCCGCGTCATCGAGAGTGTCGAGGGGCGTATCCCCGTCTTGATGGACGGCGGCATTCGCCGCGGAACTGACGTAATCAAGGCACTCGCGATGGGTGCGCGCGCTGTCCTGATTGCCCGGCCTTATCTCTGGGGTCTCGCCGTGAATGGCGCCTCCGGAGTCGAACAGGTGGTCCGAATCCTCCATAACGAATTCCTGACCACCATGGCTCTGTGCGGAACGCCAAACATTCCGGCCATAACTCGAAACATACTTTGGCAGGATCGTTAATCGTCCGG
>JBGQGW010000114.1:0-12062 GCA_041497605.1 Terriglobia bacterium | reverse complement strand
GCCGTCGGTCCGCGGAATGATCCATGCGGTGCGGCACCTCGTGAAAGAGTTGGAAGGATAAGATGGCAGACAAGAAAACACCTACACTCTCGACATTGGCGCCGCCGCGCGGATCGCGGCATCGCAAGGTCCGCGTCGGCCGCGGCATGGGATCAAAACTCGGCAAGACGGCCGGCAAGGGCAACAAGGGACAGAAATCCCGCCGGGGCTACCAGCGCCGGGTAGGCTTTGAGGGCGGCCAGATGCCGCTGCACCGGCGAATTCCGAAGCGCGGCTTCCACAATCCATTTTCAAAATCGTTCGCCATCGTGAACGTGGAAATGCTGAATGCGTTCGCGGCAGGCGAGACGGTTTCGCCGGAATCGCTGCTGGGCCGCGGGATTGTGCGCCCGCGCAAAGATGGCCTGAAAGTTTTGGGTGATGGCGACTTGAAGGTGGCGCTGACAGTTCGCGCGCACGCTTTTAGCCGCACGGCCGCGGAGAAAATCACGCGCGCCGGAGGGAAGGTCGAAGTTCTGTAATGGGCAAGCTCTTCGAGGCATTTCGAAACATCTTCCGCACGCCGGACCTGCGCAAGCGCGTCCTGTTCACGCTGGCGTTGCTGGGGGTGTACCGCCTGGGAGCTTTTGTTCCCACGCCCGGAATCAATACCGAATTGCTGCAGCAATTGTTCCAGCAGGGCCAGGGGTCGGTACTCGGAATCATCGACCTGTTCAGCGGCGGCAACTTCCGGCGGTTGACGATTTTCGCGCTGGGCATCATGCCGTACATCACGGCATCGATTATTTTGCAATTGATGGTGGTGGTGTGGCCGTACCTGGAGCGCCTGCAAAAAGAAGGCGAGCTGGGCCGCCGCAAGATCACCCAGTACACGCGCTACCTGACGATTATTTTGAGTATTTTCCAGTCGTTCACCATCGGCCTGACGCTGATGCGGCAGAACCTGAGCGGCCAGGCGCTGGTATATCAGCCGGGCGTCCGGTTCCTGCTGATGACCATCCTGACGCTGACCACGGGTTCGGCGTTCATCATGTGGCTCGGCGAGCAGATCAGCGATCGCGGAATCGGCAACGGAATGTCGCTGATTATTTTTGCCGGCATCGTGGTGGGTTTGCCGCGCGCGGTGGCGGATTTGTGGGGCAAGACCAGCTCGGCGCAGTGGGGTCCATTCACGCCGCTGGCGATTATCGCCTTGCTGGTTTTGATGGTGGCCGTGGTGGCGTTCATCGTTTACGTGGAAGGCGGCCAGCGGCGCATTCCGGTGCAATACGCCAAACGCGTGATGGGACGAAAAGTGATGGGCGGGCAGATGACGTATCTTCCCTTGCGCGTGAATTCCGGCGGCGTGATTCCGCCGATTTTCGCCAGCTCGTTGCTCACGTTCCCGCAGACTCTGGCCTTGTTCTTCCAGAAGAGTTCGCCGGGGATGGAAAAGTTCGCCAAGGCGCTCTCCTGGGGCGAGCCGCTGTACACGCTGGTGTACGTGGTGCTGATTATTTTCTTCGCGTTTTTTTACGTGGGCATCATTTTCAACCCCACGGAGCTGGCCGACAACATGCGCAAGTACGGCGGATTCATTCCGGGCATCCGTCCGGGACGAAACACGTCGGAACACATCAACCGGATCTTGACGCGCTTAACGTTCGTCGGCGGCGTTTACCTGGCGATCGTCTGTCTGCTGCCGGAATGGCTGATTTCCGGCATTCACTTGCAGCACTTGCCGTTGTGGCTGGGCGGGGCGTGGTTTGACGCGCACATGTGGCGGTTCGTTCTGGAAGGCCTGGGCGTCACATTCTATTTCGGCGGAACTTCTTTGTTGATTGTGGTGGGCGTTGCCATGGATACGGTGCAGCAAGTGGAGGCACAACTGGTGATGCGGAACTACGAAGGCTTCGTTCGCAAGGGAAAGGTGCGCAGCCGTCGTGGCTAGCAGCGTCGACCGGACGGCTGGAGAGCGATTGTTGAGGCGTGCCGTGATCTTCCTGGGACCTCCGGGAGCAGGCAAA
Source organism: Terriglobia bacterium (assembly GCA_041497605.1). GTDB lineage: Bacteria > Acidobacteriota > Terriglobia > Acidiferrales > UBA7541 > JBGPTK01. Next base: position 10,056 of record JBGQGW010000114.1, on the reverse strand, counting down.
GGGACGCAGGCCAGGCGCGTGGCGCAGGTTTGTGGCGTGCCGCATCTATCCACTGGCGACATGCTTCGCGATCACATCAGCCGCCATACGGAACTGGGACAGCAAGCGAAGCCGCTGATGGATCGTGGCGCCCTGGTGCCGGATGAGCTGATGCTGGGCATGGTGGATGATCGCCTGTCGCAGCCGGACTGCGCGAACGGTTTCGTGTTCGACGGATTTCCGCGCACGCTGCCGCAAGCGCGCGATCTGGACGTAATTCTGCAGCGCCGCGGTCTGGGTGATCCTGTTGTGATTCACTTCGCCGTGGATTACGAAGGGCTGATCCGGAGGCTGACGGGACGCCGCACCTGCAGCATCGGCGGCGAGATTTACAATGTGTATGACCATCCGCCCAAGGTAGAAGGCCGCTGCGATGCGGATGGCGGTGAATTGATCCAGCGTCCCGATGACCAGCCGGATGTGATCCGCGGCCGGATCGAAGCGTATGACCGGCAAACCAAGCCGCTGGTGGAATATTACTCGGGGCGTAGCGTGTTGCGGAAAGTGGATGCTTCGGCGGACATGGATTCAGTAACGCGCGCCGTGATGGATATTTTGAGCGACGCCGCGTTGGGAAAATGATTATCTGCCGATCCGCAACGGAATTGGAAAAGATGCACAAGGGCGGGATGGTTGTTTGGAACGTCCTGAATAAGCTGCGGGAAATGGCCAAGCCCGGCATCACGACGAAGGAATTGGATGCGGTGGCCGAGCGGACTTGCGCTGAAGAAGGCGTGCGGCCGGCGTTCAAAGGTTACCGGGGCTATCCCGCATCGGTGTGCGCCTCGATTAACAATGAAGTGGTGCACGGGATCCCGTCGGCCAAGAGGAAATTGAATGAGGGAGACATTCTTTCGATCGATTTCGGTGTCGAGTCCGATGGCTACTTCGCCGATGCGGCGGTCACGTTTCCGGTGGGCAAGATCGATCCCAAGCGCGAAAAGCTGCTTCGCGTGACCCGCGAATCACTGGAACAGGCGATCGAGAAAGCCCGGCCCGGCAACCGGCTGAGCGATATTTCCGCCGCCGTGCAGGGCTGGGTCGAGCAGAACGGGCTATCGGTGGTTCGCGAGTTTGTAGGTCACAGCATCGGCACGAAAATGCACGAAGACCTGCAGCTTCCGAATTATGGCGCGCCCGGGCACGGTCCGCGTTTGCAGGCGGGCATGGTGCTGGCGATCGAGCCGATGGTAACCAGCGGCGGGCCGGAAGTCCGGGTGCTGAACGATAAGTGGACGGCGGTGACCGCGGACGGAAGCGATGCCGCGCATTTCGAACACACCGTCGCCATTACCGCGGAGGGGCCCTGGATTCTGACGCGGCCGCGGGACGCATCGGGACCCTGCTGGTAGGGATTTTGGACCAAGGAAATCTGATTTGTTATTTGGGAGTTCATGAAGAAAAGGCCAGAGCAAGAGAAAAAGAAACCGACCGACGGCAATCCGAAAGAGGACGCCATCGAGGTCATGGCAGTGGTGATTGAACCGCTGCCGAACGCGATGTTCCGGGTGGAACTCGAAAATAAGCACAAGGTGCTCGCGCATATTTCGGGTAAAATGCGGAAGAATTTTATCCGCATCCTGCCGGGCGACCGGGTGGCTGTCGAGTTATCACCGTATGACCTGACCCGCGGGCGGATCGTTTACCGGTATAAGTAGCGGCGGCCGCGGCGTTCGAACGGCCAGGGAGTAAGCCAGAAATGAAAGTTCGCGCATCCGTAAAAAAGATCTGCATGAAGTGCAAAGTAGTCCAACGGCGCGGCGTGGTTCGGGTGATCTGCTCCAACCCAAAGCACAAGCAGCGCCAGGGTTAGGGAGGATTTCGAATGGCTCGCATCGCAGGTGTCGATCTTCCGCCGAACAAGCGCCTCTGGGTTGGCCTGACCGCGATTTACGGGATCGGCCAGGATCGCGCGCGGAAGCTTTGCGCCAAATCAAACGTCGACGAAACGAAAAAGATCAAGGACCTGACCGAGGAAGAAGTGAATCGCCTCCGCCAGTCGATTGAATCCGAGGGCCGGGTGGAAGGGGATCTCCGCAAGGAGGTCCAGATGAACATCCGCCGCCTGATCGATATTCAGTGCTATCGCGGGCTGCGGCACCGCCGCAATCTTCCGGTGCACGGCCAGCGAACGCATACCAACGCGCGAACCCGCAAGGGTCCGCGGAAGGGCGCTGTGGCCGCCAAGAAGAAAGTGGCGGTGAAGAAGTAGCGCGCCCGGAACGGGGCAGCAAACGTAAAGGAGAACAACGCACTTGGCCAAGGAACCGCAAGACGCCGCCGCTGCACCGGCAGCAGCAAAGCCGGCGAAGCGAAAGAAAGAATTCCGGAAGAAGCGCGAGAAGCGCGTGGTGCCGCATGGGGTGGCGCACGTTCAAGCCACGTTCAACAATACGATCGTGACGCTCACCGATCCCGCCGGCCGCGCATTGAGCTGGTCCTCGGCCGGTTCCGTGGGATTCAAGGGCTCGCGCAAAGGCACGCCGTATGCCGCGCAACAGGCCGCCGCGAATGCCGCCGGCGCCGCGCGCGATACCTACGGGCTGAAGACGATCGATGTGCGCGTGAAGGGGCCGGGCGCGGGACGCGAATCGGCGATCCGGGCGCTCGCTTCCGCCGGGTTGCACATCCATTCGATCAAGGACGTGACGCCGGTGCCGCACAACGGCTGCCGGCCGCCCAAGCGCCGCCGCGTCTGACGAGAAACAGTTTCGAGAAGTAAGCTAAAGGAGATAGAGAATTGGCAAGACATCGTGAAGGGGTTTGCCGGCTGTGCCGCCGGGAGGGCATGAAGCTCTTCCTGAAGGGCCTGCGGTGTTTTACGGAGAAGTGCGCGATCGAGAAGCGCAATTTTGTTCCGGGCCAACACGGCCAGGCCCGCCGGGCCAAGATGGTGGGCTATGGCGTGCAGTTGCGCGAGAAGCAGAAGGTGAAACGGACGTACGGCCTGCTGGAGAAGCAGTTTCGCCGTTATTTTGAAAACGCGGAGCGCGCCAAGGGGCCGACTGGTTCCAACCTGCTGGTGATGCTCGAGCGCCGTCTGGACAATGCTGTCTACCGCAGCGGCCTGGCCAGCTCACGATCGCAGGCCCGCCAGTTGGTGTCGCACGGGCACGTTCGCATCAACGGAAAGAAGGTCAACATTCCGAATTATCTGATCAACGTGGGCGAAGAGATCGCGCTGAAGGAAAAGATGCACCAGAACGCGATGGTGCTGGAAGCGCGCAATCTGGCCGGCAGCCAGGGCCAGGCGCCGTGGCTGGACGTGGATCGCGAGCATTTCAAAGCACGCGTCGTCGCGCTGCCCAAGCGCGAAGACGTTCAGACGCCCCCGTTCAACGAGCAATTGATCGTCGAACTGTATTCGAAGTAACCGGGGCACTCAAATTTTGGAGTGAGGTCCGCTTGGGCGGGCCAGGAGGATTGACGAATATGTGGAAAGGGTTTCAGAAGCCAAAGCGACTTGCGGCCGAGCTCGAGAGTCTGACGGACAAATTCGGAAAGTTTTCGGCGCAGCCATTTGAACGCGGATGGGGCACCACGGTCGGGAACGCACTGCGGCGCTCCTTGCTCAGCTCGATCGAAGGCGCGGCGATCACTGCCGTTCGAATTGAAGGCGTGCTGCACGAATTCTCGCCCATTCCCGGCGTGGTGGAAGACGCCACCGACATCATCCTGAATCTGAAGCAAGTGCCGCTGAAGCTGAATTCGGATCAGGCCAAGACGATCACGGTGAACGTGGAAGTGCCCGGGGTGGTGACCTCGGCGCAAATCGAAGAAGACGCCGACATCGCCGTGCTCGACAAGAGCATTTACATCGCGACGGTGAGCGAAGGCGGAAAACTGCAGCTCGAAATGCGCGTCAAGAACGGCCGCGGATACGTGGCCGCCGACCGCAACTTCGACGAGGATCTCCCGATCGGTTACATTCCGATCGATTCCGTCCACTCGCCGGTGCGCAAGGTGAACTACGCGGTGGAAGCGGCGCGCCTGGGGCAGATGACGGACTACGAAAAACTCACGCTGGAAGTGTGGACCAACGGCGCGATTACTCCGCAGGACGCCATTGGCCTGGCCTCGAAGCTGGTGAAGGATCACATGAGCATCTTCATCAATTTCGAAGAGACGCCGGATCTGCCGGAAGAAGTGATCGAGAATTACAGCGATCCGCGCCTGGAACATCTGGACCGGTCGGTGGAAGAGCTCGAGCTTTCCGTGCGCTCCTACAATTGCTTGAAGAACGCGAATATCCAAAGCCTCCGCGAACTGGTGCAGAAGACCGAATCGGAGATGCTCAAGACGAAAAACTTCGGCCGCAAGTCGCTGAACGAAATCAAGGAGATCCTGCAGAAGATGGGCCTGAGCCTGGGAATGAAGTTCGACGAGCACGGCCGTATTATCTGGCCGCCGCTGCCGAGCCAGACGGCGCCGCCCCCAGCGGAGGAATCCACGGCGCTCTAGGCCGGTTGGAAATCAACCATGCGACACCTGATCTCAGGAGTGAAACTCGGACGCCAGCCCGCGCATCGCCGGGCCACCTTGCGCAATCTGGTGACCAATGTGATCGAGAAGGAACGCATTACCACCACGCTGCTGCGCGCGAAGGCTGCGCGGCGGCTGGTGGACCAAATGATCACGCTGGGCAAGCGCGATACGCTCCATGCGCGGCGGCAAGCGGCCGCGTTTTTGCAGACCCCGGGCGCCACGAAGAAGCTTTTTGCCGATCTGGCTCCCCGGTTTGCGGATCGTCAAGGCGGCTATACCCGGATCATTCACGTTGGGTGGCGGATCGGCGATGGCGCGGAACTCGCCATCCTCGAATTGCTCGGCTCCGAACTGAAGAAAAAGGAAAAGAAGGCCAAGAAAGAAAAACCGCAGGAAGCGCCGGAAGAATCGGTCAACGCTGAAAAGTAGCGCGAAGAAAAAACCACGCTCTGCGAAGCCCGCCGGATTTCTCCTGCGGGCTTTTGCTTTTTTGGATCAAGCGTCCATCCCCCTTTATTCCGCTACTGATGGATCGATCGCGTGATTCGGTATGCTGCCTGCAAATCTAGAGAGGTGAAGCGGCGCCGGAATCCTTGATTGCCGCCTTGATGGGCTTGCCGTCGTTCGGGCGGCCCTGGCGAGACGTCCACCACGCCATGATGAACTGTGCGAGCGCCGCGCCGGAAATATCAATCACCACATCCAACAAGGAGGCGCCGCGGCTGGCCACGAACAACTGGTGGAGTTCGTCCGTTGCGGCATAGCCCGCGGCAATGGCGATGGCCGCGATTCCCCACGTCCGGTTCCAGCCGCGCCGGCCGCCGCGAATGGCCTCCAGCGCCAGCAGGCTGAAAATAAAATATTCCGTCACGTGAGCGGACTTACGAATCAAGAAATGGATTGCGAAGATTGTGTGATGCGAGGCGTGCGGAAGGAGCCAGCGCAGTACCGGCAGGATGAAGTGGCCGGTACCCACTTCGGAAAACGCATCGGTGGAAAAAAGCCAGATCGCCGTGGCCCACACTAGCACGGGCCAGCCATGACGCAGCCAGCGCATCTCAGCGGCACCTGCCGCTTGGGAAATCTTGGAATGAGCGATGGCCGCGGAATCCCATTATTCGCGCTGGTAATTGGGGGCTTCTCTGGTGATGATCACGTCGTGAACGTGGCTTTCGCGCAGGCCGGCCGCCGTGATGCGCACGAAGCGTGAGCGCTCCTGGAGTTCCTGAATACTGGCGACGCCGCAATAACCCATGCCGCTGCGCAGCCCGCCCACGAGTTGTTCCACCAAACTTCCCAGGGATCCCTTGTAGGGCACCTGGCCTTCGATGCCTTCGGGCACCGTCTTGCCACGCAGTGCGCCTTCCTGCGCGTAGCGGTCCGCGGAGCCGGCTTCCATGGCGCCCATCGATCCCATGCCGCGGTAAGACTTGAATGTGCGTCCCTGGTAAAGAATCGTTTCGCCGGGGGATTCCTCGGTGCCGGCCAGAAGGCCGCCGATCATTACTGTGGAAGCGCCCGCGGCGATGGCTTTGGAAATATCCCCGGAAAACTTGATCCCCCCGTCGGCAATCACCGGCACGCCCGTGCCCTTGGCCGCTCGCGCCGATTCCGTGATCGCGGTGATCTGCGGCACACCCGCGCCGGTCACCACGCGCGTGGTGCAGATCGATCCCGGCCCCACGCCGACCTTCAGCCCGTCGATGCCCAGCGCGATCAGGTCGCGCGCGCCTTCATAGGTGGCCACGTTGCCGGCGGTCAATTGCATTTCCGGCAGGCGTTTTTTCACGGCGCGAATGGCTTCCATCACGCGCTCGGAATGCCCGTGCGCCGTGTCGATCGCCAGGACGTCCACTTGTGCTTTCGCCAGCTCGACGGCGCGTTCGAGGAAATCACCGGTGGCGCCGATGGCCGCGCCCACACGGAGCCGGCCATGGTCGTCTTTGGCCGCGCGGGGATACTCGAGCTTTTTCTGAATATCCTTTACGGTGATCAGGCCCTTGAGATGATATTCGTTGTCGACAACAAGTAGTTTTTCGATGCGGTGTCTTTGCAGGATTTTTTCCGCTTGTTCCAGCGTGGTTCCCACCGGCACGGTGACGAGTTCCTTTTTCGTCATGATCTCGCTGACCGGCTGGTCCAGATTCCGCTCGAATCGCAGATCGCGATTGGTCAGGATGCCGACCAGCAGCGGGCCGCGGGTGACGGGCAGACCCGAGACTTTGTACTTCAGCATGATCTCGAGCGCTTGGGCCACAGTAATTTCCGGTGAGATGGTCACCGGATCGACTATCATGCCGCTCTCCGAGCGTTTTACTTTGTCTACTTCTTCCGCCTGCCGTTCCACCGGCATGTTGCGATGGATGAACCCCAGGCCGCCCTGCCGGGCCATGCCGATCGCCAGGCGTGATTCTGTTACCGTGTCCATGGCCGCCGACACAACGGGGATATTCAACGCGATCTTGCGCGTCAGGCAGGTGCGCGTGTCCACATCGGCTGGAATCACGGACGATTTTCCCGGCAAGAGCAGGACGTCGTCGAACGTCAATCCTTCGGGGATTGGTCCATCAATCATCACTCCTCCCATTCTGTAAAAAAGTGCCCATAAACACCGCAGCCCGCCGGAGCGGGCTGTGGTGGATTCAATTTGTCGCCAAGTACAATCATTGCGGAGAAGAATCATTTTATGCGCCTAGCGCAGCACGGTCAAGTGCCGTGCCCCCGGATCGAAGGGAAGGGCGGAATGGCATATCGGCCGGCTGAGCCCGCGCAGTTTAGCGGGGTGGTATCGTTTACTTCAATGCGGAAAATCCGTCACGGTGGGTGGTGAGAGGGCCTTGCTACCTGTCGTGCTTATTCTTAACGCTAAAGTAAAATAACTTTCTATCTATAACTATAGCTGTTATGTATGCGACTCTTTAACCAGTTCAAAGCGCAAGGAGCCCAGCATGAGCCGCAAAACCTCTTCCTTGATCTTTCTCTTTGCCCTGCTCTTGATCCCGAGTGCGCTCTTGGCTCAATCGAATACCGGAGCTCGGACGGGCCCTCGCGTTCGACCGAAATCTGGTCACGTCCTGGTGGCTCCATATTGGACCGTGGAAGCCGGCTGGAGCACGGAACTCGAAGTGCGCAACAATCTAGGGCAAGACGACCTGGTCGTTACGCCAGCCCTGCGTACGTTCGATGGCTTGGAAATCCAGCTTGGACCTATTACGATCCCCGCTGATCAGGTGCGCTCAGTGAATCTCGCCGATGCGATCCAAGCGGCTAATCCAAAGCTCTCCGGCGGCGCCAACTATTCTTTCGGATCTCTGACTCTCCGGTATAATTCAATCAGTACTCAAAACGTCTATGCGGCAGTGGTGGTGCACCACGAAGGCTACCCCATCAACTTTCATTTTGATGCCTTCCTGGTTGATTCTAGTTTTGCTTCGGGCAGCAGCGAGACAATTTGGTGGCTACCAAACCCCACTTCGGATGGCTATCTTGTCGTGAGCAATTTCTCGTCGCGCCTCGTGACGGCAGAACAGGTTGTAACAGGGTCTAAAAGCTCGCGCGGACAGCAGAGTTTCTCTGTTGGGGCGCATGAAACGCGTCGCTTCAGCATCCGAGAGCTAAAACATACCTTGGGCATTGAAGGAAACGTGGGCGGGATCAAAGTTGCGTTCGACTCGGATGCTGGTTCGGTGTACGTTTCAAACGTATTATTCGACGAGTTTTCCGGATTTTCGGCCATTATGAAAGTCTTTAACCGGGATGCAAGCGCTCAGCTTGAAAGGATTACTCTCATGGCCCCCCTCGTAGGCTTGCGGGTTCCCGACGCAATGCTGGGCTATCCCGCGGGCACAGTCCTTCAGCCGCAGCTCTTTGTACGCAATGCCAGTTCCCATGCACTAGCCTCCAGCATACTGGTAAATTGGAAGAGTTCGACCTCCACGGGAAAGGTCTCTTTGAATATTCCGCCACTTGCTCCAGAAGAAACTCGTCTTGTCGATCTTGGCGCGATGCAGCAGAACGGCACCTTGCCGCCGAATGCAAACTGGGCGTCCGTAGGCATCACCTATGACGGCCGGCCGGGGGATCTTGTTCCCGTGGCCGCCAGCTACGATTCCAGCTCCCGCTATGGCGTGCAGTCGCCCTTCTCATCGGATCTCAGCTTTATGTGGAAAGGCGGTATGTGGCACGTGGACGGTACGCACAATACCCTGATCACGACGGGCAATGCAGGGCAAAAACCAGCCCAGGTGGTGGTCACTCTTTTCTACGGCCAGAACGCGGTGTATGAATTGCCGGTGAAGCAACTCGCTCCCGGGGAGCAGACGTGGGTGGACATCGGCGAGCTTATTCGGAACGGCATCCCCGACAAGAACCGCCGAATCATGCCTGCGGACACCATGTCTGGCTCCTACGAGATCAAGGACCTGAATGATTCGAGTATCGGCTATTTGTACGAGGGCAAGATAATCTCCGACAAGAAATTCGGGCACGCCACTTACGGCTGCGCTGCCTGTTGCGGATTTGACGATGCATACTTAGCCCCGGACCCCCTATTTGGACCGATTGGGGGAAACGGGAGCTTCGGAGTGTGGGCAACCAATTCCTGCACTGGCGTTCCCACCAACAAGTCCGGATTGGCGTACAACTGGGCGAGCAGCGTCCCTCCTGTAGCCACGGTTGACGCTTCAGGCAACACCACTTGGATCAGCATCGGTACCACAAGCGTGACGTCGAGCATCAATTTGAGGTCGCCCATTGGTATCAATAATTGTCACGTTGCTACATTCCCTTTGGATGCTCCTGGCATCGTGATCCCGAACTTTACAGTCGGATACAACGCGTATATTGCTGTCGACAATGTGCAGGGGCCTACCGTTTGTTTTTACCAGCAGCTTCCCTGGACGAAGGTCTATATGGGCGACGGGAATCGTGGTACTTACCGAACTGCGGAGCAAATCCAAGTCATACCGGATTTGCAAACGAGTCTGAATTTCTTTCAGAACACCGGCCAAACCAGGAACTACGGCTACTATTCCCCACTCAACGGATCGACCTTGTCCAGCCTCGATGAGGATGGTGTTGCAAACGATTGTCTATTGTGGAATCTCGCCGGTCAAGCGACTCCGAACTTCTCTCACGACGAGAGTTACCCTCAGGCTCACCAAGCCCAGGTCCATTACACAGGCTCCGTATCAAACCCTCTTGAGATTGTAACGGCCCCGATCACCTGGGACATGCGCACGGTGCTTGATACAACCAATCCGCAATCACCCACTGCCTACGTGAATTACAATCACACTTGCTACCCAGCGCATCAAGTCATAGTGAACGGAACTGTTGTTTATGCCTATTTTCCGCCAGACAACTCCGCCTTTTACATATTGGGTTGCCTGTTTTTCCAAACGGGCAAGGTTATAGGGGTGAGCCAAGTAAAATCTGTTCCAACACACTGAGGACAGAAAGGAAGCTATGACCAGGGTTCGATTCGCCAAAGCAGGATGCCTTCTTCTCATCGTCGCGGCCGCGGTGTGCGTG
>JBGQGW010000113.1:0-12082 GCA_041497605.1 Terriglobia bacterium | reverse complement strand
CCCGTTGTGGACCAAAGAGGGCGCTGCGTCGGCATTGTGGCACAAGCCGATATAGCGCTTCACGCCTCCGCGGCGCAAGTTGCAAAGACTCTCGCGGAGATTTCCAAGCCTTTGAAAGCCAGGCAGACAATGGATTTCGAAAAAGACTATTTTTACTGCGGGCAACCGCACGAGCTGGATGAAATCTTGCTGCTGAATCGCCGGCGAGAAATGCACAAGAACGAATGAGGCATTCATATGATCTTCACCAATCGAACGGAAGCCGGCCGCAGGCTGGCATCGCGTTTGAAAAAATACGCGAACCGCGAGGATGTGATCGTGCTGGGAATCCCTCGCGGTGGCGTTCCCGTCGCTTTCGAAGTAGCCACAGCCCTGAGGGCGCCTCTGGACGTATTTGTGCTGCGCAAACTTGGTGTTCCAGGCCATGAAGAGTTGGCTTTCGGAGCCATCGGAAGCGGGGGCGTCCGGATTCTTGACATGGACACAGTGGAAGGGCTGGGAATATCCAGCCTGGATATTGAGTTGGTTACCAGGATGGAAAGAAAAGAATTGGAACGCCGCGAACGGGCCTATCGGGGCGGACGACCGTCGCTCAACGTGAAAGGACTGACCGCCATACTCGTGGACGACGGAATCGCCACGGGCTCCAGCATGCGGGCTGGCGTTCGCGCACTGCGGCAACTGAAGCCAGCGAGCGTTGTGATTGCGACCCCCGTGGCTCCAGCTTCGACCTGCAATCGCCTCAGACGCGAAGTCGATGAACTGGTGTGCCTGGAAACACCGGAGCCCTTTTACGGTGTTGGACGGTTCTACCGCGATTTCTCGCAAGTGTCAGACGAAGAGGTAAATGAACTGCTGGATCGTGCTTTGCGGGAGCGTGGCTGGCATGAGCACCAGGAGACGGAGGTTGCGCCCAGAGGAGCAGGCTAATGATTCCCGGCCGAATTTCCGAACGGGACGGCATTGAGACCGAGGTTTCGATTGCCGCCGACACAACAATGCTGCAAGGCACTCTGCGTTTCCCCGAAAATCCGCGTGGAATCGTTCTTTTTGCTCATGGAAGCGGCAGCAGCCGCCATAGCCCACGAAATCGATACGTTGCGCAGGCGCTCCATTCCCAGGGAATAGCGACTTTGCTGTTCGACCTTCTGACCCGCGAAGAAGAGACGATTGATCGACTCACGGGCCAGCTTCGTTTTGATATCGACTTACTTGCAGAACGATTGGTGAGCGCGACCCGCTGGGTGATGCGACGACCGGACCTGCAGGCGTTCCGGATCGGTTATTTCGGGGCCAGCACCGGGGCAGGTGCGGCACTGGTGGCGGCTGCCAAGCTTCCCGATGCAGTCGCTGCGGTTGTATCTCGCGGAGGCAGACCAGACCTGGCGGAAGAAGCCCTCGGGTCCGTCCGAGCTGCGACGCTGTTGATCGTCGGTGGTAATGACGAGCCGGTGATTGCGATGAACCGTCAAGCCCTGGCGAAGCTCCGTTGTCCCGACAAGAAATTGGTAATCGTCCCGGGAGCAACGCATCTATTCGAAGAACCGGGAACTTTGGAGGAAGTGGCGCGCATCGCTGCGGAGTGGTTCACCCACCACCTGGGAACCGGCGGCCGAACTCAAGTGTCCGCAAGCAGCGAACGCTTAGCAGGGAGTAAAAATGCCCGCTAAACACGAACACGAAATTGTAAACGCAATTCGTCAATCGGCTCACCCACTGACAGGAGAAACGACAGATTTTGATCCCTTACTGAAGTTGATTGGCGATTCTCGCTTCGTTTTGATCGGAGAAGCCACGCACGGAACCCACGAATTCTATCGTTTGCGCGCGCAGTTGACCAAGCGTCTGATCGCGGAAAAAGGATTCGACGCGGTCGCTGTCGAAGCCGATTGGCCAGACGCCTATCGCATAAACCAATTTGTGCGCCTGGAGGGCGAAGACGAAGACGCCATCGATGCGCTTGCGGGCTTCCAGAGATTCCCCACGTGGATGTGGCGCAACGCGGACGTGCTCGATTTCATTGGTTGGCTGCGAAATTACAACGAGCATCATCCGAAGCGCGCGGGCTTTTATGGATTGGACCTTTATAGCCTGCATGCTTCCATCCGCGCGGTATTGGATTTCCTGGATAAAGTTGATCCCGAAGCTGCACGCCGCGCGCGGTATCGTTACGCGTGCTTCGAAAACTTCAGCGAAGACACGCAAGCTTACGGATATGCCGCGAACTTCGGTCTGAGCAAAAGTTGTGAGGATGAAGCCATCAGCCAGTGGATGGAAATGCGCCGGCGTGCCGCGGATCTCGTTAAGCGCGATGGCCGCGTGAGGCCGGATGAATTTTTCTTTGCCGAACAGAATGCCCGCCTGGTGAAGAATGCCGAGGAGTATTACCGTTCGATGTTTCGTGAACGAGTTTCCTCCTGGAATCTGCGTGACCGCCACATGGCCGAGACCTTGCACGAACTAGCGCACCACCTGGGAAGCAAGGCCAAGGTTGTCATCTGGGCGCATAATTCTCATCTGGGCGATGCGCGCGCTACCGAAATGGGAGGACAAGGCGAACTGAATCTAGGGCAACTCGTACGAGAGCGGTATGGAAAAGAAGCAGTGCTCGTTGGATTCAGCACATACAAGGGTACGGTGACTGCTGCCTCCGAGTGGGATGGTCCGGCCGAGCGCAAGCATGTCCGGCCCGCGCTGCCTGAAAGTTATGAATCGCTCTTTCATAAGACCGGCATTCCAAATTTTCTGCTTCTACTGGGAGAGAGCGGAGAAGCGGCATCACTCTTGCGGGAACCACGCCTGGAGCGGGCAATCGGCGTGATTTATCTGCCGCGATCGGAGCGTGCGAGTCATTACTTCCATGCCCGGCTTCCGGATCAATTCGATGCGATTCTACACTTTGATGAGACCCGTGCGGTTGAGCCTTTGGAGCACGCGGCGGAGTGGGAGACCGGCGAGGTTCCCGAGACTTACCCATCAACACTATAGAGATTGTGGCGAGTAAGCTACGCCTTCTCGCGACTGGCGGCCATCGAACGGCTTAGCATCACAAGCACCTCACGCCGCTCGTCAGCGCGAAGGGGCCGGGCTATGCTTCGATGCGGCCAGAACCATCAGAAGGACTCTAAAGCGCATCGTTCACTTGGTGCCAACCCCACAGGTGACCGAGAAGGATAATCGAAACCGCCGCCATGATGCAGATCTCCGAGCGAATCCAGGTACCGTAAATCAGGAGAATGGAGCCTACAATCTGCACGATCAAGTTTAGCGGATGGAGGTGAAGCAGCATGATTTTGCCGAGAGTTGTCTGCGCGAGGTTTTCTTCTCTCAGCCCCTGAGTCAGGATTCTCCCGATAATCGCGCTCAGCAGTGCGGCCGCCAGGGCGCCAATCCAATTGTGAATCCACAGGAAGTAGAATCCCCAGATTGCAGCAACGATAGCTACAATAATATGTTTGGGGTGTCCGCGACGGACGAAGGCTTTCTCAAGAAAAGTCATTTCTCTCTCCTTTCTTCACCAACGAAGGCTTTCGAAGTTGGTTCTGCAATTTGGTGCATGCCCGCCTGGTCATGGCGTAGAATCCGTAGCTGGCTATGCTCTTATATTCGAGCAGGCTCCAAAAAAGAGGTGCGTTCCGTCACGCACAGGTGTGATTTGTATCACCGCCGCTTGCCGGATGCATGAGCTAAGAAGGGGCTCTCAGAGGAATTGTGAATGTTGCATGCCGCCGGACTGCTCGGGTCCGTTATCCGGCAGAGTTGCGCTTCGTCTGAATCGTCCGGCTTTCCTGAGTTCAGCGAGAGATTTCTCGCTCGCATCAGGGACAAGAGATGTCTGGTGTCCGGGTTCGAATACCTGAGAGAGGAGGGCACGACTTTGGCCGATCCAATCCTTGCTTTTGTCGAAAAGTGGTTACTCCGAAAAATTCAAGGCTTAATTGGCAATCCATCGATCAAGCTCGTCCTGGGAAAGGATCCAGCCGGCCTCGGCAGACACCTGCGGCCTCAATTAATTACGTCCATCGCTCGACTCCTGCTTGCCACTCACTGGTTTTCGCGTCATGTTGTTCTGGACAGTTGGTTCCTGCATCGCAATGAACCAGCCTTGAATTTCCAAACGCAAGAAACACTCATTGCCGCGGAGCAGAGATCATACTGAGTGTTTCCATGCCGTTCATCTCTCGAAAACGGTGACTGGGGGCACCGGCCAGCCAGGTTCGAATCACGCCCGGGGCCGTGAAGTATCGGGCCGATGGGATCTCTGAGCTTCAGGTACGGGGGTCATCCCTCTCCTCTCCCTTCTTTCAGCAAAAAGGAGTATTGTGACGGTAGGGGTGACTTATTCCGTCGCCTTACGGCTTGAAAATTGTTGAAAGCTGCCTGACCTGCCCTTTGCGGGAAGGACGACTGTTCTGCGATCTTCCGCCTGACGTCGTAAAGAGTCTCGATGCGATTACCTCTGCCGCCACATATCCCAAAGGCGCAGTACTCTTTGTGGAAGGCCAGCCCGCACGCGGGGTTTTTGTGATTTGCAGCGGCCGCATAAAAGTTTCTTCATCCTCTGCGGGCGGGAAGGTGATGATCGTGAGGGTTGTCGAGGCCGGGGAGCTTGTCGGGCTTCCAGGGACAATATCCGGCAGACCCTACGGAGCAACCGCCGAGGTGATGGAACCGGCCCAGGTGAGTTTCATCAAACGGGACGCCTTTCTCCAATTCCTGCGCCAGCATGGAGAGGCGGCCGTGAGGGTGGCTCAACTCTTAACGGACATTTACGAAGCGGCCCATCAGGAAGTTCGAACCCTGGGGCTTTCCCGATCTGCTTCGGAAAAGCTCGCGAAGTTCATCCTCGACTGGTCGGCCAGTCACGCCCAGGGCCAGGATCGTCTGCAGCTCGCACTAACCCAGGAAGAGATCGCGGAGATGATCGGCGTCTCTCGCGAGACAGTGACGCGTGTCTTGACCGAATTCAAGAAAAAGAAGGCGCTTGCGCTCAAAGGCGCCACTCTCACCATACTCGACCGGACCGCGCTCGAGCATTTCGCGGGGAACTGATCGCCGGGAATTGGCTCTGGATGCTGAACTGCGATTCCGGTGACATCCGCAAGCCCTGCCGAATCCACGCCGTCATGGAGAAGACTGGTGTGTTCCCCGATCCCGTTCAAGCGCATCGATCAAGATCGACAAAATTCTCTCGGCAGCTTTGCCGTCCCATTTCTCAGGAACTGACTCGTTCCGCTTCCTCTCCATTTGACGGGCGATGGCTTCTTTAATTCCTCTGGCGGAAGTTCCGGCTAGAACGTTGGTGCCGCAGCCGATTGTAATGGGCCTTTCGGTGCTCTCACGGACCGTCACGCACGGCACCCCCAGAATCGTTGTCTCTTCTTGTATTCCGCCGGAGTCCGTGATCACTAAGCGCGCATTCTTCATCAGACAAACGAAACGGAGATAGCCTTGAGGTGAGATCGTCCGAATTCCTGGCGCGAGCTCGGAAGTGGGCGAGGAGTCAGCATCAATATCATTCGCAACCGTTGCGAAATACTTGGCGAGACCGAACTCTTCGATTCGCTTCTGCGTCCGGGGATGAGCAGGGAAGATGATCGGCCATTTCTGCGCCAGCCCGGAAATTCCCTCCAGGATTCGCTGGAATGCCTCACGATTGTCCACATTCGCCGGCCGGTGAAGCGTGAGCAGTGCATAGGGTCCCGGCACTGGTTCCAGGAGATTCGTGGAACTATTCTGCTGGAGGCCGAGGCTCTTCAGGAATGCGGGATCATCAGCCCTGTGCTGAAATGCGAGAAGCGTATCAATCATCGTGTTGCCGACGAAATGAACCCTCTCCGGCGCAATCCCTTCATTCCGGAGATTGACGCATCCGCTCGGCTCGCTTACAAACAACAAATCCGACAAGTGGTCCGTCAGAATACGGTTGCATTCCTCGGGCATGGACCGGTCAAACGAGCGCAGGCTCGCCTCCACGTGGCCGATCAGCGGCCTGGTGCCTCGATCATCGAGTGCGATTTTGCTGGTGACCAGGGCGCAGGCAACGGTTGAGTTGACGTCCCCGACCACGAGCACGGCATCCGGCCGCCATTCGAGCAGCACCGGTTCGAAGCGTTTCATGATCTCGGCTGTTTGAACGGCGTGGGAGCTCGATCCAACGTCAAGATGCACATCCGGCTGTGGCATACCGAGATCAGCGAAAAACTGCTCGGACATCGCGGCATCGTAATGCTGACCTGTGTGAACCAGCAGATGGTGTATGCGGGGCGGAGGAGCAGCGCCAGAAGCTTTGCTGTGCCTTGTTTCCCCAGCATTGTGCCGCTGAACAGCCGCTAGAATCGGAGCGGCTTTCATGAAATTGGGCCGAGCCCCAACGACCGTCAATATCTTGAATCCGGTGATGTTCACGTGTCAGGTCCAAACAGGACGGAAGAAGCTGCAAGTTGGGATTCTATCCGATCTCGGCTTGTTTGCCATTTCATAAGTGTTGGGCCTGGAATGGACATCGCCGGAAATCGAAGAGTTGCTGGGGCAAGAACGAACAGTCGGGATGGGCCTGATCACGAACAACAGCACGTCCTTTCCCGGCTATAACGGTTGGATCCCCAAGAACGCGGCATTTGTTTCGGAAATCTTGCCCCAGAATGGCTACGCCACCTCGGCCTTCGGTAAGTGGCATGTGCTGCCGGACTGGGAGTCGGGCCCGTCCGGTCCTTTTGATCGCTTTAATTCTCCGTTGTTAGCTAAGGGCTTAGCTAATGCCTTAACTGGCCGCTCAGCCTGACAAACTTCTCATCCTTGTCAAGCAAATTTGCCCATGATATGAGACTCTCTTGGCCGGACCATCCAGCCGGAGCCCAAGGGTATGTCCAATATTTACGATGTCGCGAAACAGGCAGGCGTGTCCGTCGCCACAGTTTCCGCGGTGATCAACAGCTCTTCCTACGTCAGCCCCGCGCTGCGCGATAAGGTGGAGCGCGCCATCAGTTCGCTGCACTACTCGCCGAATTTGCTCGCTCGCAGCCTCGCCCAAAGAAAGACGCATACCATCGGGGTTTTGATCCCGGACATCGCCAATCCTTTCTTTCCGGAAATCGTTCGTGGCGCGGAAGACAAGGCCAAGCAAGCCGGCTACACCATCATCTTGGGAAACTCCGATAATCAACTCTCGAAGGAAGAGGTCTACCTGAATCTTTTTCTTTCCAAGCGGGTGGACGGAATTTTACTCGTAAAAGCGATCGGCGACATGAGCACGGCTCTCTTCGAAAAATTGCGCTCGGGTGGCCCGCCCGTGGTTCTGGTTGACCGCGAGTACCCTCACTTGCAGGCAGACACGGTGGTCGCCGATGATTGCGGCGGCGCCCACGCCGCCGTGCGTCATCTCCTCAAGCTGGGGCACAAGCGAATTGGAATGCTCGCGGGCATACCGGGCATCAGTACGACGATTGGCCGGACACTGGGCTACCGGCAGGCGCTGGAGTCGAAAAATATGCCGTACAATCCGGCGTTGGTGGTCCATGGCGACTACGCAATCGAATCCGGATTCAAAGCGGGCCTGCAACTGCTCGAACAGAATCCCACCGCTGTATTCGTCACCAACTGCTTGATGACTGCCGGATTCATGAAGGCGCTCGAAAAGAAGCGCTTGCGTTGCCCGGAGGATGTCTCGCTCATCAGCTACGATGATCTCATCTGGAACGAGGTCTTCTATCCGAAGCTTACCTGCATTGAACAGCCAAAGTACATGCTTGGCTACCGCGGCGCGGAGATCCTCTTCAGCCGGATTCTCGGCAAGCACAAACGTGTGAAGTTTGAGGTTCTCAAGAACCGGCTTCGATTGCGTGAGTCCTGCGGACGCTTGCTCACGCGTCACGCCGCCGATTAGTCCTCCAGATTGATTGCCAGGTGCTGCGGCTCCATCGAGTATTTGAAAAACATTTAACGCCGGTGTCCCATGGTGTCAATCACGTCGCCGATGACCTTCAAATAGGCCGGGAAAGAGAACGGCGGGATTTCCACACCTTCGGGGAAGTGTCCCTGGAAAAGAGGGAAGTAGAGGCCGGGAGGGGAAGGATTCAACACGACCTGCCCTACACCAGCGGCCCGATACTCGTCGATCCGGTGGCGAACGTGGTCGGCGCGGCCGGCGAGGGTGAATGCGTCTGCCATTTCGCCGGTGATGATGCGAAGCGCGCCCTGCATGTCTTTGCGCGCAACCCGGTCCCGGATCTCGAGCAACTCGCCGGCAAATCCTGCCTGGGCGAAGCTTTCCGCATAAAAGGGAGAGGATTCGCCGGCGGTAGCGAACATCAGTACTTGTCCCTTGATCAGATCCAGCCCGCTGTCGTCTTCGGTGACGATGGAAGGAAAGCCACAGGCCAGGTCGAGGCTGTCCAGTGAACGGCCGGCCCGCGCGGCGCCCACGCGCAAATTTGGAAGCACCACATTCTTGACATAGGGAACCGAGTGGAAGTACCCGAGCACACCATCGGCAATCTCGCCGGCGAGTTGCGTCATCTTGGGGCCAATTGCGGCGATGTAGATGGGCACGGGAGGATCCGGTGGAGGAATCTGCAGTTGGAAGTTCTTAACTCGAAAAACTTCACCCTCGTAGGAAACGCATTCTCCGGCCAGCACGCGTCGTACGATCGTGACGTACTCGCGCATCGCCGTTACAGGTTTGACGTACCGCGCTCCATGCCAGCCTTCCACATAGGTGCGCGCCTGCAGCCCCAAGCCCAGAACTAAGCGCCCACCGCAGAGCTGGCTGAGACTGGCAGCAGTGAGCGACATCGCGACCGGAGACCGGCTCCAAATACCGACCACGCCTGTCGCCAGGCGGACTGACTTCGTCTCCAGCGCCGCTGCAGCGGCAGGCGTGAACGCGTCGCCAAAGGTGATCTCGGGGAACCACACGGTCCCCCACGCGCGCTCGTCGGCGCGGCGGGCGAACTGCCGAACTTCCGCCAGAGGCAGAGCCTCCAAAAAAATGCCTAGAGCGCCTAGCGAGGTCACGATCCCTCCTGGTTCACGCAAGTTTAACCGCCCTCGTCAAATTTTTCACAGAGAAATCGATCGCACAGTTGGGTTGCTACGCTTCGGGGGCGCGGCCAACGATGACCAGGCCGATTATCGTGGGGGATGGCGCGGCGCCTTCGGGGCCGATGGGGATTGGGAAATAGAGAATCCACAGATCGCCATCTTCCACGTGCTTTACCCCGGGCAGTGTGGCGGGAGCGCCATCCGCCGGCAATAGACTCCAGACTGCTGGATGGCCTGTGCCGGAAGCTTTGCGGCTGAGGGCGGCAAGTTCCTTGAAGGCAATTGGCGCGACGCCGGTATCGAGCGCCGCGGGAACCAGCAGAAGGTAGTCGCGATAGGTCGAAACGCCCAGGTGATTGCCGTCCACCGGTTGCAGCGCATAACGCAAAGTATAAATGCCGGGTTTGATTTCCTGGCCGCGGTAATCTTTTACCGCGGCGGCAAATCGGAGAGCTCCGAAGAGCGAGCCATCGGGAATCTTCGGAAAGGCGATGCCGAGGTCCTGGCTGGGCGTGGCGCTGGCGACGACGGATTTCCGCAACCAGATTTCACAGAGAGCACCTTGCGGGCCGGTCACGCGCAGAGAGTTTGCCGCGAGGATGTCGCGCACGGGCGCTGCGATTTCTTCCGGGGCCGGCGAGTTTGCGGATTCCACTTTGTACGCTTGCGCGCGAGCTGTTGCGGCGCAGAGAAACAGAAAAGCGACTAGAAACAATTGGGAGAGGCGTTTACGGGTGCGGTTCATTTAAGCTTCCGTGAGTTGTGATTTGTGAATCGCTAATTGTTTCCGGTGACTGCCGGATCGAGGCCGGCGAACTTTTTGCCGGGCCCGATCACGGTTTGCGTCAACTGGCGCCAGAAGGGCGTGCCGCACGCCGCCCGGCCTGGTGCAGCGGCGGAAATTCTTCGGCCATCATTTTACTGTGCCGGAGGCTTGATCACCAACTCCGGACGCATTCCGCGGGTCTCTCCCGGCAGTCCGAAGTGACAGAATCAGCCCCGCCGAGATCACTGCCGAAGCAGAAAGGAAAATCACGCCTTCGAAAAAGGAATTCGTCTTGTTGTTCAAATATCCCACGATGTACGGACCAAGAAAGCCGCCAAGGTTTCCGATCGAATTGATCAAACCGACGGAAGCAGCCGCGGCAGTTCCGGTGAGAAAGCTCGATGGCAGCGCCCAAAAGCCGGGAAGATAGCCATACATACCTGCCGCTGCCAGGCAAAACATGGATACTTCCAAGGCGACGCTGCCTCGGAGAACCGCGCTCAATAAGAGACCCAGGCTGGCAACTAACATCGCAGTCGCTGTGTGCCATCGCCGCTCTCGGGTGCGATCCGATGACCACCCCACAAAGAGGATCGCCAGCAGCGCTGCGAAATAAGGCAGAACGGCCACCAGCGTCACGACAAGATTCGAGTAGCCCGAAAGGCCCTTGAGTATTCTGGGCATCCAAAAATTAAAACCGTACACGCCGGTCACGATAAAGAAATAAGCCACCGACAACAGGATCACTTCCTTGTGCCGGAACGCTTGCAAAATTCTATGCGGGCCGATCTCCCGTTTCTCGCGCTTTTCTTGTTCCAATTCCGATGTGATCCAGTTGCGCTCGTCATCCGGCAGCCACTTGGCCTGGTGCGGCCAATCCGTCAGATAGAACAGCGTGACGATCCCCATCACGATCGCCGGAATCCCTTCGAGTATGAACAGCCAGCGCCAACCAGCCAATCCCAGCCAGTGGATTCCCAGAAGTAAGCCGGAGATTGGCGAGCCAAAAATGTTGGCGATCGGGATGGCAGCCATGAAGACCGCCACGGCCTTGGCACGGTCTTCGTACCGGAACCAGTGGCTTAAATAAATAATAATTCCCGGAAAGAATCCGGCTTCGGCCGCGCCCAGCAGAAATCGTACCCAGTAAAATTGCGATGCCGTGTGGATGAACCCCGTGAGCATCGCCAACACACCCCACGAAACCATGATTCGGGCGATGCAGCCGCGAGCGCTCCATTTCTCCACCAGCAGGCTGCCCGGGATCTCCAGAAGGAAGTAACCGACAAAGAATATGCCCGCCCCAAAACCGTAAACTTCCGGCGAGAAGCCAAGAGCATGAGTCATCTCCAGCGCGGCATAGCCGACGTTGACGCGGTCCAGAAATGCAATCATGTAGAGGAAGAAAAGATAGGGCATGATTCGCCGGGCGATGCGCCGCCGGGCCCGTTCAGCCGTCAAGGTCGTGGTTGCCGTTTGGCTTACCATGGCTCCCTGTGACATTGGAATTCTTCGAATTGGGCTAATTCACCGTCTTCGCCGGCCCGGCAAGCCGGCAGTTTGCTTGGATATGAATCTCGCAAACTTTTGTGCGATATTTCATGGGTACTGAATGCGGCCCAGCAAGTTTCACATCATGGGACGATGCGACATGATCGTCGCAACGATATATTGAACATCGTTCGATGTGCAACTGCGGAGAAAGAAATGAATTCAGGCTTTCCTGCTTGCGCTCGGATAGAGCGAACAGAAATGAACAACATCCTCCGCGCTGCCGCCTTGACAATCGTTTCATCATTCCTGCTGGCGTCGCCTGCCCTGTTGGGAAAGTCGCGTCCGCTGGAAATTTATTTCATCGACGTGGAAGGCGGGCAAGCTACCTTGCTCGTTGCCCCGTCAGGCCAAACGATGCTCGTCGATACCGGCTGGCCTGGATTCAATAGCAGGGACGCCGACCGGATCGTAGCGATGGTCAAGCAAGCGCACGCTGAGCAGCTCGACTACGTGCTGATCACCCACCACCATCGTGACCCTGTTGGCGGAGTTGCCCAGCTCGCCAGCCGCATAAAGATCGGAACATTTGTGGATCATGGACCCAACCAGGAGGACTTGGACGTCACCCGGGAAGACTACGCCATCTACGAAAAATTGGCGGCGGGGGCCAAGAAGCGAATGGTGGTGAAACCGGGCGAGCGCATCCCGATTCAAGGCATCGATGTGCTCGTCCTCACCGCCGCGGGTGAACACATCACGGCTGCTTTGCCGGGAGCGGGT
>JBGQGW010000112.1:0-12111 GCA_041497605.1 Terriglobia bacterium | reverse complement strand
GCGAGATGCCCACCGATTCCAGGTCGGTGATTATTTTTTCGAGAATGTTTGTCTCCATCACTCCTCCGGTGACTCAGCACCCCGTGAAGGCTTCGAAGCCGTCAGCGCGCTTTCAAATATCTGGAAATCGGCGGGTGGCGCAGGCATTTTCCCGCTTGAGGGGCATGTGCTTTGCAGAAGCGAGCACGGGCGCATAATATCATTGCGGTACGCCACGTTGGGTATGAGTTTGGGGTGATGAGCAGCGCCCCTACCAGCCGAGAGGCGCTACTTCCTTCTTTGGGTTTCAGCGCGGCTCATTAGCGCTCGGCGACGCGGGCTAGCGTTGTGAAGAAATCGGGGAAGGAGATGGAGACGCAGTCGGAGTCGCGGATCGTGGTTTTGCCGGTGGCGGCCAGGGCGGCGATGGAGAAGGCCATGGCGATGCGGTGATCGCCTTGGGGGTCGATGGAGGCGGCGTGCAAGGGGCCGGCGGAGCGGCCGGCGACGCGCAAGCCATCGGGGAATTCTTCTACTCGCGCGCCCATACTTTTCAAGTTTGCGGCGAGGGTGGCGATGCGGTCGCTTTCTTTAACACGCAATTCCTGGGCGTCGCGGATTTCGATTCCATTCTCGGTGAAGGGGCCGAGCGCGGCGAGCATGGGCAGTTCATCAATCATCTCCGCAACGGAAGGGCCCGAGATTACGCCGCCCTTAAGCGGGGAGTGGCGGACGATGATGTCGCCCACCATTTCGCCATCGCGCAATTGAATGGAGACGAGGCGGATGGGCGCGCCGATCGAGATCAGGAAGTCGAGCACGGCGGAGCGAGTGGGATTCAGGCCAACACTGCGAATCAGGAGTTGCGACTCGGGCAAAATCAGCGCCGCGGCGATGAAGAAAACGGCGGCGGAGAGATCGCCCGGAACGGTCAAGGCACGCCCACGGAGCTTGGCTCCGCCACGCACGGAAATTTTGCGGCTGACCTGCTCGACCTCGGCGCCGAATTCGCGCAAAGCAATTTCGGTGTGGTCGCGCGTGCGAACGGGCTCTTCGATGGAGGTGGTTCCCGGCGCCGATAATCCGGCCAGCAGGACTGCGGATTTTACCTGCGCGCTGGGCACGGGCAGGACGTAGTCGATGGCGCGAAGATCACCGCCATGAATTTCCAGTGGCGCGAACTTCCCTTCGCGCGCATGAATGCGGGCCCCCATTCGCGTGAGCGGCTCCATCACGCGCTGCATGGGGCGGCGGCGCAGGGAGGAGTCGCCCGTCAGAGTGGAAACGAACGGCTGCCCGGCGAGCACCCCGGCGAGCAATCGCATGGTTGTGCCGGAATTCCCCGCATCGAGGGCACGGCGAGATGCCTTGAGGCCGCGCAAACCAGCGCCGTGAATTCGCACAACCCCGCTGGCGGCTTCGATTTTCAGGCCGAGGCGGCGGAGACAATCGAGCGTGCTGGCGCAATCCTGGGCGGTGGAAAAATTGCGAATTTCGCTGGGGCCTTCGGCGAGCGCGGCAAGAATCGCGTAACGATGGGAGATGGATTTGTCGCCGGGAACTTCAATAGCGCCGTCGAGCTTGCGGGCCGGCTCGATTGATTTTTTCGCCACCGAGGGATTCTAACATGCGCGAAGCTGAGTGCTGTCCAGTTGGCTGGGGTGCACATCAAAGATTGCAAGACTTCTGACAAATGACGGTGAGCACTCTACTGAGAGCCTCAGGGGCTTCCCGACATAAAACGTCGGGACGCAAAAAGCGCGAAAGGCCGAGTTTTTGGGGGCGCTTATGCCGGGGCTGAAGCCCCGACCCCCTGAGAACCATTTAGCGGACACGTTGCAGCCACAATCGTCCCGATCAAAGTCATCGGGACACTACATGCCCCGATTAAAAGCATCGGGGTAAACTCGACACAACCGCCGGCGCCCCGACCTAAGGCGTCGGGGTAAACTCGACACAACCGCTGAACCGGAACTTACATCCAGGAATAAGGCCAAATCTTAGCAACATAGCCAAACCCCGGATTTGCTTCGCTCGAATCCGCTAGGTATCATGGACATTCCATGCGACTAAATCATCGAATTTTGACTCAGGCCATGTGCGCGGCTTTGCTTCTGGTTGCCGGCATCGCTTCCCTTTCCGCTTCCGCAACGGATCAACCCAAGGCTGATCAGCCCGAAATTTTTCCGCTGAAGCAGGTGAAGGCGGGAATGAAAGGAATCATCTATACAATTTTCACCGGCGATTTGGTGGAGCCCGTTGAATTCGAAGTGATCGGCGTGCTGCCGAACACGCTTGGCCCCGAGCAGGACATCATCCTGGTGCAATTGAAAGGCGAAAAGGCCGAACACACCGGAGTAGCCGCAGGCATGAGCGGCAGCCCGGCGTATATCGACGGAAAGCTGTTGGGAGCGCTCTCGCTGAAAATTGGAATTTTCAACAAGGAAGCGATTGGCGGCGTCACTCCATTCAAGAACATGCTGGAGATTCAGGACGGCGCGGCGGGCGACGGCGGAAATTCGGCGGTCGCAGGGAACCATGCAGCCGGTCTCGGGAATCCGGCCGTCGATTCGAATTCGGCGCGCGTGCGCATCCCCGATCCAATTGCGCAGCGCGTGGGCCTGGGCTCCGGTAATTTTCTGATTCCGATCCCGACGCCGCTGCTCTTCTCCGGATTCTATCCGCAGACGCTGGCGCAATATTCCAAGGAATTCGCGAGCTACGGAATGACGGCGATGGAAAGCGGAACAGCGGAAGCGAGTCCCGAGGACGCAAAAATTCAGCGCGGCGACATGGTTGGAATGGTCCTGGCGGATGGCGATGCCTCGATGAGCGCCGGTTGCACGGTGACGGCGATCATCGGCAAGCGCGTATTCATATGCGGGCATCCGCTTTTCGGGCTTGGCGCGATCTCCATGCCCATGGCGCGCGGGCACGTGGTGACCACGCTGGCCTCGGCAATGGAATCGACGAAAATCATGAACACCGGCGGGGTGATCGGCACGATCAAGCAAGATAAGGTAACCGCGGTGATGGGCGAGTTGGGAGCCGGCCCAAAGATGATTCCGCTGGAAATGACGCTGGTGACGCCGGGAGGGAAAAAACAGCTTCACTTCAATTTGATGGATGACCGGAGATTGACGCCGCTCCTGGTCGGGATCACAACGCTGAACAGCATCATCGGCACGCCCGCTTACAGCGAAGGATCGACGCTGCGGCTGACCGGCAATATCGAAATCGAAGGGCATTCTCCGGTGCGGTTCGACAACATGTTCGCGCCGAGCGAAATCATGATTCCCGAAGGATTTTTCGTCGCCAATATGGTGCAGAGCGGCTTTATGAGCATCTTCACCAATCCGTACGAACAACCGCATGTCAATAAAATCAATTTGCAGGTGGAATGCCTGCCGGAACGCCGGTGGGCGGTGATTGACGGCGCGTGGAGCGAGAAGAGCGAAGTCCACCCGGGAGAGACGATCAGCGTCAAGGTGCTGCTGCGGCCCTATCGCGGAGCGCCGGTGATTCAGGAAGTGCCGCTGACAATTCCAGTGCAGGCGGCGCGAGGCAATCTGCGGATCCAAGTGAGCGATGCCGAGGCGCTGAACCGGATGAGCCGGTTTCTGACGGCTGCCTCGCAGGGACAGCTCACCGGCCTGGAAGAATTGATTCAACTGGTGAACCGCCAGCGGCGGAACGACCGGATTTACGTAACGCTGCTGCAACCGAATCCGACCTTGATGGTGGAAGATAAGGAACTGCCGAATGTGCCGCTCTCCGCGATCAACGTGCTGGACCACCGGCGCACACCGGGCGGCGCGATGTTGCTGGGGGAATCGGTTGCCGGGGAATGGTCCGTGGACATGAACCAGGTGATTACCGGCCAGCAATACGTGACGATCACGGTGAAATAGACTCCGCTCGCGAAAGGACAATCAAGAAAATGTGGCGAACTATTCAGGTGTGCTTGCTGGCTGCGGGAATGTTAATTTCCCTGCCGGCGCGGGCGGAACACACGCGTTTCTGGCGGCAATCGGATTTCGGCGACTTTGGGAAAGGCACGGCCAAGGGCGTGGCGCTGCGCAGCGACGGCAAGCTGATGCCGGCGCCACGCTTCACTCAATTTGCGGACCCGAACCTGGCGTACCTGTGGGCGCTGCGCATGGATTCCAAGGGCCGTCTCTACGCCGCGGGCGGGTCAAACGCCAAAGTTCTGCGCTTTGACGAGGCCGGCAAGCCGGCTACATTTTTCGAATCGCAGGACCTGGAAGCGCAAGCCCTGGCCTTCGATGCGCACGACAATCTTTACGTGGGCACCGCTCCCGACGGCAAAGTTTATAAAGTGACGCCGGAAGGAAAGAGCAGCGTCTTCTTTGAACCCAAGACGAAATATATCTGGGCGCTGGCGATCGATTCGAATGGCACGCTTTTCGTCGCCACCGGCGATAAGGGCGAAGTCTTCGCGGTGGCGCCCGACGGCAAGGGCCAGGTGTTTTATAAGACGGAAGAAAATCACGCGCGCTCGCTGGCTTTCGACGCGAAGGGAAATTTGATGGTCGGAACGGACCCGAGCGGGCTGATCATTCGCGTGGAAATCAAAGGCGGCAAGGGAGCCGCGTTGCCCGAAGCGGGCACATCCTTCGTGGTGTATGAGACGAGCAAGAAGGAAGTGACCTCGCTGCTGGTGGACCGCTCCGGAACCATTTACGCCGCCGCGATTGGCGAAAAACGGAGGCCAACGCCTTTTGTGATGCCGGGCGCTCCGGCAGCTCCGGGAACTCCGGCGACAATTGTTGTTACTGGCCAGAGTGCAGGACAACCCGGGCAGACGCCCCAGCCGCAACCTACCCTGGTCCCTCAGCCGTTCCAGACCATTACGGGCGGCAGTGAAGTTTATCGAATCGCGCCCGATGGCTCTCCCCAGGTTTTGTGGACTTCGCGGGAAGAACTGATCTACGCAATGGGCTTTTCAGCCAGCGGGAAACTTCTGCTGGGCACGGGAAATCATGGCGAATTGATTCAGCTCGATAGCGAGGATGTATTTTCGAGCCTGGCGAAGACGGCTTCGGCGCAAGTGACCGGCCTCGTGGCCGGCTCGAACGGAACAGTTTATTTGGCCACCGCCAATCCCGGAAAAGTTTTCCAGCTCGGACTGGGGTTTGAAACGGAAGGCTCATTTGAATCGCAGGCGTTCGACGCCAAAATTTTCTCGCGCTGGGGCCGGCTGACCTGGTGGGGCGACAACGACGGATCGGGGGGGAAGATCGAATTCTTCGTGCGAACGGGCAATACGTCCACGCCGGAAAAGAATTGGAGTCCCTGGGCGGGACCTTACTCGAACCCCGGGGGAGAAACCGTGAATTGTCCCGCGGCGCGATTCGTACAATGGAAAGCAGTGTTCCGATCGCCGACGGGCGAACAGCCGAATATCTCCTGGGTGAGCATCGCGTATTTACCGAAGAACGTGGCGCCGGAAATTGACGGAATTGTTCTGCAAGATCCGGGCATTCGCGCGCAGGGCTTCCCCAGCCAACCGGGGCCCGGACAGGCGCAGCCGGTGCCGCTGCGCATGCCGCAGGCAAATCCAGCAATTGTTGCCGCAGCCGCCGCTGCCCAGGAATATCAACAGAAACACAAGCAGGAATCGCCCAGCCAGGGATTCGCACAGAAAGGATTTCAGACGGTGGTGTGGGCCGCGCACGACGACAATGACGACGATCTTCTCTTCACCATCTATTATCGCGGAGAGGGCGAGAAAACCTGGCGGATATTGAAAGACAAGGTTGAGCAGCGTTTCTATTCCTGGGATACGAATTCCATGGCCGATGGCGCGTACATCCTGAAGATCCAAGCGACGGATGCGCCGTCGAATCCTCCGGACGAAGCGCTGACCACCCAGCGCGAAAGCGACCACTTCGCGGTCGTCAACACGCCGCCGGCGATTCAAAATCTGCGCGCGGACAACGCGGGCGCCGAAGTTCACGTACGGTTCGATGCCCGCGATCCCTCAAGTGACATCGCCAGCGCCGAATACAGTGTCGATGCCGGCGACTGGATGCAAGCGGTCCCTGCCGGCGGTCTGACGGATGCGCGCCAGGAAAGTTACGAAATCGTGCTGCGCAATCTCTCGCCGGGCGAACACACCATCGCCGTTCAGGTCTACGATCGATATGATAACTCGGTAAGCGCGAAGGTAACTTTCACCACCCGGCCGCCGGCATCACACTAGCGGCCGGGCCCGTCCATCCATCCAAACACGTCAGTAAGCGCACCACTGGCTCGAAAACCGGATTCAATAGCCGAGCCCGCCTGCCGAAGTCCTCGCTGCCACTGGGGAGGACCGCGATCTCAGCAGACAGGCCCGGCAAGATGGACCCCCACTAACTGGCCCATCTGGCTGCGGCAGCATATTGAAAATGATCGATATGCACTCCAATTCCCAATTGACCCGGCTGTTCGGCATCTTCTATGACGCGCACCACGCGGCCCGAGCAACGAACCTCTTCCGGCCCCTTGCCAGTGATCTCGCGCGGGAGCGTGAGAAATATCTCCAGATGCGACCCGACGATGAGCTTGTGATCGGAAGAAAAATACAGACCGTGCTCGGAAACATTCAGAGCTCTTCCCAGAGTGACTCCCGCACTGTTGCTGGTGCTGATGCGAAATCGCAGCGGGATGGAAACTGCCTTGCGAGGCGCCAAACGCCTTTCTATGGTACTCATGGTCTCCTCCATCGGGTCATCTGTGGATTGAAGTACGGAAATTCGTACGAAAGGGGGTCTTTAGTATCCAGATCATAAAGGTATTCGTCAAGAACTATAACGATGAAAGGAATAAGTATTGAACCGAGGACAGTGCCGGAATGGAACAGGCCGCCGGGCGCATCTATGACATAATTCCGGCAGAGAGTATGCGGAGGACGTACAGTCGATGAGCATGGGACCTGATCTGGAAATGATCCGCGCGGCGCACCGGCGGATAGCGCCGCGCATCCACCGGACGCCGGTGTTTACGAGCGCGTCGCTCGATGAGCGCGCGGGGGCTAGCCTTTTTTTTAAATGTGAAAATCTGCAGAAGGGCGGCTCGTTCAAGATGCGCGGGGCCACCAATGCGGTTTTTTCGCTCACGGAGGAAGAGGCGGCGCGAGGGGTAGTAACCCATTCCTCCGGCAATCACGGCGCAGCCCTGGCGCTGGCGGCCCGAGAGCGCGGGATTCCGGCATGGATCGTAATGCCTTCCAGTTCACCGCGGGTGAAGCGGCAGGCGGTGGAAGGTTACGGAGGACACGTCACCGAATGCGAGCACAATATCGCTTCGCGGGAAGCGGCGCTCAAGAAACTAGTGGAGCAAACAGGCGCGATCCTGATCCATCCGTATAACGATTTGCGGGTGATCGCGGGACAAGGAACGGCCGCGCTGGAATTGCTGGAAGAAGTTCCGGATCTGGACGTGATCATCGCCCCGGTGAGCGGGGGTGGACTGCTGAGCGGCACGGCGATTGCGGCGAAGGAATTGCGGCCCGGCATTCGCGTGATCGGCGCCGAGCCGAAAAACGCCGACGACGCTTACCGCTCGATGGCCGCCGGCCGGATCGAACCCGCCGCGAAAACAGAGACGATCGCCGATGGCTTGCGCGCGACTCTATGCGAGCTGACCTTTTCGATCCTGAAGGAGCGCGTGGACGAAATTACGCTGGTCACCGAGGAAGAGATCGTGGAGACCATGCGCGCCATCTGGGAGCGCTTGAAAATCCTTACCGAACCTTCTTCTGCAGTTGCCGCCGCACCGCCACTCTTGCGAAAAATCCACGCAGAAGGAAAAAAAGTGGGGGTAATTCTGTCCGGAGGCAATGTGGACCTGGGCAACCTGCCGTTTAGCAGCAGGGAAAATAGGACTGAGCAGAATTCACTCCGAAACGAGTGAGGAATCCCCTGTTTCCCTGTTAACTTTCGAAGGGCTTCCAATCCGCGGGTGGAAACGAGATTTTCCAGAAGTCGGGCGCGGACTTTTCAAATTGCACCGGGACCAGGAATTCACTCCCGACGGGCTTGGGCGGGCGAACCACCCGGCAAACCTGCATTTCGCGCGTGACGTTGTGCTCCATCTCGAACTTCGCGCCCAGGGCAAACGCCTGCGGACACAGCAGCAAAGCCCCGTGGACGTTCACATCCGAGGTGAATACTTTCAGGTGACGCTTCTCTCCCTGAATTGTGGTGTAGAGAGTCACACCGATTCGAATCATCACTCGCTGCGTGCGGCGCCGGTCGATCCCCCCGTAGGGCTGCGGGACCGCCGGATTCTCTATTTTTTGTTCGATCACAGTTCCAACCCCCAAAAATCCATTTCTGGATCGATTAGCTCAACACCCAATTCCCAGCCATCCACCCGGTGCTTTCCCTTCCAGACCACCACGGCATCGTTATTTCGATGATTCGCCAGGTTCCGAAGCTGGATTCGCTGTTCGAGCGAAAGTTCGCGTGGCGCAACCAGAAGGCATCCGTAGCAATTCACCACGCGGGTATACGCCTGCTCACTCAGCGGGCTGCCTGTTTCCACATCCCATTCGATTCGAAGTGGAACCCTGGAATTGACACGCACACCCCGGCGATTAGCGCGAGTTTTGTAAGTTGACGGTAAGTCCTTATTAATCAGCATCTTGAATACACCTAATCAGGACTGCCTGAGATCTGGGTACGGGGTTCACGGCGGATGGGCTTCCGGCGTAGTTATAACCCCAGGTGATACTAAGGGGCGGAGGAAGATGGAGCAATAGTACTCCGTGCGTAAAGGATTAGCTGTACGCCGGGACGGCAGAATACGTGGCCGCTAGCCGGCGGCGGATTGATCGAGGAACCAGATGGTGTGCCCGGCGGGCCGCACCAGCGAGATGGGAAGATCCGTGACTTCGGCCGCGGGATTCTGGAAGAAGCGCTTCAGAACGTCGCGCTTTTCTTCACCGGCTGCCAGAAAGAAGACGTTGTGCGCATTGTTGATCGCCGGGAGAGTGAGCGTGAGCCGGACGGTGGGCTCGACCGGAACGCGGGTGGCGACAACCCAACGAACATGTTCGGCAAGGGCCGGAGAATTGGGAAAGAGAGATGCGGTGTGGCCTTCCGCACCGGTGCCCAGCAACAGGAGGTCAAAATCGGGCCAATCTCCGTGGAAATTCTGGCGCAGCATTCCTTCATATTTCCGCGCGGCATCATCCGGATCGGTGTATTGCGTCAGCATGGGATGGACGTTTCCCCGGGGGATGGGAACCTGATCGAGAAGCGCGTCACACACCATGGAAAAATTGCTCTTGGGATCTTCAAAGGGGACGTAGCGCTCGTCACCCCAATAGAGATGAACTTTCGCCCAGGGAATCCTGGCGGCAAATTCGGTGGCGAGCAATTCGTAGAGGCCGCGCGGCGTGTTGCCGCCGGCGAGCGAAATCGCGCAACGGCCTGTTTGTTCAGCCCGTTCGGTGGCGATGCGGACGAGTTCTTCGGCTGCCGCCCGGCTCAGGGCGGGAAGATCAGGAGAGACTCGAACGTCCGGCTTCACTGCAGTTCCTACTGTGTTATCCATTGTTGCCCCAAATCCTTCACTAGACGTTTCGCTTCTTCCGGGCCCCAGGCGCCCGCCGAATAAGGTACAACAGGCGGGCGCTTTTCGAGTAGCGGAGTATAAATTCTCCAGGAATCTTCCACCCAATCGTCGCTGACGAACAACGTGGCATCGCCGATCAAGACATCGAGCAAGAGTGTTTCATAAGCTTCCGGGAGAGGCGCGAACATTTCCGAATACCGGAAACTCAGCCGGCTGCTGTCCAGGGTTATTTCGCGGCCCGGCTTCTTGATCTCAAAGCCCAAATCGAATCCTTCGTCCGGCTGAATGGTGATGACCAGTGTATTGCTTTGAAGCGCGCAGTCGTCAAACGGCCTGAACAGGGAAACCGGAGGCCGGCGAAAACTGATCACAATCTGACTCACCTGCCGGGGCATGCGCTTGCCGGTGCGCAACAGGAAAGGAACCCCGTGCCAGCGCCAATTCGCAATTTCAAGCCGCAAGGCCACGAACGTTTCAGTGGATGAATTCTTGGCCACGCCGGGCTCATCGCGATAGGCCGGTACCGCCTTGGCCTCGATAGTTCCCTGGGTGTACTGGCCGAACACCACGTCCTCGGGCTTGATGGGAGCTACGGAGAGCAGAACTTTTGCCTTTTCCCTGCGAATCGCTTCGGCATCGAATGAGGAGGGAGCCTCCATGGCGGTCAGGGTCATGAGCTGCGTCAGATGATTTTGAATCATGTCACGCATGGCGCCCGCAGTTTCGTAATATCCTCCGCGATGTTCCACACCGAGCGTCTCGGCCACTGTGATTTCGACGCACTCGATGCGATCGCGGTTCCATACGGGCTCGAAGAGCGCGTTCGCGAAGCGGAACACCAGCAAATTCTGAACCGTCTCCTTGCCCAGGTAATGGTCAATCCGGTAAACCTGCGATTCATCGAAATGTTTGTGCAGCACACTGTTGAGCGATTCAGCCGATTGCAGATCGCGGCCGAAGGGCTTCTCGATCACCAAGCGCACCCAGCCTTTGCTTTCATTCAATCCCGCTTCGCCGAGCAGTGTGATGGCCGAAGAAAAGACGCTGGGCGGCAGCGCGAGATAAAAAACCCGGTTGCCGGGTAGCTGATTTTGCTGCTCGATGGTGGCGATCCGTTTGGCAAGCGCACCATACTCTTCGGATCCGGCTTTTCCCAATGTCTGATAGAAAACGTGATCGTCGCACCAGCCGGCGTTCAATTCCTTGGCCTTCACTCCATCCGCGGCGAGCCACTGGCGGCACCGGGCTCGAAACCCGGCATCGTCAATATCCGTATCCACCGCCGTGCCGAGGATGTAGCTTTGCGCGTCCAGTTGGCCTTGCTTCTTCAGCCGGTAAAGCGCAGGCAGGAGCTTGCGGCCCGTGAGATCACCCGTCGCGCCCAGAATCACGAACAGGTGCGGCGCAACAGTCGATGATGGAGGTGGCGGGGTTGGCACGATTCAAACTCCCTCAAAATGGGATCGACGATCCGATGTTCCGGTGCAATCGCTGAACGCTCTTACTTCTTGGCTGCCTTGGTGGCTTCCTCGTGAACCGCATGGCCGCCGAATTCATGGCGCATCATGGCCAGGAGCTTGTTCGAATAGGGATCGGCATCTTGGGAGATGAATCGCCGGTCGAGCGAAGCCGAAATCACCGGCAACGGCACGCCCAATTCGATTCCCTCGATCGCGGTCCAGCGTCCTTCACCGGAATCGGTGACGTAGGGAGCGATACCCGCCATCGTCGGATTGTCCCTTAAGGCGGCCGCCGTCAGGTCCAGCAGCCAGGAACGCACCACGCTGCCGAAGCGCCAGATTTCCGCGATCTGCAGGAGATCGAGATTGAACTCCTTCTTGTGGCGCATCAGGTCGAAGCCTTCGGCGTAGGCCTGCATCAATCCATATTCGATTCCGTTGTGCACCATTTTCACGAAATGTCCCGAGCCTTCCGGGCCGACGCGGCCCCAGCCTTTTTCCGGGCCAGGCGCCAGCGTCTGGAAGATGGGAGACAATCTCTTGACCAGCGCCT
This sequence comes from Terriglobia bacterium, assembly GCA_041497605.1. Lineage (GTDB taxonomy): Bacteria > Acidobacteriota > Terriglobia > Acidiferrales > UBA7541 > JBGPTK01. The sequence continues at coordinate 531 of JBGQGW010000112.1, read as the reverse complement.
CATCGCCGCCCACCATCATGCTGTAGCCTTCGGTGAGTCCCCACACTCCGCCGCTGGTGCCCACATCCACGAAATTCAGTTTGTGCTGCTTCAGGGTGGCGGCGCGGCGAAGGTCGTCGCGATAATAGGAATTGCCGCCATCGAGGATCGTATCGCCTTCGGCCAGATGCGGAACGAGCGCCGCAATCGTCTGGTCCACAGGATCGCCCGCGGGCACCATCAGCCAGATCGCCCGCGGAGTCTTCAACTGCGACACCATGGAATCGAGCGATGCCGCCCCTCCCGCGCCTTTTTCCACGATCTTTTGCACCGCCGCATTGTCGCGATCGTAGCCGACCACGCGATGTCCGCCCTTCACCAGCCGCTCCGTCATGAACGCGCCCATCTTCCCCAAGCCAACCATTCCCAATTCCATGAGAGTTCCTCCTGGCTATTTGCCGTCGAGCGGCACACCGCTGTGCGCGAGATCTTCCTTCAATTGTTCGGGGGTTTTGAACTGAATTGTGTTCATGCCCAGTTCCCGCGCGCATT
>JBGQGW010000111.1:0-12133 GCA_041497605.1 Terriglobia bacterium | reverse complement strand
TGGGATCGGAGGACCGCGAGGAGGACGGTTATGGCAGTAAAGTAATCGCGATTGAGCTTTCCGCTGGGCGCGGCACTGGCCGCACAGCCTTGGTCGATGACTCGAGTGAAATGCTCGCCGCGCTCCGCGAATGGTTGAGCGATCCAAAACGCCCGAAAATTGTCCACGATCCTAAACTCACCGAATTGCTCACCACTTCACATGACGGCTCCGGCCAGCGCCTGGCCGGCGTGCATCATGCCACCATGCTGTATTCCTATCTGCTGCGGCCCACCACGGCCAAACACGAGCTCCCCGAAGTGGTTTTGCGGCATTTGAATGTGACGCTTTCCGGCGCGCCGGGCGAGCGTGCCGATTTCCTGCAGCGGCTGGCGCCCATTCTGCGCGCCGAAGTGGAAGCTCTGGGCCTGGTTGACTTATATGAAAAAATTGATTTGCCCCTGGCTTCCATCCTCGCGCGCATGGAACGCGAAGGCGTTCGCATCGATCCGCATGGACTGAAAGCCATCTCCGCGGAGATGGAAAAGGAACTTCACGCGCTCGAGCAGCGCATCTACGAACTGGCGGGCTTCGAATTCAACGTCAATTCGCCGCAGCAGTTGGCCGAAGTCCTCTTCGACAAGCTGAATCTTTCCGTGGCGCGCCGGGGCCGTGCCAAGGCCCGCTCCACTGCCGCTGACGTGCTCGAAGAATTGGCGCTAATTCACGAACTGCCGCGAAAGGTGATGGAATACCGCGAAATTTCCAAATTGAAATCAACCTATGCCGACGTTCTGCCGAAACGGATTCATGCCGGCAGCGGGCGCCTGCACACAAGCCTCAGCCAGACCGGCACGGCCACGGGCAGGCTGAGTTCTTCGAATCCGAATTTGCAGAATATTCCCATTCGCACCAAGCTGGGCCGCCAGATTCGTGCCGCGTTTGTCGCTTCCCCGGGCTGCGCGCTTCTCTCCGCGGATTATTCGCAGATCGAACTTCGCCTGCTCGCGCATTTTTCGGAAGATGCCGTCCTGGTCGACGCCTTCCGCCGCGGCGAAGATATCCATTCGCGCACCGCTCAGGAAGTCTTCGGCGTCGCTCCGTTTGCCCAGACGCCCGACCACCGCCGCGCCGCCAAGGTGATCAACTTCGGAATTATTTATGGGCTCTCGGCGTTCGGCCTGGCTCAGCAGCTCGGCATCGACCAGCGCGAAGCCGCAAAATTCATCGCCGCCTATTTCGACCGCTATCGCGGCGTAAAGGAATATCTCGACCGCCAGGTGGCGGAAACGCGCAAGCTCGGCTTCACCAGGACTCTCTTCGGCCGCATCCGGCCAATCCCGGAAATCAATTCGCCGCAAGTGAACTTGCGCAATTTCGCCGAGCGCACCGCGATGAATACCCCTCTGCAAGGTTCTGCTGCCGACCTGATCAAGCTGGCGATGATCGAAGTCGATCGCTGGCTCGCCGAGGAAAAATTGCGCACGAAAATGATCCTGCAGGTGCATGACGAACTGCTCTTTGAGGGTCCCAGGGAAGAACTCGAGCGCCTGCGCCGGATCGTCAAGCCCTCCATGGAACAAGTTCATCCTCTGCTGGTTCCGCTCGTCGTCGACATCAAAATAGGCCCCAATTGGCGCGATATGGAACAAGACAAATCCTGATAGTTCTCCGCCTGGCATCCCCGCGCCTTACTTTCAGCCGCACCGCAGTCCGAATCTTATTCCCGCCTTCCCTGTGCGCCCCGGTGCGCGTAGAATAAGCTCGCAGAATCATTCCGCACTTATTTCGTTCCAGATTGATCGTTCGAACGGAGGGGGCCATGCAGAAAAAGATTGCAGCACTATGTGTGTTTGCTTTAATCGGCGTCGCCAGCGCGCGGCTGATCGGCCAGGAAAAACCTAAAACCCAGGGAACCACTCCCGCTTTCACCATTCCGCCGGAAGATGCCAAGCGCCCGAACCCGGTCAAGTCTTCCCCTGCTTCGATCGCGGATGGCAAACATGCTTTCGCCACGCAATGCGCCATGTGTCACGGAAAGGACGGCGACGGCAAGGGTGATCTGGCCATCGACATGAAATTGACTTTGAAAGACTATCGCGACCCAGCCGCACTGAAGGATATTACCGACGGTGAGCTGTTCTACATCATCATGCACGGCAAAGGTGACATGCCCGGTGAGGAAGACCGCATGAAGCCCGATCAGACTTGGAACTTGATCAACTACATTCGTTCTTTCGCCAAGAAGGAAGCCCCGAAGGAAAAGGAAGCAAAGCCCCAGTAGTAGCTTCGGGGATTTCGGTTGGACTCTACGCAGGCCGCGGTTTTGATCTCGCTCGCAGCTCAGTTTCTCCATTTGATATTTAAGGTGCGGCCGCAGCCTGCGAATCCCAAGCCTTCGCCGTGCTAACCTAGATTCAGTCCAAAGCTCAGGAGAAGAATTCCATGGCGCATGCACCGGGTTTTCTAAAGCTCGTTAACGAAGCCAAGAAGAAAATCAAGGAAGAACAATTTACCGGGATCAAGAAGCGCCTGGACGCCGGTGAAAAGCTGATTCTGGTCGACACGCGCGAAGATTTGGAATGGGCCCAGGGACATCTGCCCGGCGCCATTCACTTGGGCAAAGGGGTCATCGAGCGGGACATCGAGCAAACGATTCCCGATCATAGCGCGCCCATCGTTCTCTACTGCGGTGGCGGCTTTCGTTCCGCCATCGCCGCCGAAAACCTGCAAAAAATGGGCTACACCAACGTCATCTCCATGGATGGCGGCTGGAAAGGCTGGATCGCCGCCGGCTTCCCCACGACGAAGGGATAAGCTGCGGGAAGTCTGGCTGGGGCGGTTGGATTCGAACCAACACCGTCCGCATTAACAGTGCGGCGTCCTACCGATTGGACCACGCCCCAATTCTTGGGGATCAGAAGGATAATTCTAGCCCAGTCGGCAGGATCATTGTCGGATCATTCTCGCTGCGAACCATTAATAAACTTGATGATTTGAATCGGAGAGCTGAATGCAAGCATACACCCCCGCCGACAGAGGGTAGGTGTTGGGGTAAAAGCGGCGGGAGAGGTCGAGAGAAGGGAGCCGGCCCAGCCCTCAATCCCCTTAAAGGGATTCTCGGCTTCCCCTCCCTCTGACATATTTATATACGCACGCTCGATACCAAAGCCAACGCCATTAAAATCAATAACTTGACTTTCTGTGTCGGGTAAAAAGGAATTGCCCCCAGCAAAAATTCCCCACCAGTACTACCTTTGGCTCATCGCCATGGCTGGCATTCGCGCTCTTCTGTTGACCCGGCTTTGCCCGGCTTGTTATGTTGGAGAGTTATTCTGGGCGCATTTTGCCCAGTGTGCGTCAGGGCATCTGTAGTGGGGCGGACCATTCAACCATGGGCATCAAGAAGATAACGATTCGCGGCGCCAGGCAGCACAACCTGAAGAACATTAACCTGGAGATTCCGCGCAACACGCTCACGGTTATCACCGGCCTTTCGGGATCGGGCAAATCCTCACTCGCGTTCGACACGCTGTACGCCGAAGGGCAGCGCCGCTATGTCGAGTCGCTCTCCACTTACGCGCGCCAGTTTCTGGACCAGATGGAACGTCCCGATGTGGATTCCGTCGAAGGCCTTTCTCCTTCAATTGCCATCGAGCAGAAAACCACCACGCGCTCGCCGCGTTCCACGGTCGGCACGATCACTGAAATCTACGACTACCTCCGCGTGATCTACAGCTCGATCGGAACGCCGCATTGTCCCAATTGCGGCAAGCCCATCACCCGGCAATCCACGGAACAAATTGTGCAGGCGGTGCTGGCGTTGAAGCCGGACGAGCGCATCATGATCCTCGCCCCCGTCGTGCGCGGGCGGAAGGGCGAATACAGAAAGGATCTCGAGAAGTACGCGAAGGAAGGCTATCTGCGCGCGCGGATCGACGGCGACCTGGTCAATCTGGACGATCCGCCAAAGCTCGACCGCCGCAAAAACCACACCATCGAAATTGTGATTGACCGCCTGCTGCTCAAGAGCGGAATCGCCCAGCGTCTCGAACAATCCATCGAAACGGCGCTCAAGCTCACCTCTGGTCTCGTCACCGTCTCGGTAGTGGGCGGGACGGAGCAGGTTTATTCCGAGAAACTGGCCTGCCCCGATTGCGGAATTTCCGTTCCGCAGCTCGAACCCCGTTCGTTCAGCTTCAATTCGCCGTATGGCGCTTGCCCCGAATGCCATGGACTCGGATCGAAATACACGTTTGATCCGGCGAGAGTGATTTCCGATTGGTCGAAGCCGCTGTTCGAAGGCGGCCTGGGGCCTGGGTCGGGCTCGTCATTTTTGCAGCGCACCCTGAAGCTTGCGGCTTTCGCTCACAAGTTCGACCTGAGCGTTCCCTTCGAAAAGCTGCCGCGACGCACCCAGAATTTGATCCTCCATGGCAATTCGGCCGAGGGACCGGCGCCAAAACTGGTGTTCTTTCAGGGCGTTCTTGGCTACCTCGATCAGAGCTTCGAAGAAGCCACATCCGATACCTATCGCGAATGGCTGACGCAGTACATGTCCCCAGCGCCGTGCGCGGTATGCCGCGAAAAACGATTGCGCCCCGAAAGCCTCGCGGTAAAAGTCGCGGGTTGGTCTGTGGCGGATTTCACGGCGTTGCCCATCTCCGAAGCGCGAGAGGCCGCGAAGAAAATCGGCACGCAGATCACGTCCCGGCAGCGGGAAATTGCGGGGCGCGCTCTCGATGAAGTCACCGAGCGTCTCGAGTTTCTTCTCGCCGTCGGCCTGGGCTATCTCACGCTCAATCGTTCCGCGTCCACTCTTTCCGGCGGTGAAGCGCAGCGCATCCGTCTCGCCACGCAGATCGGATCGCGGTTGCGCGGCGTCCTCTACGTGCTGGACGAGCCTTCCATCGGCCTGCATGCGCGCGACAATGACCGCTTGATCGGCACCCTGGAAACGCTGCGCGATCTCGGCAACACCGTACTAGTTGTCGAACATGATGAAGAAACGATTCGCCGCGCCAATTACGTCGTCGACCTCGGCCCGGGTGCGGGCAACGCCGGCGGGTATCTGGTCGCCGCGGGAACTCCTGGCGATATCGCTTCGAATCCCGCTTCGCTGACGGGCCAATATCTCGCCGGAATGCTGAAGATTCCGGTTCCGCCAAAACGCCGTAGCCCCAACGGAAAGGCCATCACCATCCTCGGCGCCAGTGCCAATAATCTGAAAAGTATCGACGTCACCGTTCCGCTCGGACTGCTGCTTCTGGTGACCGGAGTCTCCGGATCCGGAAAATCAACTCTAGTAAACGACATTCTTTACCGCGCGCTGGCCGGCAAGCTGTATCGCTCGATGGAACAGCCCGGCGAGCACCGTTCCATCACCGGCCTCGAGCACATCGACAAGGTGATCGAGATTGACCAGGCCCCCATCGGCCGCACGCCGCGCTCGAATCCCGCAACGTATACCGGAGTCTTCGCGCCGATTCGCGAGCTATTCGCCATGCTGCCCGAATCGCGCGAGCGCGGTTACAAGCCCGGCCGTTTCAGTTTCAATGTGAAGGGCGGGCGCTGCGAAGCCTGCCAGGGCGGCGGCTTGCGCCGCATCGAAATGAATTTCCTGCCGGATGTGTATGTGATGTGCGAAGTCTGCCGCGGCCGCCGCTACAACGCCGAAACGCTCGCCGTGCGTTACAAAGGACACTCCGTTTCCGGCTTGCTCGACATGCCCATCGAGGATGCCCTGCGGGTGCTCGAAAATATCCCCCAAATTCAGCAGAAGCTGCAAACGCTGGTGGATGTCGGCCTCGGCTACGTGCAACTGGGCCAATCGGCTACCACGCTTTCCGGCGGCGAAGCACAGCGCATCAAGCTGGCGCGCGAATTATCCAAGCGCCAGACGGGCCGCACACTTTACATTCTGGATGAGCCCACCACCGGCCTGCACTTCGACGATGTGAAGAAGCTGCTCGACGTGCTGAACCGCCTGGTGGATTTGGGCAATTCGGTTCTCATCATCGAACACCACCTGGACGTGATCAAACAAGCGGACTGGATCATCGACCTCGGCCCCGAAGGCGGCGGCGAGGGCGGACGAATCGTCGCCCAGGGCACTCCGGAACAAGTGGCGCGAGTGAAGAAGTCCTACACGGGCCAGGTGCTCGCCCACGCGCTCAGCCTCAATGGCAGCAATGGCGTGCACGCCGCCAATGGCGGCCACTGTAATAAGACATCGAGTGCTGTCGCTGCCATTCGGACGTAGGGCCCCGAATTTGCCGGTTTCCGCCGACTGAACGGGAGGTTTTCTGCACCGGCCGCAAGCGCCGCACACGCGCTTGCATGCGCCTGCCTTCTCCCAGTAAAGTGCTGTGCGCGAAGATCACACTCACTCCGTGACCAAGAGCATCTACAACATCGATCCGCTCAGCTTCGAAAAACTGCACACCTATCCGCTCGCAAGCCGTCCGAGCAAAGTGCACGTGAAGCAGTTCTCGAAGCCGCTCCGGCCCGGCGCAGGCTTTGCCGCTTTCCTCGATTCCCTGCCGCGAATCCTCGCCGCCGAAGATTTGCGCTCGGTAGCCGCCGCCATCTTGCGCGCCCGCGCGGGACGCAAACCAATCCTTTGGGGCATGGGCGGCCACGTAATTAAAGTGGGCCTATCGCCGGTGCTGATTGATCTGATGAAGCGCGGATTCGTTTCCGGAATCGCCATGAACGGCGCAGCGCTGGTGCATGATTTCGAAATTGCAATGGTCGGCGGCACGTCGGAGGACGTGGATGCCGAGCTAGCTGGCGGCAAATTCGGCATGTCCGAAGAAACCGGGCTCTTTCTGAACGAAATGGCCTCAGGCGCGCAGCGCAGCGGCATCGGACTCGGCGAAGCGGCGGGCAAGTTGCTGACGAGTGGCCGCCTGCGTCCGAAATTTCCCGATGCCAGCGTCCTCATCTATGCTTACCTCGCTCGGATTCCGGTGACCGTGCACCTGGCCATCGGAACGGACATCCCGCACATGCATCGTTCCGCCGATGGCGCCGCCCTCGGCGCCGCCACCCACCACGATTTCCGCTTGTTCTGCAGCCTGGTGAAACGAATGCACCCCGGCGGCATCTATCTAAACTGGGGATCAGCGGTGTTGTTGCCGGAAGTATTTCTGAAGGCGGTCACCGTGGCGCGCAATTTGGGCACTCCGCTGAGCCCAATCACCACGGCGAATTTCGATTTCCTGCAGCACTATCGCCCGCTGCAAAATGTGGTCAGGCGCCCCACCCTTCCGCCTCGTTCCGCGACGGCAACTGCCGGAAAGTCGGCGGGCTATTCCTTGACCGGGCATCACGAAATTTTGATGCCTCTTCTCGCAGCCGCCCTTCTCGAGGGGAGCCGCCGGCACGGAAAAAAACAATGAGCGCACCCGAAACCGATCCGCTTCTCCCACAAAGCGCGCCCGCGGCAGAACCGCCCGTGATAATCGTCCCGCCGGCGCGGCAATACCCGGACGACATTCAAACTCCCTGGGGCTGGACCGAGTTCGCAATCTTCATGGCCTTCGGATTGGTGAGTTATCTTTTTCTCACCACAATCCTGGTGATGGCCTTTTATGCTCGCGGCATCACCCTGGCCCAATTGAAAGGCTCGACGTTCACCAGTTCGCTTTTTGCGGTCCTGGATACTTTGCTCATCTGGTTGGGCTTGTTCGGCTATCTGTATTTCACCATCCGTGTGCGCTACCAGAAGCCGCTTTGGCGGACTCTGGGCTGGCGCCCGTTCCCAGGCGGAATATCACAGCGCCTGGCCGTATTGGCTTGCCTGCTGGGGGGAAGTGTCTTCGCGCTCCTGATCGGCCTCGCTTCCAACGTCGTTGGCACCAGAGCCAAATTGCCGATCGAGCTGTTTTTCCAGGATCGCCGCAGCATTTGGATGATGATGGTGATGGCCGTTTTCATCGCGCCGCTGGTGGAAGAAACTCTCTTTCGCGGATATCTTTATCCGCTCTTGGCGCGCAGTCTCGGCATCGGGGGCGGCGTCTTGCTCACCGGGATTATTTTTGGCGGCTTTCACTCCATGCAGCTCTGGGGCGGCTGGGGACAAATCGTGCTGCTCATCCTGGTCGGGATTTTTTTTACCTACGTCCGCGCCGTCACCGGAACCGTTCTGGCGAGTTATCTGCTGCACCTCAGTTACAATTCTTTCCTCTTCGCTTCTTTCTATTTCGCCACCAGCGGCTTCCACAAGCTTCCTCCCATCGCTCAGTGAAGCGCCGGCCCGCAGGAATGGGTTAGAATGGGCTTCTCAATTCTTGGAGATAGGCCCTTGCACCACGTCCAACCAATCCGCTGGACCAACGAAGGCATCGTCCTGCTCGACCAACTTCGCTTGCCCGGCGAAGTGGTCTACCACACCTATACGGACTATCGCGATGTGGCCCACGCAATCAAGGACATGGTGATTCGTGGCGCACCCGCGATTGGCGTGGCCGCTGCCATGGGAATTGCGCTCGGAGTGAAGCACTCCAGCGCGCGCACGCCGGACGAGTTGCAATCGGAATTTGCTCTTATCTGCGACACCTTCGCGAAAACGCGCCCCACCGCCGTTGATCTTTTCTGGGCCATTCAGCGCATGACTCGCCGCTTCGAGGAGCTATCGCGCGAAGCCGCCGCCAATGGCTCCGCGCAGCCGCTCGATTACGTCCGCCAGGGATTGGTGGCCGAAGCGGAGCAAGTCCACCGCGAGCGCGAAGCAGCGGACGAGGCCATCGGCCGCTTCGGCGCGGAATTTTTGCCCGCCGCCGGAAACGTGATGACGCATTGCAACGCCGGCGCGCTGGCCACCGGCGGCATCGGCACCGCGCTCGGCGTGATTCGCATCGCCGTCGAGCAAGGCCGCAAGATCGAAGTGTTCGTGCCGGAGACGCGGCCCTATCTGCAGGGTTCGCGGCTCACGGCGTGGGAGCTAAACGAAGACGGCATCCCGCTCACGCTGATCACCGACAACATGGTGGGCCATTTCCTGAAAACGAAAAACGTCAAAGCGGTAATCGTCGGCGCCGATCGCATCGCCTCCAATGGCGACACCGCAAATAAAATCGGCACCTACTCGATGGCCGTTTTGGCGCGCGAAAACAACGTCCCGTTCTACGTCGCCGCGCCCATCTCCACGCTCGACCTCTCCATTCCCACTGGAGACTCCATCCCCATCGAGGAACGTTCCGCCGAAGAAGTCACCCACCTCCGAGGCATCCGCATGGCCCCCGATGTGCGCGCCGCGCATCCCGCCTTCGATGTCACCCCCGCCCGCTACATCACCGCCATAATCACCGAGCGCGGCGTAGCCCGCGCCCCCTTCAACCAATCTCTCCGCCAATTGGCAGGTCCCTCGGCGCTCTCTGCGCCTCTGCGGTAAACCTCCGGAACGAAAGTTCTCTATTCGATCGCTACTTGAACACCAGGTGCGCCACCTTAGTCTCCAGATCCCAATAAATAATCGCTACCGCAGTCAAATCAAACGAAGCATGAGCCACCATCAGCATCCAAATCCGCCCGGTAATCGCGAAAATCGTCCCAAACACCAATCCAGTGATCAGAGCCTGTTCGGTCCCCGCAAGCCCCTGCACGGAGTAGTGCGCCAATCCAAACCACACAGAGGTGATCACCACAGTCACCGTCTTGCTAGCAGCGCCACGCCCGAACAGCTTCCCAAACCGTTCGAACATGTACCCCCGGAACATGGTCTCTTCCCCAAACCCCGCGCCAATCGTCACCGCGTAAAGCATTCCCGGCAGCGCGGCCCGGTTCCCCGCCAAAAAATGAAAAGCCTGATTGATCGGATCAGCCCCAAGCAGCGGCATCACAATAATCTTCATCAACAATTTAAACGCGCACCCAAAAACAATTCCAATCAACGCGGTCCCCACCCAACTCTTAGGCCGCACATACCCAATCTCCCGCCAAGGCGTCCGCGACCTCCAAGCCCACACCAGCACAAGTATCGCGCTAAGCGGCAAAAACATCGCGTCCCCCGCAAGAATCACAAGAATCGCAAATATCCCGATCGGCCCAAATCCGCGCAACGCCTCGGCAAAACGATCGTCAGGAAGTTGAGTCTCTCGCGCTTCGTCCGTAACAGGAAGGGATTGTTCGTGCAAATTCGATGCGTGGCTTGGCATGCTCAAATTCCATCCGATAGCTCGTTGTCGAGGGCGGAATCGGTTGGATGCACTTCCGTTACTCGTAGCGCAGCGCTTCAACGGGGCTTAGGTTTGAGGCCTTCCAGGCGGGATACACGCCGAACGAAATGCCGATCAGCGCGGAAATGAAGAGGCCGGTCAACACCCAGAAAACGGAAATCGTGGCGGGCAGCGAGGGAAAAATCAGCCGGACGGAAAGCCCCAGCGCCGACCCCACCACCACGCCGATCAATCCGCCAATGCCCGCGAGCGTGGTGGCCTCCAGCAGAAACTGCCACAGAATGTTCAGCCGTCTCGCGCCAATCGCTTTGCGCACGCCGATCTCGCGCGTGCGTTCCGTGACGCTGACCAGCATGATGTTCATCACGCCGATTCCGCCCACCAGCAGCGCCACCGAGCCCACCGCGAACATCACCACAAAAATTCCGCCCGAAATCTGGTTCCACAAATCCAAAAACGCGTCCGGAGTGAAAATGGCGAAGTCGTCCGGCTTGTCCGACGCCAGGTGGCGCTTGCGGCGCAATAGGTCGCGAACCTCATCCACCACGGCGGGCACCGCCTCGGCGCTCCTCGCTTTGATGAACAGCACGTAGTCGCGGGTTTCGGGATGCAGCTTGTTCATCGTCGAAAGCGGCATGATGGCGATGTTGTCTTCCGGGTTCGCGCCGCTGCCCAGCGCCTGCTTGCGGGGCTTTGAGACGCCGATCACGGTGAACACTTGTCCTTCGATCAAAACTTCCTGCCCGACGGGATTCTCGCCATGATTCGGAAAGAGCAGCTTCGCCGTATCCGGCCCCAGCACCACCACCGGCGAGCGGTGTTCCTGGTCGATATCGTTGAACCATCGCCCGTCCAACAGCTCGATATCGAAGATTTGCTGAATCGAGGGAGGATTTCCCTGCAAAATCACATTTTTCGCGCGAAGATTTCCGCGGCGCACGTAGCTGGTGCCCACGCCGAACTCCGGACGAAAAATTCGCAAGGAAGCCGACGCCGCTTCCACGCCCGGCAGTTGCGCCATTTCGCCGGCCCACTCGGCCTTCAATTCTTTCCGCTGCATCACCGAACCCGGCAGCCGGCCGAGCGTGGCCCAGTTGAAGCGATAGCAGATGATGTTGTTCGAGCCAAGATCCTTCACCGAGCCCAGCACGTTCGAATTCAATCCGCTCACCACCGCGCTGATCGCGATCACCGTGCTCACTCCGATCACGATACCCAGAATGGTAAGGAAAGAACGCAGCGGATTGCGGCGCAGGGCATCGATAGCGAGCCCGACCGCTTCTCGAAACTGGCTGCTTCGTTGAACTGGGCTCATGCGCGCATCCTCACTATGGCAAATTCGCTTGGAAAATTATTCAGCACGGAGCGCCTCCACCGGATCGAGTTGCGCCGCTCGCGAGGCCGGATAAATGCCGAAGAAAAGCCCCACGCCGGTGGCCACCAGCAGGCCCGCGAGCACCGACCACAACTCGATCGCGCTGGGCAGCGAGGTCGTCCACGAAACTACCTTTGCCAGCAGCACGCCCAGCAAAACTCCGCACAGCCCGCCGATCGCCGAGATGGTGCACGATTCGATCAGAAATTGCATCAGGATGTCTGTGCGCCGCGCCCCAATCGATTTTCGCAGGCCGATTTCGCGCGTACGCTCCGTCACCGAGACCAGCATGATATTCATGATCACGATTCCGCCGACAATCAGCGAAATCGACGCAATCACCACGGTGACGCCGAAGAACGCGCCGCTGATTCCCGCCCACAGCGCCAGAAAGGATTGATTCGTCTCCACCACGAAATCATCTTTCGCCCCGTAGGCCAGGTGCCGACGCCCTCGCAAGATTTGCCGCACTTCGTCCGTGGTGATGTCCATGCGGTTCGCCGAGGACGCGCGCACCCAGATTCGCACGGATTGCTGGTTGCCGTACATCTTCACGAACGTCGTGATCGGCAGAATCACCCAGTTGTCGCGCGATTGC